>JAHFGY010000136.1 GCA_023247195.1 Candidatus Omnitrophota bacterium | reverse complement strand
TCCAACCCTTCTCGATCGGCGCGCTCGGCATCGCTAAGGGTTTCCAGGTAGCCTTCGCCGCCGGCTGCGAGGCTTTCGAGATAGGTAAGATCCGCCTCGTTTCCTTGAGCCGCTCCAGCCAAGGCGCGCTCGACCTCGCCGGCTTCGCGCGGGGGCAACGCTCCCCATGGAGTCTGCTGCCACTTGAGGACGCGCGCCTCGGCCTGCGCGACCCACCAGTGCGGAGCCGGACCGCCGGGCCAGATTTGGGGAGAATGCTCCGCGCGCGGAGGAGCCAGCACGTTATCGGAATAGGCTTGCGCCGGAGCCTGCTGCCAGACTTCGTGCAGGATTTCCGCGGCGAGTTCAGCGCTGGGGGATTCGGTCGAATACGCTTCGTCGAGCAGCGCTTTCGGGATATAAATGCGGATCTTTGGAGGATTGTCGGCATCGTAGCTGCTTTCGTCGAGCCGCCGGCTGATGACGCGCAGAGAGCGCTCGTTTTGTTCGGGGTTCGCTTCGACCAGGTACCGTTGATCGCCTAAATCCACGCCGACGATTTCGATTTGGTATCGGCCGGCATACCCGCGGGTGATCATGCGGGCCACCTCGATAACGGTCTGCAATTCATTCAAGTTCTGATTGGCTCCGTTGTCGATAGATTCGTTGATACGGAGCCCCCACGCGCCGGCCGGATGATCGTCATAGCGGACCAGCCGCTGCTCCCGCTCCCAGCGATTCGCCTCTTCCTCCAGATTGATTCTTCGCCCCTGCGATTGCGAGCCCGCAGCGCGCGCGGCAACGGTGGAAGATCCACCCGTCCCCACGCGGCCGCGGAACTGCTCGGCCGCTTGCTGAAATTCGCCGCGGACAACCATGAACCAGGCCGGATCAAATTCCGTACCCGCGAACGCATTCAGGTTGCGAATGCGGGCTTCGAGACCCTGTGCAGCAGCCGCTTCAGAATCGGCTTTGGGGTCCCACCAAACCGGCTTGAGCAGCACTTTGCCTTGCGCAAACAACTCTTGCACGGAAACGCCTTCTTTCTCCGCCTGGTCGAGGAGCGAACGCCAGTACTGGAGCAGATTCAGCAGCGCGCGCGAATCGCCTGATTCAAGCTCGGCAAGGTCAAACCAGACATGGCCGGTCCGGAGCGTCCAATCAGGCAGCGGCTGGCCGGCACGAAGCGGCGGGAACGATGCCGCGAGCATGCGCCAGGATTCGGATGGAGGCAAAGAAGTGCCAACCGATAGCGGCAAAGCCAACCCGTCGGTTGAGGCGAGCGCCGCCGCGGCGGGCATTTCGACGGCCAATGCCATCATGATTGCGACGAAACCGCTGAGCGGGCGGGACAACGGGCGCATGCGCAGGATCATGGCGTTTCCTTCTTTGCGTAGGACTTCGCGAAAGGAGTCTTCAGCATTTCCATTTTTTCCTTCAGCAGCGCGGCATACCGCGCGCCGTCATCGGCAGGTCCGACCGAAGGCGTGATAACCAGAACTTGAATGCCGCGATCAGCCAGAAGCTTCACGCAAGCGTCGGTGTGGAATCCGCCGGCGACCATCACAGCGACCGGGTCGCCCACCTGTTCCATCTTGCCGAGCGCCCGGGAAACCAACGCTTCGTTGCGCTGCCTCGCGGCTTCATAGAAGCGCAGCGCGCGCGATACTTGCTTGTCGATCCCGGCAATGTCGCCTTGCCAGGCCGTCTCGTTTCCTTGGCGCTGAGCCAGCTCAAGAAGAGCCGGAAGCCAAGTGCTGATCTTCAGCCGTTCAGGCGACACTTCGAACTTCTCCCAATCCGTCGACGTCCAGCGCAGCGCGAGCAAATTCTCGACCCATTCGAGATTTTCGCCGGCTTCGAGCAAAGCACTCTCATCCGCCGATTGGGCTAACTTCCTTTTCAGCGCATCCTGATATCGGCGCAGATCTTCCCATAAAACGCGCGGCTGCAAAGCCGACTTGGCTTTCAGATACTCGACGTAATCCGAGAGGTACGGATAGGCTGCGGCATCGGCTCCGGAACGTTCGGCAAGCGCGGCCAGTTCGAGATAAAACGCCGAGGCGGGCGCCTTTCCGCTTTTCACATCCTGCCCCGCCTGTCTAAGCGGAGCGAACGCTTCCGGGTCCGCTTTCGACTGGAGATCACGAAGCAGTTTCCGCTGGTCTTCAGCGACCAAAGCCATATCGAGATTCGATGAGGCGCTTAGGCCTGCGAAACGCTTCAGCATCGGGTATTCGGCGAGAGGCAACTGGTCACCGTGGTCGGCGAGCCAGCGGACATATTCCCCTAATGCCAGCTCGTTAGCTTTGAACGCTTTTTGACGGGCTTCCAGCGCGCGCAATGGCTCGCTGAAAACCGCCGCCTTGAGCTGCTCGATGATGGCGCGGAGGGAAGCTATCTCCGGTTCGAGGGATTGCCGGGCTTCTTCGGCTTCCAGAAAGCCGGAGTAGTTTTCCGCGTACAGCTGGGCATCTTCAATGCCCCAAAGGATAAGCGGGTGTTCGGAGACGATATCCAAGTATTCGGCGCCGGAGAGCAAACCTTTCCGGAGATCTTCTTCCGCCACTTGCAAGCGAGCCGACGGGGTTCCGCGTTTCCGCATAAAGGCAAGGCTGCCGTCCCCCTCCCCGCCTTCGAGCAGTATCAAGCGCACACCATATCGGCTAGCCAAATCGTCAACGATCGCCGCCGTGTTCTTTTGCGCTTGGTAGTTCACATGCGCATCCTGGATAAACACGATGGTCTTTCCGGAGGAAACCGAGGGAGGAGTTTCGATGAACGCGACGGATCCCCATTCCTTCGGGAAAGTAAACTCCGACGCGGCAAAATCAGGGGAGGCTAGCTGGCTTGAAACCGGTGTCTCTGGCGAGAAGATCGTAAGGATAGCGACCGCAACAAACTTGAAAGCGCTTGCTTTTCGCCTTCGTAACTTTCTCAGCGTCATATCTCTACCGTGAGCGGCCGGCGACAGGCAGGTAGGAACCTTACAACTTGATTACGTCGATTTAAACAGATGCGAGCGGAAAGTGTCAATCGCAAGAAAGTAAGCAACTTTATATTTGAATTCTGAAAGTAAAAGGGCTACGGCCATTTGCCGTAGCCCTTTAACGCTCTCGCTCAGGGATGGTCGGGGCGGAGAGATTTGAACTCTCGACCTCCTGAACCCCATTCAGGCGCTCTAGCCAAGCTGAGCCACGCCCCGGTGAAAGGGTGATTCTAACACAAAGAGGGGTCTTACTCTACCGGGGGAACGAACGGAATTCGGCCCGGCCGCGGCGGCCCATGAGAAGGCTGAGTGCCCGATGGGGGCTTCGGCGCTTAAAGAGGATAGCGTGCACTTGCTCCACGATCGGGAGCTCGACGCCGTGGCGCTTCGCCAGCGCAACCGCGGAGCGGGATGTTTCCACGCCCTCAATCACCATAGCCGTTGACGCGAGAATCGCCTTCAGCAACTTGCCTTGCCCCAGCTGCTCCCCGAGCCGGCGATTGCGGCCGGACAAGCAGGTGGTCATCAGGTCGCCCAGACCGCTCAGGCCCCAAAAGGTTTCTTTGCGCGCGCCGAGCGCGCTGCCGAGCCGCGCCATTTCCACCACCCCGCGCGTGAGAAGCGCGGCTTTTGCGTTGGCTCCGAGCCCGAGGCCATCGCCCACGCCCGCGGCAATCGCGATGGGGTTTTTCAGGGCGCCGCCAAGCTCCACGCCGACCACATCCGTCGAGGTATAAACGCGCATCCGGCTGTCCATGAACCAGGCTTGGATCTGCTGAGCAATGGCCGCCTTGGATGACGCCGCCACCAAGCTCGCGGGCTTTCCCGCGGCCACTTCCGCGGCAATACTGGGTCCGGAAAGCACGCCCAACCGCACCCGGCCGAGCTCTTGCTCGATCACTTCGGACATGCGCAGCTGCGTGCCGACTTCGATCCCTTTTGCCACGCTGATAACCGCGCATTGGCCGAGCCGCGCCCGCTTCAAGCGAGAAACCACGCTGCGCAAATACTGCGACGGCACCGCAACGATGAGCCCGTCCGCTTTCTCAAGCGCTTCGTCGAGATCGGCCGTGACGCGCACCGCCGCCGGAAGCGAGAAGCCGGGCAGGTATTTGGGATTGCGGCGGGTTCGGCGGATCTGCGCCGCGTACGGACCAAAGGCTCCCCAGAGCGCCACGCGGTGCCCGCGCCGGGTCAGGTGCAGCGCCAAAGCGGTTCCCCACCCGCCGTCTCCCAGGATACCCAATCGCGCGGCCATGATCAGTGATTCACCTCAAGATCGACCGTTTGGTTGCCATCGCTGAGTGTCACGTGGTTCTGCGTGATCCCCATGAGGCGAAAACCGTCCACCGTGTCTCCGATAGCAACGGCCGTGCCGTTGATGATGGCCAAAGGCGTGGCCGGGTCCCACAGGATTCCGGAAAGCGACAAAAGACCGCCTTTGCCGAATGTGAACGGATCCCGTGACCAGCTTGAGGCTTCGGAACGCTCGCGTTGAGCCTGCCGAGTCTTGGCAATATCAGCCTGCGTGGCCGGAGAGGGCGCGCGAGCATCCGCGCCTTGCTCGGCGATCGGCTGGTTTTGCGCCGTCTGCGCGGTGGTGCGAAAAGCGCGCAGGTACACGCCTGCGCATACCAGGCAAAGCAAGCCCAGCGCAACGGCTTTGGAGCGATCACCCTGCATCGTCGGCTCCGGCAACAAGCAGCTCCATTTCAAGCCGCGCCTGCAAATCCGCCTGGCCGTCGGCGGATTGTTCCAGGCTGAGATGGTTCACCTGCCACGCAAAAGGCGCCTGCGCAAGCAGCGAAAAAAACCGGCCGATCGCGAAAAAGCTGCCTCTGATTTCCGCTTTGATGGGAACCGATTGCATGGCCGCGGATTCTTGGGTGATGCTCATGCGCACGCCGGCGTTTTCCGCGCACGTGTCCAATTGATCGAGAATCCGCGCGAGGCTGCTGCCTCCGCCTGTTTGCGTTTGCGCTTCCGCGAGATGACGCCGCGCTTGAGCCACCCGCTCTTGCTGCTCCGGCAGGCGGTTGACAAGATCCCGCGCGTCCGCGAGCTTCACGCGCAAATCCGTGATCAACGCCCGCTTCTCCTGGAGCTTGCCCCAGGCCGGCATAAAAATCACGCGCATCCCGACCACCGCGGCCAGCACAAGAATCGCCGAAAGCCCCAGCCAGCCCTGCCATCCGCGCGCGTCCATGAAGGATTTCATTCCAAATGGCACGCCATTTCGAACAGCAGGGGCTTGTCGGGGTCTGCGGGCCGCTCCGAGCGCGCCAGCCGCACATTCGAAAAAAATGGAGAGGCTTCCATCGCTTCGCCCAACGCCACTAGCGCGGCTTGCGGCTCCGGTTCCTTGGGGTCGACAGCGGCCAAAAAACGGATTTGCACTTTGAAAGGCGGGTCGCCCGGCTGATGCTCGGCATGGAAGGCGGTGAGCCGGACGGTCTCCGGAAGCTGCGCCGCGATCTCTTTCAGGAGGCCGTCCCACAATGGCCGCTGCGAGCGGATCGATTCTCCGGCGGAGAGGATGGCTCGCAAACGATTTTCCTCGCGGCTCAACGCCAGATAAGATGCGTAGCCAGGCTCCATGCTTTTCCACTCGGCCTCGAGCCGCCGCAGCGTGATACGGGACTGAAACACCAGGGCGAGCAAGATCACGGCCGACACCGCGAGCAAGGCGATCCACAGAAATAATCCTCGGAGCACGAGCGGCTGCCGCAAAGGAGGCGTTTCCCCCGATGAAGCAAACGAAGCGGTGGAGCGCGCGAGAAGGT
>JAHFGY010000135.1 GCA_023247195.1 Candidatus Omnitrophota bacterium | reverse complement strand
CATGGCTTGATTCGCCGCCCTTTTGTGGAGTTTGGCGAACACGGTTGGGCCTTGCAGCCGCGCGAGGTAACGATCCTGATTCAACGGCTCTGATACCGCGGGCGAGAGGACAACATAGGCAATCTGCTCTTCCTTAAAACGCTGGAGAATAGCGAGGGTATGGAATCCACCGACGCTTAAGAAGCCAAGTTTCTTATCCGACTGGGCGAGCTTTGCGATGGTGCCGCCGGCCAGCGCGTCATTCCGCTCCTCTGCCAAGTGGTAGAACTCAAGCTGCTGCCTCGCTGTTTCAATGAGTGACTGAAGTTCTTCTTCGCGGATGGGAATGGGTATATCCCATTGCTCAAAGGCGTCTGAGATGACAAGCCGGATGCCGGCCGAAAAGGCTTGCTGGCACTCGATCCATTGGGCCGGCGTCAGCTGAATGCGCAAAAGACGATCCAAGATGCGGGTAAGCGAGATCCCGTGGAGCAACGCCCGCTGGGCGGGTGTTTGCACCAAGCGTTCTTCCAAATCGCGGGCCGCAAGCATGGCTTCCGCCCAGACCTCGCGGGTCTGGGTTTCTTGGAACATGTCCGCGCGCCGGAAGTACTCCCTCAAAGTCGGATACGGCAAAGATTCTCCGCAGAAACCGCCTTTTTCGCAGGCCAGGCGCCGGACCTTCGCGTAGTATTCCCAGGAGGAATTCTCGCCAAACTGGATCGCTCGAGCCAGCGCGCGCAATTCATCCCGATCCTGAATATCCAACCGACGCCATAGGAGGGTCAGTAAGCTCCGAAGTTCCTCTTGAACAGATCGGTAATCAAGCGTTCCGATTCCAGAACGATCCCGAAAGCACTGGACCAGGTGGGGGTACGGCTCGAGATCGAAATGCTCCTGGCGAAGAGCGGACTCCAACTCTTCCATGAATGCCGCCGCATGGTTCCCCCCTCTGTCTTCTTCCATGCTTATCTGCGCCGAGAGCAATCGCCGAACGCCGCGGGGAAGGTTTTTCTCCTGTTTCGCCAGAGCGATACGCAATTCTTGAAGAAATCGCAGCGCTGCTACGCGCTGCTGCGCGGAGGATCGGTAGAACGCCAGTTGCCGAGAGTAAAGGCCCGGATCCTCGACTCCTGATAGGGCGATGCGACCGGGATGCGCGACTCCGTAATACTCCGCCCCAGTGAAAATGCCTTGTTCCATCAGCCAGAGAGCAGCTTGTTCGTTCAGCGCCGCATCTGGAAAAGAGGTGAAAGCCGCGATGTCGCACCGGCCGGTCGCTCCTTCCAGCAACACCTGTTCGAGAGAAAATTTTGCCTGCAAATACGCCAAAAGCTGGCTCAGGCGAACCTGCGCCTCCATATGCGTGTGCACATCCTGAAAAATGAAGACAAGCCCGGCGGCGGGTACATCGGCCGGCTGCCAGCGTTCGACAACGGATCCCATTTGAGCGGGAACGGTGATCTCGGACGCGCCAGGAAGGCGAAAAGGGACAGCGGGTTGCGGAAGCGTGAAAGCGAACAACTCAGCCGGCAGAGAGGCAAAAAACAGCGTGGCTGCAAGCAGACGACAGGTTAGTCTTTGCATGGGATGCTCCACGCTGGAGCATAGCCCTAGCCTGTTGAGGCCCTATATGAGCAGGGTAAAATTCAGGTAAGTAAGGAAGCGGTAAGTTATCGACGCTGGGCGAGCCAGCCGATCAGCGAAGCGAGGAAACGGGCGTAATCCTCGCCGACTTCGATGCGGCGGCCTTGCGGCAGAGGCAGGATCAGCCGCTTCGTTCCCCAGTCAACCAGTCCGCCGCACCAATGCGGCGCGATGTCCGCGGTAAAGGCGGCGACACGGGGTGCCGGCGAGCGGGTCAAGGCCAGCAAGGGATAACTTGTTTTAGCGGTGGAAAGAACTGGCCGCGCGCCCGGACGCACCCTGGCCGCGATCGGATAAGCCGCGAGAATCAGCTCAGATCCGGCTTTGAGCCGGGTCCGATTCAATCCGCACACAACCGGTGGCAGCTTCCATGAGACGCTGTCCAAGACCGCGTGGTCCTTCAGAGGCGCGACCAGCGCTCCGGTCGGCAAATTTGTCCGGTCGTCTTTTCCCAAGCACTCAACCGGCAGGAGTTCGGCCAGCGGAGACCGGTGCCAATTTCCGTACTTGGCCGAGAACGATCCCCAGCCGCCGACCATCAGGAATCCTGTCCCGCCTCGGATCCGCGCGAGCGCTTGGGCTTCCACGGATCGGGAAAGCCGGTCGCGACCGTAGTCGCTGAAGATCAGAACGTCGACCCCACGGAGCGCCGACGATGGCAGGCGCTGCTTCGACGGAACGTACCGCGCGCGCGCGCGCATCCGGCGCAGAACCGCAAGCAGGTAATCCGCGGCTTGGCCAGCGCGGCCATCGCCGGCGTAGAGGACACGCAGCGCCTTCAAGCCGTATTCTCCGGGATCTTGAAAAGGAGCGTGACACGCACCCCTTTGCCGTCCGGCCGATTATGGATATCAATGCTGCCGCGGTGAAGCTCGATGATCTTGCGCACCACGGTCAACCCGAGACCCGTGCCCTTACCTGTCGGCTTCGTCGTAAAGAACGGATCAAAAATCTTCGATAGCTTCTCCTCCGGGATGCCGGTGCCGGAATCGTCCACTTCAACCGCGACCACTTTTTCGCCGAGGTGGAAGAAATCGCTGCTGCGCTTGCCGATGCCGGGGCCGGCTTCGCTCAGCACGCGCAGCGACGTCCGGATGCTCAGCTTGCCGCTGTCCGGCATCGCATGCGCGGCATTGAGGAACAGGTTCACGAAGACCTGCTCCATTTTCCCGCGGTCCAGCGGAAAATCCGGCAGATCCGCAGCGTACTCGCGATCGACCTTCACATGGGAGCGCACGAACTCATGCTTGACCAGGAGCAACGCCTGATCCATCACCGTGTGCAAGCTCACCTGCGACAGATCCACCCGATTGGACGACGCGAAATCCAGCATTCCCCGGACCACGCTGTCCGCGCGGTTCACCGCCTGCGTCATCTCATTCACAACGGATTCCGTGTTTGAATCGTCGACCGCGATCTTTTTCAGGTATTCCAAACCCATGAGGATGATCGCCAGCGGATTTTTCACTTCATGCGCAACGCCGGCGGCCAGGCGGCCGACCGATTCCAGCTTCACTGCTTGAATCAGCTGGAGCTGCGCGTCCTTCAGCTCTTGGTGCGAGCGCCTCAAATCCTCGACGGTGCTGATCAGCTCTTGCTGGCTCTTTCCCAAGTCCGTGTTGAGCTGCATGAGCTTTTCTTCTGCCTGCTTCTGTTGAGTGATGTCGCGCACGATGGTGCACGCCGCCATGACGCGCCCGGAGCCGTCGCGCATGGGCGAAACCGTCAAAGATACCGGGATGCGCTGCCCGTCTTTGCGCAAACCGATTGTCTCAACAGGCCCTACGCGCTCGCCGTTCGATGCGCGCGCGCGGAAACCGTCCAATTCGACATACCGTTCGGGCGGCACAATAGCGGAAAGATTGCGGCCGACCATCTCCGAAGCCGCGTAGCCGTAGAGCCGCTCCGCGCCCGCGTTCCAGCTCACGATCTCTCCCGTGAGGGTTTGGCTCAGAATCGCGTCATGCGAAGACTCCACGATCGCGGCTAAACGCGACGAGGCTTCTTCGGCCTGCTTGATGCGGCTGATGTCCTGCGCGACGCACACAATGCCTTGAATGGCTCCGTCGGTGCCGTAAAGCGTTGCGCTGGAAAAAAGGATCGGGATGCGCCGGCCGCCTTTGGCGCGGTACGCGGTTTCCATCATCTGCCGGGTCGGCCCGGTGCCCGCAAGCGAGGCGGGCGCGGGCCGGGAGATCACGCCGTCTTCCGGGAAAAGCCGCGCCACGGGCTGAGAAACCAACTCCGCTTCCGCGTAGCCGAGCAGCTCGCACGCCGCGCGGTTCACGAGTTTGATGCGCCCGCTCGGGTCCACCACCATCAACGCGTCGTTCATGCTCGCGAGGATGTTGTCGACGTATTCCTTTTGCACCAGCTGCGTGCGCTGCTGCCGGAGGTCTTCGACCATCTGGTTAAAGGCGACCGCAAGGCTTTCCAGCTCATCGCGGGTGTGCGGCACCTCAGCCGGCTCAAACTCTCCCTGTGCCAAGCGGCTCGCAGCTTGCGCGATGGTGAAGATCGGCCCGGTCAGCTGGCGGCTCAAGACAAACGACAGCGCGATCACGCTGCAGCCGATGAACGTGCCCAGGCCAAGCATAAACAGCCGCAGCCGGCGCAAGGATGCGAACGCCTCGCTCGTGTCCTGCCAAACCAGCACGCCCCAGCCGAGGTTCGGGAGCAGCCGGTAGGGTTTCAGCGGCTCGTAGGCCACGAGCGCTTGCCCGCCCGCATCCACGTGATCGATGCGCGTGCCGCGCTCGCCGCGAAGCACGCGGATCACTGCTGCGGTTCCTTCGGTTTTTAGGTTGCGCGAAAATACCTGTTCCCGCAAAGGCGACGCGATGACAAGCCCGTCCCGGCGCACGATCATCACTTTCTTCCGGTCTTGCGAGTCTTCCGAAGGCTGCACGATGCCGCCCAGCTGGTCGAGCCTCCAGAGCGCGCAAAGCACGCCGATCGTATCGCCCTCGTCGTAGGCGGCCCGGATCGGCGCCGACATCGGCAGCACCCATCGGCCCGTGGCTGAATCCAGCTGAGGTTCGCCGGCATGCGGTTTCCCGGTAAGCGCGGCGGCGCAGTCTGAGCCGGCATAAGAGTACCCAACCATCGATAGATTGTTCCCGGCAACGACTTCTCCCGATCGGTTGAGAACGGTGATCGCGGCAAAATCGTCGAATTGGCGGCCAAGGGGAAGAACAAAGGAAGTGAGGCGTCCGTCCGCGTCGCCGGAGATAACCTGTTGCATGACGTCCAGATCAGCCCAGACAAGGACATTCTGGTAGGCATCATAGACCGAGCGCTCGATCTGTTCTCCGAGCACTTGGGCGGCCGTGCTAAAGGATGCCGCGAGACTATTTCGCGTTATCCTGCCGGCCATGGTGTACGCCAGCCCGCCGACGATGGCCATCGGCACCAACGACAACAGCAACAGCGTTGCCGCGGTCTTTGTCTGGATGCGCATGAAGCCTTAACTAGAGATCCTGCGTATCCTGATTGGCTGAAGGATGAGGTAGAGGCATCGTGAAAGGATTGTAACCGACTTCACCGAAGTATGTCCAAGTGGTTCCGTTCAGCGCAGGCTCCGTGGAAGGCCGAGCGCGCCAACCATCTTGAAACGTCCGAAAGGCGATCGGAGCGTCCGTGTTCGGAATCGCCGCACCGTCGGCGTAAGTGAGCTTGAAGTGCTTGACCGCCGCGTGGGACGCGTTGGCGAGCGTATTCAGGTAGCCGGCGTACTCGTTATCCCCTTGCCCGGCGAACCAATGCGCCCAGGTCCGGTACGCGACAACCACCTGTTCCGTACCCTCGAGCCAGCCGGCGCGCGAGCGGCCGGCCGCTTCCGCCTCAGCAGCGTCCGTATAATCATATAAGGCGGAGTCCGGCACTTTGAAGCGGGATTCTAGCGCCTCCACGTGGTGCTTGGCCCACGCTGCCAGTTCATCGGAAGAACCGAACGCTCCGTCTTCCAAGTGCGACTCCGGACCGACCAAGAGCGCGTGCGTGTACACATCGAGCGCCTGGACCGGATCCACAAAATCCGGCAGCCGGAAGCCGCGGTTAGTGCCGATGCGGGTGAGCCATGCGCGCACGCGGCGCCTCTCTTGCGTCAGCGCCTCGCGTTCTTCGCCCTCAGGGATCTGCTGCGAGGCGAGGCGCAGCGCCGCGTAGTA
>JAHFGY010000134.1:5329-5828 GCA_023247195.1 Candidatus Omnitrophota bacterium | reverse complement strand
ACGAGTTGAGAATCCCCCTGAAAGACATGCCTGCTGAAGTCAACAGGTCCTTGTCGGACGCGTACCGAACTGAATCTTTTGAAGGGATTCGCCGCCTCTTTTGGGCGGACGAAAACATCCGGCAGGCACTCACGGCCCTGTATGCGAAAGAGTTTTACGTCATAGAACCTTTCAGGCAACGCCGCGGAGAAGCGGTAGCGGATGTATCTCAGCCGCTCATTCGCTTGCTGACAAACGCGTCCCCAGATCAGGTGGATGGGTTCATTCGACTGTTCCAATTGAATGCCGAGGAGTGGGCTGTCTTGAGGAACCGTTCCTTCCCGCTGGCCTTAAACGATTGGATTCAAATTACCTATCCCGGCGCAGGCATTGCCACGAGCCGCGTGTTGGATGAGATGGAAGCGAGGAACGAGGCGCTGGAAGCCGATTTCAACCGCAATACATCCCCGGATAAGGCAGTCGACTTCATGACGGGTGAGGGAGAGGTGCTGGAACTCTA
>JAHFGY010000134.1:0-5319 GCA_023247195.1 Candidatus Omnitrophota bacterium | reverse complement strand
CCTATCCCCCCAGCCGGCTTAACGAGCTTCCCAAGCACCTGGCAGTTAAAGATGCTCGGCACACCGGAATCGAAGACTCATCCGTTGGGCTGGTCATGCTGAACTTTCCGAGGCATGAGGAATTGCGGCCCGAGGTTTTGATAGATTTTGTGAAGGAGGCCTATCGAATCGTAAGGCCGGACGGGCAGGTTGTTATCGTCAGCGAAATGATGAAGCAGAAGGATGCGATCATCCGTGTTCTGCAAGAGGTCGGCTTTGAAGTGGGGGCACAGGACCAAGGCTTCATGGAAGGATTGGGCGAAACGTATCCCCGGTCTCGTTTTATTGTAGCTCGCTGGGGCAAACAAGACGCCTGGTTCTACAAAGGAACAAAACCGGCACAGATGGGCGAGCGGGCAACACCATCTAGGATATCCGTAACCCTTGTTCTTACCGAGGCGGTAGGCGATCGAAAGCTTCCGGTGAGCGTTCAAAGCCGCACGGTCGCGCAACTGATCCAGGAACTGTACCTGGATCTGACCCCGCGATCGCCGGAAGTTGCGGATCGGCTTTTTGTACCCGGGTCGCCGGTTCTTCGCCATTATTTGCAGATTCGGCGCGCCGGCCGTAACTTGGTTCCCGAAGACGAAATTCTGCCCGGCGACCAACTTGAATTTGCCTTCGTTCACCCGGAGCAGAAAGATATTCGACAGTTTGGAGCCGGAGACCTCAGAGCAGCCTACGCCTATGATCCCAGTAAGCCCACGATCTTGGTGCTGCTGCCGCTTGTCGAGCAGACCGCCGGCAGAATTCTAGGCCATCTGGGCGAGACGCAGAAACTCTTCCAGGGAGTCGTTGACAGCATCGGCGATCAGTTCAATCTTATTCCCTTTACCTCGGAGCAGTTGCGATCATTGAGCGACCAAGCCGCCGCCGATATCGGTACTTTTTACCCGAAGGGGGTCGCTGACAACGACCTGCTACGGGCAATGGATCCTTCCGCTCAACTTGTTTTCACGATTGTGACGCCCGACGGGTTTCAAGCGACTCTTCCTGCCGATATCGAGCGGTTGCCAATGCATTTTGTTTCTTCTATGGAAAAGACCGTCCCGCGAGACGAAAAAAATATTATGGCTTCGAGCGCACAGATGGTCCAGCTCGCGCGAATGCGGGGAAGAAGGGATGTCACGATCCATTGGGTAGCTCTTGAGGATGCTCCGCTGCTGTTGCCGGCAAGAAGCCAGATTCGAAAATCACTCTATGAGCTTATGCCTCCCGGCGAAAGCGCGGAGGGTGTGCAAGCACGGCTGGCCCAAACGCGCGAGGAGCTATTAAACCGGATTGCCCAGACGCGCAGCCTGTTCGGGGATGAAACCGAACGCAGCCAGGCTATCGCCGAACTGGAAGGCAGATCTCTAGGGCTAACGTATGCACCCGACGATGCAAATGCTCTGTTAACCCATCTCTACAACACCATCACGCTGCAGCAATCAGCCTCCGCATATCCGAATGGAGCAGCTATCGTCAGCATCCTCCGTCCAGCGGTGTTTTTAAACCTTCGTTCGGAGCGCACCGTTGAACCATACTCGCGAGAGAAGGGAGAATCGTTCCTCACGACAATCTCCATGCTCAACGCCTGGCTTGCGCTGGATTTTCCCGGAACGACGCCTCGCGTACTCCTGCCGGCGCAAGGCAGACCGGGATTTGTCTGGATGCGAAACGGCGAATTATTGTTTGTGGATGATGCCGGACCCGAAGATCTTGTCGTTATCCCTGCAAGCCCCCTGGAGAGCGAAGAAGATTTCATTAAGCTCGCTGCTGTTTCGGCTTTTGAGCGAAAGACCGGCCAATCAGTGCCGATCCTGATGACCGGCGTTAACTCGGCACTGTTGACGGAATTATTCTCCATTCTGGATGCCGACGCCCATTGGCTTCATGACGGCGTGATCAATCACCTGAAGCAAACAAGATTCGATGATATTGACCTGGTGTTGCCTTTCCATTTAGGCGGGGGACCGGGGTTGTCGCTGCAGTGGGCTTTCATCGCAAGTTATCGGCAAATTGCTAGGCGTCGCGAATCTGCCGAGAATGACCCGGATTTCTCATTTGAGACCATGCAGGCCTATCAAATCAATGTAACGCGGACAATCGCTCCTCTTATCGAACGCAAAAGGGACGAGAGTCCGACATGGGAAACGCTTGACTGGGAGAACCTAGACAGACTCTACGACGAAAGGGATGCCGCCACAGCCGTTGCCAGAGCGATGACCGGACAAACCGTTCCGGCCGCGCCGGCAGCAGCCGCATTCCGACAAACCCGCCCGGCGATGCCAAGTATTCACATGATCACTACCGCACGACCTGCTCCTTATGCAGCCGGGCGTGCGGCGTCCGGCGTGATGCGGGCCCGGAAGCCTATCTTACCGATGCGTAGAGACGTGCTGCAAACAGCTCTCTTTTATCTTGGGCTGACCGCCGCGACTCCGGAGCAGCAGGCGATAGAGGCGCTCGCAAAGCAGTTGGCGCAACCGCAGATTACCAGCTCGATTCACCCGCTGATGTCACGCATCGGATACCGCGAGCCAGCGCGCGAAGATGAGGGGGGCACTGCGGGCCAAGGCAGTCTTCAGGCGTGGCTGACCATGGTCAAGGGCAGGCTGCTCGTCGAGTTTCACCCGATCATGCAAACGCACTACGAGCAAGTAAGCGGCAGCGCCATCGGTCCCATGACGGTGCATGCGGCCTTGATGCTGACCGAAGAGGTAACCCATGCGTTAATCGGCACGCTGAGCATTCTTCCGGAGAACCCCCAGGAGATGACCGCCCAGCAGCGGGCTGAATTGGCTACGCACGAAGCCTGTACTATCGCCACCGGCTTGCTGTTTCTCGCTACGCTCAAGCAGAAAAACCCAGAATACTTCTACCCGTTTATGGAACATATGCGCCTTCAGTTCGAGCAGACGGGAGATCTTCAAGGACCGTTCTATGATTTCCTAGACCGAGTGTTTTCTCGAGACCTCGTGATCGTGCCGGACCAGACCCCCGAAAAGGTTAAGCAGGCGGTTTGGGGCTGGATGGCGTCGCATCCGGAGCAAGTCAAGACGCTCCTGAGAGAGCATCCGGATCTGGCAGGCCATCCGGAAGCGGTTGAAGCCTACTCATGGGATCTCGCGCTGCCGTTATTGCAGACGATGGAAGCCATCGGGCCGGACGTGAAGCTCATGGAGATTGAGCCGGGCGCGTCGCTGTGGTTATGGGATCGGACATGGGGCCGAACTCTGGCGCTGCAGGCGTTGCCGGTGGCGGTTAAAGCGTTGCTGCAAGGAGCAACGGAAGGGTTCGGAACCGTCGTGCTGATGCTGGTGAGCAGCCAGCTAGTTCCTCAGGGCCCGCCGCAGTGGCTGGCTGGCCTTGTTCCAACGCTTGGTCCCGCTGTAACCGCCGCATTACCTGCTTTCCTCTTTATCACCGCTGTATTTTTCATTGTAGGTTACTTCCTTCATCTGCAAGGCATTGTCGGCAGCGATCGCTCAGCCCAAGGACTAACGGAAACTTGGCAATCGGCTCTTGGCGCGACGCTCACGGCATATGTAACCAGTGTTCTTCCCATGGCGCTGGGCTACCTGGCCGGCGGCATGTGGTTCTGGCTGGTGGGCCCTGTGACGGCAGTGCTTCTGCACGGCTTCGTGGACGCCTATCTCGTTCCTTCAAAGGAAGCCGCCAGACCGGCGACAGCAACCCCAACGCCGCCTGTAGCGGTTGAAGAAGATCTGAACAATCAGGTGATTGTGGTTGGAGCGTCCACAGGTTTTGCGGAGGTTATCGACTTTCTGCGCGGGCTTCCGAAACCGCACGCGCCGGTTGTCATCCTTGAGCACCTGGATCCCTATGAGACTGGCATCGGGCTTGTGATGCCGAGCGATTACCTCGAGAGGATGCAAGAAGCGCATGATGGCCATGTCGAGGAAGCTTTTTCCGGCCAGCACTCGTTGTCTTCCAATGAGGTGGTGTTCATCCATTCAAGCCGGGAAACGAAAATCGAGAGGTCCCCTCAGGGCGCGCTCTTTGTTCGCATCAAGGCGCAGCCAGGCGATGAAATGAACAAGCCTGTTGATCGGCTGTTCAAGTCGGCGGCCGAAGCGCTTGGCAAGGGAGCGACTGCGGTTGTGTTGGGCGGAATGGCGGATGACGGCTCCGCAGGGGTTTTGGATGTGGCGCGTTCCGGCGGCCATGTACTCACGTCGATACCCGCGATATTGATCGGCGAGATGCCCGCGAACGCGGCAAAGGCGCTCAAAGAGAAAAACTATTCGGTGGAGCAGCTCGCGCCTGATCAAATCGGCAGCCGCTTGCCTCCTGCGCAGAAGGGAAGCCAGGGCTTTCCTTCCCGGTTGGGTAAGGGCGCGAAAGGCCAAGCGCTGCCGGAGTATGCGCTCTTTCTGGCGACTGTGCTCGGCGGAGTGATCGTGGGCGTTTTGGCCTGGCAAATTTTCGGCAGCATTGCGCTGGGTATAATCGCGCTCGTCTTTTCTCTGTCGTTCGGGGTGGCTCTGCTTTACCGGTTTGAGCCTGCCGTTGGGGGGCGGCCCGAGGCGTATCGGGGTTCTCACGGAGGGCGCCTGCTGTCACGCAGGAGAATGTTATGGCTCACAGCAGGAGCGCTGGGAGGAGCCGGCACCGGGTGGCTCCTGAGCCGGTTGCCAATGTCCGGTCAAGCGACGTACCCGCCATTACCAACGACGGCGGCATCGGGGACGCAGCCCGGCGCGCTCGGTACCGTTTGGCAGCGAGCGGAAAACCGGTTGCGCGAGCTTGCCGTAGAGTCTGCCGGCGCGCGGCTGGTGCTGAGCGCTTTAGGTTTTATCAGTGGTTTTGTGGAAGGGATGGGCACCGGTACGGTTCTCGCGTTGCTGACCCGATCCGGCATTTTGCCGCAAGGGCCGCCAGCGGTTATAGGCAGCTTACTGAATCCCTCCGCTATTCAGCTTGTTCTTCCTTGGATAGGCGCATTCGCCGCGGCCTTCGCAGTCATCTTCTTTGCCGCCGCGATCCTTCACCGAACTTTGGGTGTTTGGCAGTCGGGAAGCGATCAGCCGGTATACGGCTGGCGTGCGTCGCTGGGCGCATCACTTACTTTCACAGGCACAGCGGTTCTCGGTATGGCAATCGCATCGCTTTTCGCGTTCAGCCCGTTCGTCGGCGTTCTCATCGGCGCTGGGCTGCACGGGGTGGTGAACCAGCGGATCGCGGATCGGCAAGCAAGCAGGGGTGGTCGACGCGCGGCTCGGTCTGGAGACCTGCTTCGGAGAGACTTTTTGAGCTTGATGATTGGAGCGCCTT
>JAHFGY010000021.1 GCA_023247195.1 Candidatus Omnitrophota bacterium | reverse complement strand
TCACCGAGCGGCTGCGGTCGCTCGGCACCGATGTGCGTTTCCGGCCTTTGTCCGGAGGCCTTGTCAGCCTTTTTGTCGCGACCAAGCAGGAGATGGCATGAAAAGCGACGCGACCGATCCATCTGTTTCAACCGAATCACCCGCGTCTTTGCTCGGCCAAGCGCTGGGACCGGTGCAGCGCGAACTGGAGCAAGTCTCGCAGCGCATGGAAGACGCGCTCAAAGATCCGCTGGCCCGGCGCGTGGTGTACTTGATCGCGGCCGGCGGCAAGCGGCTGAGGCCGGCGCTCGTGCTGCTGACCGGCTTGGCCGGTCCGTCGCCGCGGCGCGAGGCGCTTATCGACGCGGCCGCGGCCGTGGAATTGATCCACACAGCGACACTCATCCATGACGACATTATCGACCTGTCCACGCTGCGTCGGCAGCAGCCCACGTTCCATGCGCGGTGGGGAACCGAACGCGCGGTTCTCACCGGCGATTACCTTTACGCGACCGCATTCGCGCTGCTGGCCCGCCTGCGCGACCCGGACGTGGTGCAAATTATGGCCGATGTTTGCCAGGAGCTTTCTCGCGGCGAATTGCATGAAGTGGAAGCCCGGCATCGTCTGGACTTGAGTGAATCGGAATATTTCGCTATCATTCGGGATAAAACCGCTTCCCTTACCGGCGCTTGCTGCCGTATCGGATCGGTGTTGGGCGGGTCCAATTCCGAAACGGTCGAGCGTTGGGGAGCATTCGGCATCAACGTAGGCATTGCGTTTCAAATCATTGATGACTGTTTGGACCTCACCGGAGATCCGCAGCAATTAGGAAAGTCCGTGCATTCGGATCTGGATAAAGGCACGCTCTCGCTGCCGATGATTTACCTCGCGCAGCAATTGAGCCAGGAAGAACGGGCGCGCTTGTTCGGTCCCGTGGGCAGAGATAACAAACAAAGCGCCGGCGACTCCGCGGTCGCGCAGCCGGCGTTTGACGCGGCCATGCTCGCGCGCGTGGCAGCCGTTGCCCAGGCAAGCGGCGCGGTGGATCAAGCAAGACAGCGGGCGCTTTCGCTTATAGACGAAGCGGCGGGCTCCATCGACGCCGCGCAATCCGGGCCTTTGGCCCTGGCCATGCGGGCCTTGGCCGCTTACGCGGTCACGCGCCGAAACTAAAGGATCTTCATGCGACTGGGCACCGGGGAATTGATTCTGATCGTGATAGTCGTTCTTTTGGTTTTCGGCGGCCGCCGGCTGCCTGAACTGGGTCGGTCGTTGGGAGAAGCGATCCGGGAATTCCAGCGCGGCACGCGCGGGAATTCCGACAAAGACGGCCAGTCTTCAAAAAAGGAACCGAAATAACCGATGAGCCAGGCACAACCCGCACCGACAAGTCCGCCGCCGACGGCGCCGGCGACCGATCCGGCAAAGCCCGCTGATATCTGGGAATGGTTTGACGAGAAGTTCGGCCGCCGCCAGTTCCTGCTGCAATCCGGCTGGGCATTCTTTTGGGTGTTCCTGGGTGGCTGGCTCCTTTCGAATCTGCGGTACCTCTTTCCCAATGTTCTCTATGAACCGTCGCTCTCCTTCAAGGCAGGGAAGCCGGAAGACTACCCGGTCGGCGTCAGCGAGAAGATGAAGAAGACGCACCGCGTATGGATCGTGCGCACGGACAAAGGGTTTTACAGTTTCTGGGCGCGCTGCACGCACTTGGGATGCACGCCGAACTGGTTCGACACCGAGAATCGCTTCAAGTGCCCGTGCCACGGCTCAAATTTTAACCGCGACGGCGATGTGATCGCCGGTCCGGCTCCGAAGCCTTTGTGGCGCTGCGCCATCAAGCTGGCGGATGACGGCCAGCTGCTGATCGATAAAGCGCGGTTGGAGAACCGCGGCGGCGCGCGGGAAAAAGACGACTTCTTCCTTCCATACGCGGGCGCATAATCATGGCTAACCCATCCTTGATCGCGAACGTCAAACAGCAAGTGAAGAAGACAAAAGTCTGGAAGTCGATCTTCCGGCACGACTTCTCCGACACGCCGCGCACGCGGCTGCAGCGCATCTTCGGCAACGTGTTCCTGCATTTGCACCCGGTTCGCATCGCCAAGGACGCGATCCGCATTACGTATACCTGGGGGCTCGGCGGTATTTCTTTTTATCTGTTCCTGCTTTTGATCGTGACCGGCATTTTGCTCATGTTCTACTACCGGCCGTTCAGCGCGGTCGCTTACCAGGACATCAAGGACCTCACGTACGCCGTGACGCTCGGCGGGTTCTTGCGCAACATGCACCGCTGGGCTGCGCACCTCATGGTAATCGCGGTTATCTTGCACATGATCCGGGTGTTCCTCACCGGCGCTTACAAGCCGCCGCGCGAGTACAACTGGGTCGTGGGCGTGCTCTTGCTGGTCATGACGCTGTTCTTGAGCTACACCGGTTATCTTTTGCCGTGGGACCAGCTCGCGCTCTGGGCCGTTACCGTCGGCGCGCAGATGGCCGCGAACTCGCCCATGCTCGGCAACGAAGGGCCGTTCAAGCTGCCGTTCATCACCACAGCCAATGACGCTCGTTTTGTCATGGTCGGCGGCACCACGATCAACGACGCCACGCTTATCCGCTTCTACGTGTTGCATTGCATGGCCGTGCCGTTCTTGCTCACGCTTTTCCTGGTCGTGCACTTTTGGCGCGTGCGCAAAGACAGCTTTTCGGTGAACACAGGGCCTAAGGTCGACGTGTGGCCGAACCTGGTCTCGCGCGAACTGCTGGCTGCTCTCCTGATCACGGTCGTGCTGCTCGTGTGGTCGCTGGCCTTGAACGCGCCGCTCGAGGGGGTGGCGAACCTGAACGTGACCCCGAACCCCTCCAAAGCGCCGTGGTACTTCCTGGGCTTGCAGGAGCTCTTGGTTTATTTCGACCCGTGGATCGCGGGCGTTCTTTTGCCGACTTTTATCGTGATCGGCCTGATGGCCATCCCGTATATCGACATCAACCCAAAGGGGTTGGGCGTGTGGCCGAAGATGGGCAAGCTGAAGGTCGGCCCGATCTCCATCCCATGGCCCACGGAACGGCCGTTCGCGGTTTCGGTGTTCATGCTCGGCGCGACCATGTGGTTTGTGCTGATTTTTATCGGCTCGTTCTGCCGCGGCCCGAACTGGGAATGGTACTGGCCGTGGGAGGTGTGGAGCCATCGCCGCATCAGCAAGATGACGCTTTTAAACCTGCCCAATATCTACGGGCTGGCGCTGATGGGCGCTTACTTCGCCCAGGCGCTGCCGTTTCCCAAAGCCGCGAAAGACATGCTTCGCGCCAAGGCGGGCGAGAAGGCTCCGGCATTTCTTTCGGCGGCATTCCACATGGGGCTTGGCTTCGTCATATCAGCGGCGATCTTTGTTCCCTTGGTCACGGAGCAGAAGCTCTTTGAAGGGCTGGGCCGCTCGCACAACTCTCCGGCGGTGCAAGCCATGTACGGCTGGGTCCATACCATGGGACCCATGGGCTATGGGCTGATCGGCGCGCTGGTGCTGGTCAGCGGCTTGCTGCTCGGCTGGGTCGGCGTGCAGTTTGCTAAATTCAAGGACTCGCTCTACGAGGAGCTTGGCCCGATCAAGTATGTCATCGCGGTCGCGCTGCTCCTGTTGATGATGGGCGTGCTGGGTAAGATCGTCTTGCGGCTGCTTTTCGGGGTGAAGTACGTCTTTACGCTCCCGATGTTCAACTTCAACATTTGACGCCATGAAGCGCTTACTCTTCTTTATTCTGACCGCGGCATGCTCGGTGATCTTCGTTTATGCGCTGTGGCGGGACACGGACCGAGACTGGACCCGCTACCAGCACCAGTTCGTCAAAACACTGGAGCCGGCTAACCGGAAGCTGGTGTCCGGCGGCATCAAGCAGGTGATCGTAGACGACCTCAAGCGGGTGGACCGGTGCACCACGTGCCACGTGGCGATCGACAAGCCGCAGCTGGCGTTGGGCGAAGAGCCTTTCAAGGCGCACCCGGGCAAGTACCTGCAATGGCACCCGGTTGAGAAGTTTGCTTGCACGGTGTGCCACGGCGGCCAGGGAATCGCGACTGAAACGCTCGCCGCGCACGGCGACGTGAAGCATTGGGAAGAGCCGCTCTTGCGCGGACAGCTGGTGCAGTCTTCCTGTGCAAGCTGCCACGGCGACGTTCAGGCGATCCAGGAGCATGTCCCGTTATTGGTGCGCGGCAAGCAGCTCTTTCAAGAAAAGGGCTGTTACGGCTGCCACGTGATCAAAGATTTCGGCGGTCAGCTTTCAGTTGAGCTAACACAGGTAGGCTCGAAGCCTTACCAGCTGATCCATGCGGATTTCGAGATGATGCCGCACCCGCACGATCGCATTCACTGGATTGAAGCCAAGCTGCGGGCGCCCCGTTTGCTGAACCCCGGGGTGCGGCAGGATCAGCTCCCGCCGGGCGAAGAGGAAGTTTTTCCGACCGCGATGCCGCATTTCGGGCTGGCTGACGACGAGGTCAAAGCGCTGCAGGTCTATTTGCTCAGTTTGCGGGACTTCGACCCGCCCACCTCGTACGTAACGCCGGCAAAGCCCGAACCCGCGCCGGTATACGCTACCGCCGTTGATCGCGGCCGCGCGGTTTTCCAGCGTTTCGGCTGCGTGGGGTGCCACAACGTCGACGGGGTTGGCGGCCGGCACAACTGGAACGCGGGTCTCGGCGAAGAGGTCCCGTCGCTGATGTACGTGAAGATGTACTATTCCGAGGATGAGCTGCGGACATTGATTCACAACGGACGCCAGCCCGCATACCGGGGACGGGTGCACCGGCCGGTTCCGCCAGTCTTCATGCCGGCGTGGAAGGATAAGATCAACGAGGAAGACGTGGACGCGCTGATCGCCTACCTGTACTCCCTTTACGACAAGGTGCTGCAGAGTTCGACGGATGGTCCGGCCGCCGTTGCTGCCAGCGCCGACGTCGCGGTCCAGTAACACCCGCACGAGCGCGTTGCCCGCGCTAGGAGAGCGTCATGCCTGACAGAGTCGTGGTTGCGATGAGCGGAGGGGTCGACAGCTCCGTCGCGGCCGCGTTGATGAAAGACCAGGGCTTTGACGTCATCGGCATCACGCTGCAATTGTGGGGCAAAGACGTTTGCTCGACCTCCGGAACAAAGCTCTGCTGCTCCGTGAAGGATACCCTCGACGCCAAGGCTGTTTGCCGGCGCCTCGGGGTGCAGCATGAGATCCTTGAGCTTCCGGACGCGTTCCGCGAGCATGTCATTGACTACTTCGTGGACGAGTACCAGCAGGGCCGCACGCCCAACCCATGCATCGCCTGCAACACGCACATCAAGTTCGGATCGCTGTTCGAGCGGGCAAACGCGCTGGAAGCCAAGTGGATTGTGAGCGGCCATTACGCCCGTCTGCGCGTCAACCCGGCCGGCCGCACGGAGTTGCTGCGCGCCTGCGATCTCAGCAAGGACCAATCGTACGTTCTCTTTGACCTCAGCCAGGCGCAGCTCTCGCGCATGCGGTTTCCGCTGGGCGAGCTTAGCAAGCAAGACGCTCGCGACAAGGCGCGCGAATTGGATTTCATCAACGCGGATAAGCCGGACAGTCAGGACATTTGCTTTGTGCGCGACCGCAACAAGGATGGTTTCCTGCGCCGCGAGCTGCCGATTCACATCGAGCCCGGCCCGATCGTTGACCGGTCCGGCCAGGTCCTGGGCACGCACCAAGGCCTCTTGGGCTATACCATCGGCCAGCGCGAAGGCATCGGCATCGCCGTGGGCAAGCCGATTTACGTCGTTGAGCTGGACATGGCGGGCAACCGGCTGATCGTGGGCGAGCGGAACGACCTCTTAAAGCACGCGTTCATCGCGGAGCGAGTGAACTGGATCTCGATCGATCAACCCAGCGAGCCGCTGCGCGCCTCGGTCAAGATCCGCTCACGGCATGAGGCCGCCGAGGCCACGCTTGAGCCGCTCGCGGGCAACCGCACGGCCGTGCGTTTTGACATCGCGCAGCCGGCCATCACGCCGGGCCAGGCCGCGGTTTTCTACGACGGCGAGCGCGTGCTCGGGGGAGGCTGGATCGCCTCCGCCCCCACCTCTGCGTCCGCCTCCCTGTCCGCGTCTACCGTCACTTCCAATGGTAGCGCCGATCGCTGACAACCGCGCGCTACTTCTGAAGCTCGAAGCGGTGCAGGAAATCCTTCATCCCCTTAAGCGGGTGATGGTGGCGTTCTCAGGCGGCGTTGATTCAACGCTGCTGGCCCGTATTTCCCGCAATCTTCTCGGACGCTCCCAAGTGCTTGCTGTGATCGCAGATTCTCCATCGCTGGGCAGGGAAGACTTGGCCGACGCCCAAGCCACGGCCGAGGATCTGGATCTCGCGGTCGCGGTCGTGCCCACGGACGAGCTTGAGCGTTCTGACTACCAAGCCAATCAGGGTTTGCGGTGCTACGTGTGCAAAGGCGTATTGTTCGACGTCATGGCCAAGATCGCGAGCGACAAAGGCTACGCGCACGTTCTCTACGGCGCGATCGGCTCAGATGTGGCTTCCGAGCGGCCCGGGCAGCGAGCGGCCGTTGAACGCGGCGTGCGCGCTCCGCTGCAAGAGGCGGGCCTTGATAAACAGGATGTTCGGCAACTGGCGCGATTTCTTGGCCTGCCGAACTGGGATAAGCCGCAGAATGCCTGCCTGTCGTCGCGCGTTCCGCGTGGTGAGATCGTGACCGCGGACAAATTGCGGCAAGTCGAAGCGGCAGAAGCGGCCGTGCGGCAATTGGGATTCAAGCAGCTCCGGGTCCGGCATCACGGGAGCGTCGGCCGGCTGGAAGTTGCCGTTGACGAACTCACGCGGTTTGAATCCGAACCCGCGCTTCGTGAGCAAGTTCACAAGGCTATTTGCCAGGCTGGATTTTCCGAGGCCGAAATCGACCCCCGCGGCTATCGCTCCACAGGCGCGCCGGCGGGGTCTATGTTATAATCACAACCCTTTGGGGCGGTGTAGCTCAGTTGGTAGAGCAGAGGACTCATAAGCCTCGGGTCGGCAGTTCGATTCTGCCCGCCGCCACCACTTTTTTCTTACCCTCTTCCTCAGGTATACTTGTTCCAGGTTCACCGACGACAAACGCAAAGTCGCGGCAACGCGGCGGCGCAAAGCCACGGGTCCCTGAGAGCAGGGGATAGCCGGGTTACCGAACGGGGTAGCCCGGATTTTGTTTTGCCTGGAGGGCGCATGGAATTGACCGAGTGGCTGACGCATCTGGCTTCGCTGGATCGCCGCGGTGTAAAGCGTGTAACTGTATGTTATCCAATGAGTTACCGTATATTAGGTATGGGTCATTCGCTGCATTCCATGTCCAAAGACATCAGCGGCACGGGATTGTGCATGATCACGGAAACGCACATCCCCCCCGGCTGCGTGCTCCAGATCGAGATTACGGTGCCGAACCGGGCGCGGCCGATCCACACGATCGGCCGGGTTGCCTGGTGTGAGCCGCTCGTGAGGGCCGAGCTGCCGCGCAGCCCTCGGCTGTATGAAACAGGGAGCCATTTGCTCGATATTTCTCCGGAAGACCAAGCGCTCCTCTCCAGGCTTCTATAAGCTAAACTACGATTAAAAAAAGGGTTTAGCTATTCCTGGCCAGAATCGAGTTCCCATGTTACACTATTTCGAAATTCAATCTCTGCCCCGGTAAGACCCCGCTCTTGCTGCAAGGCAGATCGTTCCGTTCGCCACTGAAGAAAGAACACGGTATGCCCAAAGTTCAGGCAACTGCACAACCGGGTATTCGTCACGCCGGCCGGCCATTAGAAGTCGGCCGCATCGCTTTTCCCAAGGCTAGCGGACTTACGGTTATTATTCCGGCCTATAACGAGGCGGGCAGCATCGCCGATACCTTGCGAAGCCTGCAGAACCAAACCGTTCGGCCCGACGCCATCTTCGTTGTGGATGACTGCTCAACCGACGGCACCGGCGAGGTCGCGCGCGCTTTTGGCGCAACGGTCATCCGCCCGGCGCGCAACACCGGCTCAAAGGCGGGCGCGCAAAACGTGGCGCTCACGCGGGTCGATACGGAATTCACCATGGCGATTGACGCGGACACGACGTTGGCTCCGGACGCCATTGAAAAACTGCTCGCCGCTTTTGATCACCCGAAGGTCGCGGCGGTGTGCGGTTTTGTGATTCCTCGCTATGTGAGCACACTATGGGAGCGCGGGCGGTACATTGAATACCTGTTTGCCTTCAGCTTCTATAAACCCATTCAGGATTACTACAGCAAACCGCTGATTTCATCGGGATGCTTTTCCGCGTACCGGACCACGTCGCTGCGCCGAACAGGCGGTTGGTCCACGCGCACCTTGGCTGAGGACATGGACCTGACCTGGAGCTTTTACCAGGCCGGGTATCGCGTGCGGTTCGTGCCGGAAGCGGTTTGCTACCCGATCGAGCCGCATACGTTCGGTTTCATGAGCAAGCAGCTCAAGCGTTGGTCGCATGGTTTTGTGCAGAACGTGCGCTTGCACTGGCGGGGGTTATTCCATGTTCCGTACCTGCGGTCCGCGGTGGCGGTTTCGGTCTGGGACGCCACGGTTGCATCCGTCGCCTACCTCTTCATCCTTCCGCTGCTGGCTCTGCTGGTAAATCCCTGGTTCTTGCTGGGCTATGTGATCGACGTGCCGGCCATGCTTGTTCCGGTCATCGTCGAGGCGGCCGCGCGCCGGGAAATCCCGCGCGTGCTGCTGAGCGTACCGGCGTTTCTCGTGCTGCGCATCGTGAACGGGCTGTCGTTTGTCGAGGCTTTCTGGACGGAATGCATCTTGAGAAAGCCGTTCAAGGTCTATGAGAAAGGGCATTAAGCCATGAATGTCGGACTCCCAGGCACGGGTATCGGCGGGCTCTTTTATTTGATCACGGCTTTTCTCATGCCGGTGGTAGAATTGGTTCGCACGATGCAGGGGCGCAGCTCGTGGCAGCGCTGGTCTATCGTCGGCCGGCAAACAGGGCTCGCCAGCGGCGTGGTTGGCTGCCTCTGGGCAACGGGCTACGCGGTAACGCACCTTGGAGTAGGGCCACTGCACGGCACGCACGCGGCGGCCGCCGGCCAAGTGACGCGGGCAATGGGTGTGGCGCCCTCCATGTGGACGTACCTGACCTTAGGATTCATCCTATTAGCGGTCGAATGCGGACGCTGGTGGTTTGTCCGAGCGGGGCAACCGATAGACCATGCAAGCGAGAGTACCTGAAAATCCGGTTGTCCCTGACCGATCGCGTGCTTTATCAACGCCCGTCCGAGAGGATGGGCTTTCTTCTTTTCAGCCCGGCCTGATGCAACCCCGCCGCAGCGCGCTCGCCATTATCTTCACGATTGTCGTTATCGATTTGGTCGGCTTCGGGATCGTCATTCCGGTGCTGCCGCTCTATGCCGAGCGCTTCGGCGCGTCGCCCCTCACGATCGGTTTCCTTCTCGGTGTTTACTCCGCCATGCAGGCTATTTTTGCGCCGATTCTGGGCAAGCTGTCGGACCGGTTCGGCCGGCGGCCTGTGCTGTTCCTAAGCCTTTTGGGAACCGCGGGCGGTTTTGTCCTGATGGGCCTGGCGAATTCGCTGCCGCTTCTTTTTCTCGCCCGGATCATCGATGGAGTGACCGGCGGCAATATCTCCACGGCGCAGGCTTACATCGCGGACGTGACGCCGCCCGAGCAGCGATCGCGCGGCATGGGCCTGATCGGCGCGGCCTTTGGGCTGGGTTTCATTATCGGGCCCGCCGTTGGCGGGCTGCTGAGCCGAATCAGCTTGCAAGCGCCCTTTCTTTTTGCCGCGGCCTTGGCGCTTACAAACGCTGTGGCGCTGATTTTCTTGCTGCCTGAAAGCTTAACGCCCGAAGCGCGAGCCGCGCGCCGCCGCGGGCCGGCTGAAGTAACGCCGATCGGGGAGCAAGAAAAGAAGCGGCTTTTCCGCATCATGGCCACGTATTTCATCGCGACAACGTCCTTCTCGCTCCTGACAGCCACGTACGCCTTATTCACCGCGCGACGCTTTGGCCTCGCGGCTGAGCAGAACGGGTATATTTTCGCGGGCCAGGGATTGCTCGGCGCGCTGGTCCAAGGCGTGCTGTTAGGCTGGCTGGTAAAACGGTTTCAAGACAAGTGGCTGGTTTTGGCCGGGGCTTCTGCGCTCGCCCTGGGCTTATTTTCGCTCCCTTTAAGCACGGCCGTGCCGATGCTGTGCGTTGCCACAGCCTGCATCGGCGTCGGCCACGGTCTCATGGCGTCCCCGCTGAACGGCCTGGCCTCAAAGGCGGTGGGCCCTGACAAGCAGGGGCAGGTGCTCGGGGCTTTGCAGTCGACCGCGAGCATGGCGCGAATCGTGGGGCCTGTGCTGGGCGGCGCTCTGCTGCAGGCGGACCATGCCCTGGGCCATATGGCTTTCGGCCGCGCCGCTTATTGGACCGCCGCGGGATTGATCATTGTGGCGATAGGGCTCGCGCGCGAGCTCTAAGAGGAAGGCGATCGCGATCCATGACTGCGCGACTCGGCAAAGCGGCTGCGCTTGGCATCAGTGTTTGGTTTCTCTTAGCCGGTGTTCCGGCGCACGCGGCCGACGCCCCGGATCCGGACTCAGCGGCTAAGACCGCGGCCGCCGCTCTTGACGCGCCCGCGCCGACGGTCGCACCTCCGAGCGAATCGGTGCCCGCGCTGCTGACAGAGGCGGACGCCTTGGCGCTCTGTGAAGTGTTCCTTGAGCGCGTTGTTGCCGGCCAATACAAAGAAGCTTTTGTGCAGATCCGGCCGTATTTTCCGGTGTCGCAGGCTCGCGTTGAAAAGATTGAAAGCGAAACGACCGAGCAGCTCGGCATGGCCGAGCTCCAATTCGGCAAAGCGCTCGACCACTCCTTTGTCAGCGCCGAGCAGGTGCAGGGCAGCGTGCTGCGCTTCCGTTTTTTGCAGCGATTCGACCGCGATGCGATTTTCTGGGAATTCGTGTTCTACCGGCCGCAGAATGTCTGGCTGATCAACGCTCTCGGTTTTGATGACGAGATCCGCGACCTCTTCAAGAAATAGGGCGTTGATCACCGCTTTTGTCCTTGCCTGGCTCTCGCTTTTTGTTTACGAATCACTTCGCCTGAAATACCTGAGCCCATTGGCCGGCAGGCCGCTTCCGAAAACGCCCCTGTTGTATCCTCCGGCGGGTTGGATCATGTTCTTTCGCGTGGACGCGGACTATGGTTTCGCCGAGGTCTACGCGCTGAAACACGGCGAAAAGCCGGAGGCGATCGATCCGCACGCCATCTTTGCAACCCAGGCGGTCGGGTATGACAATATCCACCGCAACGTGCTCGTGTCGGTGCTCGACCCTCGCCACAAGCCCGGCTTCTGCCGGTTCCTCAACCGGAAATTTCCCGATGCGGATGGCTTCGCGATCGTGCACGCGGCTTACCCGGACCTGATCGGCCAGCCCGAGCGCGTCTTGCGGCAAGTGGTTTATCGCTGTGAATGACCGCGTCACCCGAATGATTGGAAAGCTTTGGCACCGGCTTTTCTTGGAAGAAAGGCCTTCGATCGGGCTCGCGCTGTTTCGTCCCGCGTTGGCATGGACCGTGGGCGCGCATGTGATCCCGTCGCTGTTGCGGCTGCAAGACAATTATTTGTCCACGGCGTTTAAAGAAAAGAACGGCAGTTTTTTTCCGTTACCGATTCTCTTGGCTGTCGAAGCCAGTCCGGAATGGCTGATCCGCTGCGCGGCCGTGCTCTTTTGCGTGTTCACGGTTTCTTTCGGCCTGGGGCTCTTCACGCAAGCCAGCGCTATTGCCATGACGCTGGGCTGTTATTACTTTTACGCGCTGAACAGCCTTCATATCGGCACGCTCAGCTACGACATCCTCCTGGTGACGCTCAGCTTGGCGTGCGTTACCGGGTACATGGGCGACAGTTTCTCGCTCGATCAGCTGCGGCGAGGCGATCTCGGCGGCTACACAAAACAGCGGCCCTTTTTTATTCAACGGCTCCTGCAGATCCAGCTCGCGGGCACTTTCTGGGGAACCGCTATGGGAAAACTCTCCGCCGATGGCAATTGGATCAGCGGCAATCCCTACTTCGCGCTCATGCATTATCCGCCCGAGGGGGTCGTGCGGTCGTTCCTCGCAAGAGAGTGGCTCGCCGCGCATCCGCAGGTATGTTACGGCCTCGGCATCGCGCTGATCGGTTTTGAGTTTCTTTTGCCGATTCTTTGGTGGGTGCCGCGGACACGGCCGTTCGGCATCGTGTTAGGAATCGCGTTCCAATTGATGTTGTGGCTGACCTTGCATGTGCCCACTATTTTTCTGTTCCTGTTTCCGGCTCTGATGCTCTTGTTCGTTCCGCCGGAGACGTGGCTGGGGTTGATCGAGCGGGCGCGTTCGCGGCAGGCGCAAGCGGGCAGAGCGCTATTGGTCTACGACGGCAGATGCGGATTTTGCCAAGAGAGCGTGAAGCGCGTGCAAGTCCTGGATCTGTTCGGGTACCTGGATTTGCGGGATTGCCATGCTCTGGAGAACCCGGCGGCTCTGCACCCGGCGCTGTCGCGCGAGCGATGCGCAGAGGAAATGATTCTGATCGAGCCGGGTGGCCGGCTCAGCGGGGGATTCGAAGCTTTTCGGCGGATGACTGCCCGGTTGCCGCTCTTAATGGGTGTGGCGCCGTTTGTTCACCTGCCGGGCGTCGCGTGGTTAGGAACGCGGGTCTACCGATGGGTTGCTTCGCACCGGTACTTGATCTGGCCGCGCGCAAACGCATGCGCGGTTGGCCCGGATCACGGCTCAGCAAACACCTGATCCCGGAAAGTAAATAAGTCGGCGCTAGCCCAGTCGTCCGCCGGTATCCCGGTTTTTTGCGACGCCAGCTCGCGCATAAATTCGATGCGGGTCCAGCCGGTCGATTCCCACACCGACGGCAGAAATACGCCGCGCTTTTCCCCTGCGCGCATCACGACCCCATCGCGGCCCGGCACGAGCGCCTGAAGATCAGGCAAATGCTGCGGCTGCGTGAGCACCGAGACTTCCACGCGGATCTGGGAGAGCTCATCCGGCTGCAGCGGAGAAAAGCGAGGATCGCGCAGCGCCGCGTCCAGAGCCACGATCGGGACGCTTGTGCTCAGCGGGTCGCCGGCATCGATTCGGCCGATGCAGCCCCGCAGCTCGCCGCCCTTCCATAGCGTGACAAACACGCCGTTCGTCCGCTTCAGATCCGGGTGTTCCGACGCTACGGCATCCGGAAGCTCTTTCTTGCCGATGGAACGTTCCAACGTGCGGCGGGCCAAGGCCACAAGCGCTTGGCCGGCTTCGGGCGCAATGCCTCCAACTTGCTGCTGATCGGACGGGCGTTCGTAAAACACCAGAGCCGCGTATCCGACCACGCTGTCCCGGCGGCCGGTGGTGTCGCCGGAATTGGCGTAGCGAACAAGCGTCCGGTCCAAATACCCGAGCTTGTCGCTGAGGAAAAGCGCGGTCATGAGCGGGCCGCGGCCGCAAGCCTCAAGCTGGCGCTGGGTGAAGAGGCGATCCACGGCTTGGGGCGTTTCAAAGAGGAGCGCGTTCACCGTGCGTTCGTCCACGCGCCGCGCATCGTCGTAAGGCCGGTAATGCGACAGGTCGCTGCTGAAGACGAACAGGTAATCGCCTTTGCGCGCGAGCTGCGCCAGAGCCTCGGCCAGCGCTTGAGCATGCGCGGCCGACGGCTCGCCCATCATAATGGGAATCAGTTTGAAACTGCCCAGAGCGGCTTGAAGGAAGGGAAGCATGACTTCCAGCGAATGCTCGGAAGAGGCGTGGGGCGCTTCCAGCGTGCTCAATACCGGCGCGCCTCCGTTTTGCGACGCCCCGGATTCTAAAAGCTGGCGGGTTGCTTCCAAATCTACGGGAACGATTCCCAGCGGGGTTTCATACCCGGCGCGCACGTCGACCGAGCTGCCCGCGAATGACTCGCGGTGCGTGAAGCCGACGACCACGACCGCGTCATAGGTGTGCCCGCGGAGAAGCCGAAAAGCGTTTGCGGCGACCGGGCCGGAAAAAGCATAGCCCGCATGCGGGGAGATCAGGATGCGGGGTTTATCCGGCCGCTGAGGAGCAGGCGCTTGCTCAAAAAGCCCGCCGATAACCGAGAAGAGCTCCTGGCCATCCTTGGGGTAGAACGTGCCGGCCACATGGGCCTGGCGGAGCTCGGCCAGCAGCGGCGAATGCCCGATGAGAAAAGCAAGTGCCAGGGCTGACGCGATGCGAATAGCGGGGCGCCGCATGAAGTGATTGTAACACACCGGTTGGTTTGACAGAACCCGTTCGGGTCTCTAGACTAACGGATCATGTGCTTCCGACGAACGGCGCTGATCTTCTGCTTTGCCATGCTCGCGTTGCTGCCGCGCGTCGCGGCCGACGAAACGCCTGATGCAACCGCCGCTTCGGCGGACTCGCGCGTTCAAGAAGCCGCGCGAGGGCTTAGGTCCGAGGACGAGTTCCTCCGGCAAAAAGCTTTCCTTCAATTGGAAGCGCTGCGCGATCCCGCGGCCATCCCGTTCATCCGTCCGTACGCGGACAGCAAGGATCCGGACACGCGCGCTTGGAGCTTGCGCGCGCTGGTGGCTATCCAGGGCATGGACGCGGCGCCGCTTTTAAGCGAGCGATTGAAGACCGACAAGCAGCCCGCTGTGCGGCGCGCCGTGATCCTCGGACTTGAGCCGCTGCTTGCCAAAGACCCGTCGCTTGTGCCGCTGATGATCGATAGCCTCGATGACCGCAGTCCGGAAGTCCGCATCGCCGCTCTGGATGTCGTGAGCCGCATTGATCAGCCCGATGCCCGCAACGCGGTTCGCGCTCGCGCCAAGAAGGAAGGCAACCGCGATGTGCGCAAAGTCCTTGTAACCGCCCTGGACAGAATTCTGTCCGCTGAGACCCATGCCCCGTCTGAAGGCATCTGAGCCCGCGCTGCTCGCGCGGGTCCGCGACGCGCTCAAGCGCCAAACGCCGCTGCCCCAATACAGCCGCGTTATCGTGGGTGTTTCAGGCGGCGCCGACTCGGTTGCCCTCTTGCATGCCTTGTGCGCGCTGAGCAAGGCGGCCCATTGGCGATTGATTGTCGGCCACATCGACCACCAACTGCGTCCCGAGTCGCAGGCCGACGCTTCGTTTGTGCAGGATCTTTCTAGAAAATTAAAATTAACGTGCATCGTTGTTTCACGCAACGTCCGCGCGGTCTGCTCCGGGGAGCAGCTCTCCTTAGAGGACGGTGCGCGGCGGGTCCGCTACGAAGCTTTTCAGATGATCGCGCGGCAGCACGCGGCGTCGCACGTGGCATTGGCGCACACGGCCGATGACCAGGCCGAGACGGTTCTCATGCGCCTCTTGCGTGGAAGCGGCCTCACGGGCCTTACGGCCATTCCATGGACCCGTCCGTTGGCCGAAGACCGGGACTCCACGGATGAGCCGGTATCGGTGCTTCGCCCGCTCTTGGGTTGCGCGCGCGCCGACGTGCTGGAGTATTTGCGGGCCGTGGATTTGCCGCACCGCGAAGACGCCAGCAACGCGGACATGCAGTTCACCCGCAACCGGGTGCGGCATGAGCTGCTGCCAGCCATGGAAGGCTATAACCCGGCTATCCGTGCGCACTTGGCCCAGCTCGCCGAGCAGGTAAGGAGCGATTGCGAGCTTCTGGATGCCATGACCGACCGCTACTGGAAGCGGGTCGGCCGGGTGCACATGGGCCGGCTGACGTTGTCGCTCTCGGCTCTCAAGCGCCAGCCCGCGGCCATGCAACGGCTGCTTGTCAGGCGAGCTATCCGGCTGCTGCAAGGGGATTTGCGTTATTTCGAGTACCGGCATTGGGAAGAATTGGAGCAGCTATTTCAAGACAGGCCGTCCGGATCTGTCGTATCCTTGCCGGCCGGCATCCGGGTCGAGCGCAAGGGGAACCAGTTGCACTGGTTTACCGACTAGCGTTATACTGAACAGCTCAACTTATGAATAAGCATCCTCTGTCGCTTAGAAGGGAGTTTGAATGAATACCAGTCGGCCGGCATCCTCGCGGTCAGGGCCTCCCCGCGCGCGATGGCCGCTCGCATTGCTCGTGGTTCTCGGTATTTTGATTTTGCTCCGTATGGCGTCTTATTTCGGCGCTCCGTTGCGCCAGCAATTCACTTACAGCCAATTCGCCCAGCTCGTCCAGCAGCAGGCTGTCAGCGACGCCAAGCTGATTGATGACCGCATTCAGGGCCAGCTCAAAGACGGACGCGCATTCTACGTCTATATCCCGCTGCAAGATGAGCAGATGCTCCAGATGCTGCGCGAGAATGTTCCCAATTTTGAAGTGCAGCCTTCGCAAGCGAGCCCCGTGAATATTCTGTTCGCTTTCATGCCTTGGGTTATCGCTCTGGGCTTTCTGTGGTTTATGATGCGGTCCGCGCAAGGCGGCGGCCGGCTGCTTTCCTTTGGCAAGAGCCGCGCGCGCTTGGTGGCTCCTGAGGCGCACGCGCGCGTCACGTTTGACGACGTCGCCGGCATCGACGAAGCCAAGGAAGAGCTGCGTGAGATTATCGAATTCCTGAAAGAGCCCCGCAAGTTTCAGCGCCTGGGCGGAAAAATTCCCAAGGGTGTTCTTCTGATCGGCTTGCCCGGCACCGGCAAGACGCTGTTGGCCAAAGCGGTCGCGGGCGAAGCGAACGTCCCGTTCTACAGCATCAGCGGTTCCGACTTCGTTGAAATGTTCGTGGGCGTCGGCGCGAGCCGCGTTCGCGACTTGTTCGAGCAGGCCCGCCGCAACGCCAAGCAAGGCGCCAAGGGCGCGATTATTTTTATCGATGAAATTGATGCGGTCGGCCGTCAGCGTTTCGCCGGCATCGGCGGTGGACACGATGAGCGCGAGCAAACCCTGAACGCGTTGCTGGTGGAGATGGACGGTTTTGACACGCAAGAAGCGATTATTTTGATGGCGGCTACAAACCGGCCCGACGTCTTGGACCCCGCGCTTTTGCGGCCCGGCCGTTTCGATCGGCAGGTGGTGATTAGCCTGCCCGATATCATCGGACGCGAAGCCATCCTGAAGGTCCACACGCGCCGCATCAAGATGGGCAAAAACGTGGACTTGAAGTCCATCGCCCGGCAGACGCCCGGCTTTTCCGGCGCGGATCTGGCGAACCTGGCGAACGAGGCAGCGCTCTTGGCTGCGCGCCGCAACAAAGATAACGTCACCGGCAGCGAGCTTGAGGCTGCCATTGAGCGCGTGGTCGCGGGTCCTGAGCGGCGCACCCGCGTGCTGAATGAAAAAGAGAAGAAGGTTACCGCTTATCATGAGACCGGCCACGCTTTGGTCGCGCTCATGACGCCGGGAACGGATCCGCTTCACAAAGTTTCGATCATTCCACGCGGCGCGCACGCGCTTGGATACACGATGCAGCTGCCCACGGAAGACCGCTATACCATGAGCCGCAGGGAATTGATGGCCCGCATGACGGTCATGATGGGCGGCCGCGCCGCGGAAGAGATTGTTTTCAGCGAGATCACGACAGGCGCACAGAATGACATTGAGAACGCCACGGAAATGGCTCGGCGCATGGTTTGCGAGTTCGGCATGAGCGATCGGCTCGGAACGCTGACCTACGGCCGTCGCGAACGCCAGATGTTCCTGGGTCGCGACCTGTTTGAAGAGCGCAACTACAGCGAGCAGACCGCAGTTTTGATTGACGAGGAAGTGCGGCGGTTCATTGACCAAAGCTACGCGCTAGCCAAGAAGGTTCTTCTGGAAAATCGCGACAAGATGGAAACCATCGCGCGGATGCTGCTGGAAAAAGAGGTTCTGGACGGCGAAGAGGTGCGCCGGCTAGCCGGCATTCCCGCGCCGGTAGAGGCAGAGCCGACAGCCTCCGCAAACGGCCAGCCAGCAGCCGACAGCACTAACCATTCCTCGCCCGAACCGCATCCAACCACCTAGCTATCCGGCTACTGTCTCCACGAGCCTGCGGCGTCCTTTTCGCCTAGCGTGGCGTCCCGGTAACCGTGTCCTGGTAATGGGCATCCTCAACGTAACTCCGGATTCCTTCAGCGATGGCGGAAAATTCTACTCTCCGGATGCGGCGGTCGCTCGCGGCTTGGAGCTTGCCGGCCAAGGCGTTGACTTGCTGGATATCGGCGGAGAATCGACGCGCCCCGGCTCCGAAGCGATTCCGTTGGAAGAAGAGCTGCGCCGAACCATTCCGGTTGTTGAACGTCTCGCTCGCCAGACTTCCATTCCGCTTTCCATCGATACCAGCAAAGCCGAAGTGGCCAGGCAAGCATTGGCCGCGGGTGCGAGCCTAATCAACGATGTCACGGCGCTCCTGGGTGACCCGGGTATGGCCTCTGTGGCCTCTCAGGCGCGCTGCGGGGTGATCCTCATGCACATGCGCGGAGAACCTCGCACCATGCAGCTACGCCCGCGTTACGCCAACGTAGCGGCAGAGGTCGGCGCGTTCCTGAAAACGGCCGCGGCCCGGGCTCGCAAGGCGGGCATTGAATCGTCCCGGATTCTCATTGACCCGGGCATCGGCTTTGGTAAAACGGTTAGGGATAATCTTCGATTGATGCAGCACTTGGATCCGATCGTTAAGCTCGGGTATCCGGTGGTGATCGGTCCTTCGCGTAAGAGTTTTATCGGTAAACTCACCGGGGCTTCCGTGGAAGACAGGTTACCGGGAACGCTCGCTTGTTTATCCGCGGCCGGCCGGGCGGGCGTGGCTGTTGTGCGAGTGCACGACGCGGCCGAGGCGCGGCAATTTCTGGAAGTAGAGCGGGCTATCCGCTTGGCCTAGATGCCGCGAAACCGTGTCCGTTTAGGTGTTAACATCGATCATGTGGCCACGCTGCGCCAGGCGCGGCGCGGCCGGTTTCCGGATCCAGTGGAAGCCGCGCTCATCTGCGAGCAAGCGGGCGCGGACAGCATCGTTTGCCACCTCCGGGAAGACCGCCGCCATATTCAGGAATCCGACGTTGTCGCTTTGCGCAAGAAGCTTCGCATCGGGCTTAACCTTGAGATGTCGGTCGCGCCCGCGATTGTCGCGATCGCGCTGCGCATCAGGCCCGATCAGGTGACGCTCGTGCCTGAGCGGCGGCAAGAGCTGACCACCGAAGGAGGGCTCGACGTCGCGCGCCAGCGGAAACGGCTCAAGCAGGTTGTGCGCGCGTTCGAGAAAGCGGGCATTGTCGTGAGCTTGTTCGTGGATCCGCAATCAAAACAGTTAGAGGCATCCCGCGACGTCGGCGCGCGGATGATTGAGTTGCATACGGGCGCTTATGCCGAGGCTTCATCCGCGAGCAAACAAGCGCGGGATCTGCGGCTATTGGCTCAGGCCGCGAAAAAGGCAAACCAAATGGGACTCGCGGTCGCTGCGGGGCATGGCCTCGACTATGAGAATACCGCGGCTCTTGTTCGCATCTTGGAAATTGAGGAAGCGAATATCGGCTTCTCCATTATCGGTAGAGCGCTGGCTGTCGGCCTGCCAAAGGCGGTCGCTGAAATGCGGCAATTGCTGACACGGAAGGGAGCGTCCAAATGATCGCGTCCGGTCTTCTTCCTCCGCGGCCGCGCGATGCGCACAAAGGCAGCTGCGGCCAAGTCGCGATCTGCGCGGGCTCGCGCGGCATGGCCGGCGCCGCGGCCCTGTGCGCGATGGGTGCGCTGCGCGCCGGAGCGGGGCTCGTGAAACTCGCTGTTCCATCCGGCATTCTGGACGCATTAGCCGCGAAGCTGACAGAACCGATTCTCGTGCCGCTGGCCGAAACAAAGCAGGGAACGGTTTCCCGTAAGGCGCTCGACGCGCTGCGTGATCTCGCCGCGGAGTCGGATGTGCTCGCTGTCGGACCGGGCCTGTCGCAGGCGGATGAAACAAAAACACTCATACGCGACATCGTTGCGACGGGAAAAACGCGCATGGTTTTGGACGCCGATGGGTTGAACGGAATCGCCGGTGCCGCTACCAGCTTGCGCTCGCTGCGCGGACGCGCGGTGCTGACCCCGCATCCCGGCGAGCTGGCGCGGCTGCTGCATTCGACCGCGGAAAAAATTCAGGAAGCCCGTTTGGAAACTACCATTGATTTCGCCAAGCGGCACGGCGTTGTCACGATTTTGAAAGGCGCGGACACCGTTGTCGCGGATCCCAACGGATCGCATTTCATCAATGAAACAGGGAACGCGGGCATGGCCAGCGGCGGCATGGGCGATGTGTTGACCGGTATCATCGCGGCGCTGATCGGCCAAAAGCTGTCGCTGTATGACGCGGCATGCCTCGGCGTGTACCTGCATGGCCTTGCCGGCGATATCGCCAAAGAGGAGCTCGGCGGGATCGGCTTGATTGCGAGCGACGTCGCCGTTAGAATACCTCTCGCCATTCGACGTTATCAAACGGGCGCGCCTCATCCTCGTTGTTGATTGTTTGCGCGCGCACGCCGGTGTAGCTCAGGGGTAGAGCAGCTGTTTTGTAAACAGCGGGCCGGGGGTTCAAATCCCTCCACCGGCTCCGATTACGATTTTGAAAATTGGTATGACTTGCGGGCAGGTGCCGGAGTGGCCAATCGGAGCAGTCTGTAAAACTGCCGGGCTTACGCCCTACGGAGGTTCGAACCCTCCCCTGCCCATTTTTCGATTTGCCGCGGGTATAGCACAATGGTAG
>JAHFGY010000133.1 GCA_023247195.1 Candidatus Omnitrophota bacterium | reverse complement strand
ACAGGCCTGCGCTACTGCATCAATTCCGCTGCGCTGCGCTTCGTTCCCGTGGAAGACCTTGAAAAAGAAGGCTACGGAGCGTACACAAAGCTGTTTGAAAGGAAGCCGTGATGGCGTTTGGTCGGGTGCGTCGGTTCACCCTCAGCCTCGCTGTCGGCTTGCTCACGGTTCAGCCGCATCCGCTCTGGGCATCGCAGCCGGTCGACACGGCTGTGGCCGCTCCTGCCGCAGTTGCCCCGGACGCTCAAGCGCCGAAGAAGCACTTTCTCTGGAAGTTCGAGGCCAACGGCGGTCGCATCTATCTGCTTGGCTCGATCCACGTGCTGAATGAATCCGTGTATCCGCTGCCGGAGGTGATGGAGAAAGCCTTCCGGGAATCGGATGCCTTGGTGGTCGAGCTTGATCCCATGGAAGGCGGCGCCGAGGTTCAGCAGGCGCTTCTGGCCGAAGCCCTTTACATGGACGGCACGACGCTCGCGGATCATATAAAGCCCGCTGATTTAACCGCTTTCAAACAAGGTTTGAAAGAGTTCGCTCTCGATTTCAGCGAGTTCCAATCTTTCAAGCCTTGGTTTGTTTCGCTGTTGGTGACGCTTGCCGTCGTGCAACAAATGGGTTTTGATCCTGCCTACGGCATTGATATGCACTTTCTCGAGCAAGCGAAACAGAACGGAAAGCCGATCATCGCTCTGGAAACCATTGAAACGCAGGTGAAAGCGCTCTCGTCTCTTTCAGATGTGGACCAAGGGCTGCTGCTCCGTTACACCGTCAAGGACCTTGGTTTGCTCAAGGAGACTTTTTCACAAATGATCCAGTTATGGCGGTCCGGAGATGCGGAGGGGTTGCATGCGCTTTTTTCCGAGCCGTCGAAAGAATGGCCGGAATTCAAGAAGATCGAGAAGGTCGTTATCGATGACCGGAACACCGACATGGCCGCCAAGATCGAGGGCCTTTTGCGCGGCGGCAAGCGCTGCTTTGTGGTGATCGGCTCAGCTCACCTGACCGGTGAGAAGGGAATCGTGGCGCTCTTGCGCAAGCGCGGTTACGCGCCGCAGCAGCTGTAAGTTTTTTCCGCCAGACCGCCGCCAAGCGCTTGGGTTGCGGCGCGGGCAGCGACCCACTCTTCAACGTCGGACCGGTCGCGCTTGATCCATCGCAGCGTGGCCACCAGCGCCTCGAGAGTCTGTTTCATGGCGCGCTCCGTGCCCGGAACCGGGTGCGCTTTGAAGAAGCGCTGCACGTCTTTCACTTCCGCTTCCGTTTGAAAGCCTCCGGCCGCGCCTTCGATAATGCGGTTCATGAGCCCCAGCCCGCCGCTGGCATACCGTTTGACCAGCTTGTTCCAGTTCCGCTTCACGGTCTCCCATGCAATGGGCCGCCCGACACGGTTGTGGCCAAAGCCGGACAGCAGCATGAAAGCATCCTGGTTGCGGACCTCGTTGGACAGGGCAAAAGTCAGCGTCTTATGGATGATCTCGGGACGGCGAAAGAAAGTGAGCGCGCGAAGCACGCGCACCCGCTCTTCTTGAAGCGGAGAGCCTCGGTAAATCTTGAGCATCTGGTTGAACTCCGCGATGCCTCCGTGGCGCGCCACCGTGGCATACACCGCGCCGCGCAAGTCAGGCGAAAGCGCGCCGCCCTTGATAAACGCGCCAAAACGGCGCTGCGCTTCTTCAGCGACGACGGGATCATCATAGTAGCCGAGCCGGCCGATCACGAGAGATCGCAGCATGGCATCCAGGTGGCCTTCGGACGGCTTGGGTTCCCAGCCAAGATCCTCGGCCAGCGGCTGCAGCAGGCCTCTTGCCCACGATCGAATCGCGTCTTGCGCGGGCGTTTCAGAGAGGCAAGACTCGGCCGCGGACAAGGTGCCCGCCGCGGTCAGCCAAACGTTGTAATCCGTGTACCCGCGGCACGAGGCGACCATGTCCAAAGCCGCTGAGGTGCGCACAAAACCCGCGCGCGCCAGGGCCAGCGTGTCGTCCAGCAGGCCGAGGCAGTCGGTGCTCGGCAGCTCCGAAGCCGACAGCGCCTCAACCAATCGGTTGTGCAATTCCAGCGAATACGCGGTTCGGTAAAAGCCGCTCTGGCCGCTGTTAACCTTGATCCATCCGCTTGTGGCGGGCAGTGGGACAGCGGCGTTCGGTTTTTCAAGCGCGGCGAACACGGGCTTCGGCGCATTCTGCATCTGGATCACCAACGGCACGCTCCAACGGCGCTTGTTTCGGTCTTTGCGGCCGTCGAAAAAGAAGCGGTGTTGCTCCACTTCGATTCCTTTGAGGTTCTCCCGCACGAAAAGCACGGGGTAGCCTTCCTGCCGCGTGAAGCTGGCCATGATTGCCCGCACGGGTTTGCCGGATACCTCTTCCAGGACGGTCCATAGCTCATCCGTGCGCGCGTTCCGGTACATGTGGCGCTTGAGGTAAATCGACAGCCCCTTGCGGAAAACCGGCTCGGTCAAGTAATGCTCAAGCATCCGGTTCACCGACGATCCCTTGCTGTAGGTGATGTGATCGAAAATTTCGCGGATCTCGTGCGGGTTCTGCACAGGAATTTCAATCGGGTGGCTGCTCTTTAAGCTGTCGTCGCGCAGCGCGGCGAAGTACTCGGTGGCGATGAACTGGTTCCACACCTGCCAGTCGGGGAACTGGTCATGCACCGCCTTGGGGCCCATGTAAGAAGCGAAACCCTCGTTCAGCCACAGGTCGGTCCACCATTCCATGGTTACGAGGTTGCCGAACCACTGGTGAGCGAGCTCGTGCGCGATCACGTCCGCGACGCGCTGACGCGCGTGGACCGAAGAGTTTTTAGCGTCCACGAGCAGCGCGGTTTCCCGGTAAGTGACAAGTCCCCAGTTCTCCATGGCGCCGGAAGCGAAGTCGGGCAGGGCGACCATGTCGAGTTTCGGCAGCGCATAGGGAATACTGAACCAGCGCGCAAAATAATCGAGCGCGTGGCGGCCCACTTCGAGCGCGAACCGGCCTTGCTCTTTCTTGCCCGGCGTGGTCCAAATGCGGATCGGCACCTCTCCGCGCTTTGTGTCTTCAACGCTTTCCAGGTGCGCGATCACGAACGCGAGCAGGTACGTGGACATTCGCGGCGTTGGCTCGTACCGAACTTCCTTGAGCTTGCCGCCCGGCAGCGCCTTGCGGCCGACCGCCGGCATGTTCGAGAGAGCGACAAGGTCTTTCGGCACGCGCAGGGTGAGCTCAAACGTGGCTTTTCGCGCGGGCTCGTCCCAGCAGGGAAACATGCGGCGCGCGTCGGTGGCTTCAAACTGCGTCGCGGCGCCCCAGTGTTTCTTGCCTTTGACCTCGTAAGCCGTGCGGTACAGGCCGTGCATCTTGTCGTTTATCAGGCCGCTGAAATCAAGCTCGAGCTCAACGCCTTCCGAAGCCGGAACGCTTTCAGGGAAACGGAGCGTGGCTGTTTCGTAGCGCTCTTCGTAACCGATGCGCTCCGCCGCGATCCACGCGGACGAGCCGTTAACGCGAACCTTGGCGTGCTTGATTTTCAATTCAATGGCGTGCAGCGTGATTTCGGAAAATGGCTTGGCGGCCTTGAGGGTAACGCTGACGCTGCCGGTAAAAGCAAAGCGCTTCAAATCCGGCTCGATGACCAGGCTGTAAGCAATCGGCTCAAATGACGGATCCAATCGATAGGGGTTAGGCATGCAGGATATTGTAACCAAAGTCGTCGTCGGCGTCGACCCTGGCTATGTTAAACTGTGAAACTCTCAGAAACCGCCAACTATGACGCTCAGCCTCGGCCACACCTTGCGTTCGCTCCGTTCGCGGAACTACCGCCTTTTCTTCGCCGGGCAGGGATTATCGCTCATCGGCAGCTGGATGACCCGGATCGCCACAAGCTGGCTCGTTTACCGGATGACCGGCTCAACGTTGTGGCTCGGCATTGTCAGCTTTGGGGAGCAGGTGCCGACTTTTCTGATCACGCCGATCGCCGGCGTGCTCGTGGACCGGTGGGATCGCCGCCGGATTCTCGTGATCACCCAAGCGTTGTCGATGCTGCAGTCGCTCGCTATGGGGGTGTTGACGCTGAGCGGCGCGATCACGGTCACGCAAATCCTTGTTCTGAGCGTTTTTCAAGGGCTGGTGAACGCGTTCGACGTGCCGGCCCGGCAGTCGTTCGTTATCGAGCTCGTCGAAAAGCAGGATCATCTGGGCAACGCCATCGCCTTGAACTCCACGATCTTCAACGGAGCGCGGCTGATTGGGCCGTCGATCGCCGGCGTCATCATCGCGGTGGCGGGCGAAGGCTGGTGCTTTCTCATCGACGCGGTCAGCTACTTGGCGGTGATCGTGGCGCTGATCGCCCTGCGCTTGGCCGTGCGCCGGCGCAATCTCTCACCGGCGCCCGTATTGCGGCAGCTCCGCGAAGGGTTCGCGTACGTCGCGCATTTTCCGCCAATACGCACCATCCTCTTGCTCGTTGCGCTCACCAGCTTGATGGGTATGCCGTACACAACGCTCATGCCTGCGATCGCGGCCGAGCGGCTCGGAGGCGGCCCGCAGATCTACGGGCTGCTCATGGGCGCCACGGGCTTGGGAGCCATGTGCGGCGCTCTCTACCTGGCGTCCCGGCACACCGTTATTGGCTTGGGCCGCGTGGTCACGCGCGCGGCCATGCTTTTCAGCCTCGGGCTGGCGGCTTTTGCCGGCTCCCAGTACGTGGCCCAAGCCTGGGTGCTATTGCTCTTCACCGGGTTCGGCATGCTCGTGCAGATGGCCGGCTGCAATACCCTGATCCAAACATTGGTCGATGACGACAAGCGCGGACGCGTGATGAGCTTGTACGCGTCCGCGTTTTTGGGATTATCGCCGTTCGGCAACTTGGTCGCGGGCATGCTGGCCGAGCGCCTGGGCGCGAATCTGACGCTGGCGATCGGCGGGCTCGCGTGTTTCATCGGGGCCTGGTGGTTCGGCCGCGCTCTTTCAAAGCTGAAGCCGCTGGTGCACGCCGTGTACCTCAAGAAGGGCATCTTGCGCGAGGTTGCCACGTCCCCGGGATGAAGTTAGAGTAGCACTATGGTCAGCGAAATCCTCCATTACCTCAGGGAAGACATCTGGCGCGTGCGAAGCCGCAAGCTTCCTCGCCGCAAGTTGTGGCTGTTCAAATCCTTGCGGGTCGTGTTGCTGGCGCTCCGAGGGTTCGACGAGAACAAATGTTCGCTCCACGCCTCAGCGCTTACCTTTTATACGATGCTTTCCATCGTTCCTGTGTTGGCCATGGCTTTCGGCATTGCGCAGGGATTCGGGCTCAAGCATAACTTGGAAATCGTTATCGCGGAGAAGCTGCGCGGCCAAGAGCAGGTCGTGGTGTGGCTGATCCAATTCGCCAACACTTTTCTTGAGAACACGGCGGGCGGCGTGGTGGCCGGAGTGGGCGTGGCGCTGCTGTTCTGGTCGGTGATCAAGGTTCTCGGAAACATCGAGAGCTCCTTCAATGAAATCTGGGGCGTGCGCGCGGGCCGCACCTTATCGCGCAAGTTCAGCGATTACCTTTCCATCATGCTGATCGCGCCGGTGCTGCTCATGGTCTCGAGCGGCGCCACGGTTTTCCTGGCCACCCAATTGGCGAATTTCACCGCGCAGCATGCTTTCATGCGCGTTTTCGGCGGGCCGGTTGCCGTGATCCTGACTATCTTGCCCTTCATGGTGCTGGGGAGCTTGTTCAGCTTCATTTATATCCTGATGCCCAACACGCGCGTGAGCCTGCGCGCCGGCCTGACAGCGGGGATGGTCGCGGGCACCATGGATCAATTGGTCCAATGGATCTATGTTTACTTTCAGATCGGCGTGTCGAGTTTTAACGCGGTCTATGGAGGCTTTGCAGCTCTTCCGTTGTTCCTCACGTGGCTGCAGATCAGCTGGC
>JAHFGY010000020.1 GCA_023247195.1 Candidatus Omnitrophota bacterium | reverse complement strand
TTCTTTCCGGCGTCTCGGGCCGCGCCGCGCCGGACCGGCCGATGACGTGGAAGCAGATCCACGAGATAGCCAAACAGGGGCATGAAATCGGCAGCCACTCGGTTTCGCACCGTAAGCTCACGCTCTTGCCGCTGGCGGATGCGGAGTGGGAAGTGCGAACGTGCAAAGACGCGATTGAGCAAGGCGCGGGCAAGCCGGTGAAGTTCTTCTGCTACCCGGCCGGCGCCTACAATCCGGCGATACGGGATGCCGTGAAGGCCGCGGGTTATGCGGGCGCTTGCTCGGTTAAGCCCGGGCCGGTGCGCGCGGGACAGGATCCGTTCGGCCTGCAGCGCACGGAAATCAGCGGATTTGATTCACTCGACGATTTCCGCAAGAAATTGGCCGGCGCTTACGACTGGATGCACGCCGCGGTGCAGTTTTCGCAAGGGCTGCGCAAGCCGCGCGAGTGCGCGAACGCGATGCCTGTGGAGCGGTCCTCATGACGCCTTCGCTTACGCTGCCGCGAGCTTCTGCTCGGGATCGGTTCGTCGCACCGCTTGGCTTGCCCCAGCGTGGCAAGCCTTTGCTGCGCGCCGCTTTCGCACCACGCCGATCGTCTTACCGTGCGTGCGAAACCGGCGAGCTGCGCCTCACCGATCCCTTCGCAGCTCGCAGCAGCATATGCATGAGTCATGCAATCCGGCTCAGTCCGAGAAAATAATGCACATTGGCTACGTGATCTGGTCATTGGGTCTCGGAGGGGCGGAGCAGGTGGTGATCCGCCTGGCACGGGGCTTTGCCAGCCGCGCGTGCCGCGTGACCGTGTTCACTCTCAATGAGCCCGGCCGCTTCGCCGATGTGCTTAAAGAACGCGGCATCCCGATCGTCTCCTTGAATAAGAAGGGCCCCCTGGATATCGGCATCACGCAGCGGCTGGCCGGCGCGTTCCGCAGCCGCGGGGTGGACGTGGTGCATACCCACTTGTGGGGCGCGAACGTGTGGGGAAGGCTTGCCGCCGCAAAGGCCGGCATCCCCGTGGTTGTGACCGAGCACAACGTCGATACCTGGAAAAAGCCGCACCATTTTTTGATCGACCAACGGCTCGAGCCCAAAGCGGATGCTTTGATCGCGGTGTCGCGCGAAGTGCAGACATTTTATGAAAATCATGGCGTCGGGCGCGGACGCTGGGAAGTCGTGTACAACGGGGTGGAATCCGCGGACGTTGTGCGCGAGCGCGGCGAAGCGTTCCGCGCGCTCGGCATCACGGCGTCGGACCGCGTCGTTGGGCTGGTCGGCCGTTTGGTTCCGGCCAAAGCGCCGCTCGTGTTCCTTCAGGCCATTGAGCGCCTCTCGCAGCGGGTGCCGAACGTGAAAGCATTGATTATCGGCGACGGGCCGCTGCGGCAGGAGGTCGAAGCTTTTATCCGGGAACGCAACTTAGGTGACAAAGTGGTGCTCGCCGGTTTGCGGCAGGACGTGCCCGTGCTGCTGGCCGGCATGGATGTGCTGGCTTTCTCATCGGAGCGCGAAGGGTTGTCCATGGCTATGCTCGAGGCCATGGCCGCCGGCGTGCCGCTGGTGGCCACGCGCGTGGGAGGCACCCCGGAGCTCATTGAAGACGGTAAGACCGGTTTGCTTGTCGAGCCGGCGCAGCCGGCCGCGCTTGCCGACGCCTTGGCGCGCGTGCTCACGGACGCGGGCGCGGCGGCCTCGCTCCGCGACGCGGCGCGGGCGCGCGTGGCGGAGCGTTTTTCGCTCCGCGCTATGATCGACGCGCACGAGCGCATCTATCGTTCATTGGACGCATCTGTCGGCAGCCCGTACGCGGGCCAGGCGGCCGCAAACGCGCGGCGCATCTGCCTGGTCATCGACCACCTGGGCATGGGCGGCGCGCAGCGGCAATTGGTCGAGCTGGCCAAACGCTTGCCCGCGCTCGGCTGGCAGCCGGTCGTCGTGGCGTTGTCCACGCGCAAAACCATTTTCGTCGACGAGCTGCGGCAAGCCGGCGTGCCGGTTCATCTCATTCCGCAGAACGGCGCTCTTGATTTCGGATGCCTGGAGCGTTTGACCCGGCTCTTGCGCCGCATCCGGCCGGCCGTGGTTCACACATGGCTGTTCACCGCGGACACGTACGGCCGCGTGGCCTCGCGCCGCGCCGGCGTCCGCCGCATTGTCTGCGCCATGCGCAATACCATCGACGACATGCCGCCGCGCCAGCGTCTCGTGAACCGGGCATTGACCGGTTGGACTTCCGCGGTGACCGTGAACGCGGAAGCGATCCGCAAAGGCTTGGTGGAGCAGGGAGGCATTCCGTCGTCGAAGATCCATACGATCTACAATGGCATCTACCTCAACGGTTTGGCGGAAGAGAGTTCGCCGCATGAGCCGGCCGCTTTGGATTGGCCGGTTCGCGCCGGGGTTCCGGTTGTGGGCATGATCGCGAGGCTCTCGGCTCAAAAAGACCACCGGACTTTCTTGGAAGCGGCGCGGCTGGTTTCGCAGCAAAAGCCCGAAACCGCTTTTGTTTTGATCGGCGACGGCCCCATGCGCTCTGCGATCGAAGGCTGGATCCAAGAGCTTGGTTTGGCCGGCAAGGTTCATCTGCTGGGCGAGCGCAAAGAAGCGCGTGCATTTCTGCCGCGATTCACGATTTGCGCGCTTGCGAGCCGGTACGAGGGCTGCTCGAACGTGGTCATGGAAGCCATGGCCGCGGCGCGGCCTGTGGTGGCTTCCGACGTGGGCGGCAACCGGGAGCTGATCGTTGACGGGAAAACAGGCTTAATCGTTCCGCCCCGCGATGCGTCGTCGCTCGCGCAGGCGATTCTTTCGCTCTTGCAGGATCCGGCACGGGCAACGGCCATGGGCCGCGCGGGCCGCGAGCGTGTCCAGCGCGAATTTACCCTTGATGCGACCGCGGAGCGCACGGGCCAACTCTATGAAGAACTGATGAAGGACCCCACGTAATGGCAGCCCAAACCACGGCGAAAACCAGCGCGATCCGGGCGGATTTTGACCGCGTTTACGCGCAGACTTCTTACCGGGGCGCGCTGCGCAAGACATTTCATTCGCTTTGCCAGCCCGGGTTTCAGGCCGTGGCCGGGTACCGGTTCACGCGCTGGCTCATGAAAAACCACATCCCGGTCATCGGCGCCATCGTGCAGCGGCTGGTTGAAGTTTGGACCGGCATTTCCATTCCGCCGGAGACCGTGATCGGACCGGGCCTGCTCATCCATCATTTCGGCGGCATTGTCATCAACGGAAACGCAAAGCTCGGCTCGTTCTGCACGCTGCACCATGGCGTGACTATCGGCAACCGGACTTCCGGCGGCCCCTCGCCCGTGATCGGCGACCGCGTGCTCATCGGCGTCGGCGCGGCGGTGCTCGGGGGCATTACCGTCGGCGACGATGCCGAAATCGGCGCCAACGCCGTTATCCTGAAGCCTGTGCCCGAGGGGGGAATCGCCGTGGGCATTCCGGCCCGCGTGGTGCGCATCAAATCGAATCGCTCGGAGGCATCTTCATGAACGCTGAATCACGCAGTTGGTGGCTGCGCCTTTTCGGGCTCGCCGCCGCCGCCGGCATCTTGCTGGCGATGATCCACGAAAGCAACGCGGGCCGCTGCCCGTTCCCGATGTTCCGCAAATCCAAGGAGCCCACAGCCCAGGCCGCCGCGCCGAAAGAAGCCGCTGCGCTCCCCGCGCAGTCTTCCGCGGCACCGGTGGACGAGGGCACCGTTTCCGACAACTGGCAGGTCGCGTGGACGAGCAGCCTGGACAAAGTGCGCCGCGAGCCCCGTCACCTGGGAACGGTTTCTTCCTCGCCCATCCGCCTCTCCATGGCGCGCAACGAGTACGAAAGCGCGCAGGTTCTCTTGATCGGCGGCAAACGGCCGGCCCAGATCGAAATCACCGTCGGCGATCTGCTTCATGAGAACGGCAAAGCGAGTTTTCCCGTGGACGTGGTCGAGATCCGCCGCGTGGATTACGTGCAAACGGTGAAGCCGGACTACCCGGTTGAGTATGTCGGCGCCTGGCCGGACGCGCTGCCGCTCGTGACCGAGCCCGTGGACCTTCCGGCCGCCGTGGTCCAGCCCATCTGGATCACCGTCGGCGCTCCGGACTCGCTGATTCCCGGTACGTACACCGGACCGATCACGATCCGGGACGTCGATGGCCGCACCGAAGAGCTCACGCTTGAAATCACCGTGTGGGATTTTTCCTTGCCGCGGCGTTCCTCGTTCAAGACGGCGTTTGATTTTTATCGAAGCCGGCTGGAGCGCGCGTACCGGGAGGCGGTTCCGGGCGGCGCCGCGTGGGATATTCGCTTCGATGAATTGCAGCACCTTTACATGCTGGACATGCTCAAGCACCGCGTGTGGCCCATGCTGAACGCGGATCCGTTCAGCGAACGCTTCCGCTCGACCATGTCGCTCTACCGCTCGCTCGGCCAAGGCGCGTTCTCTGTGGGCGCTTTTGGCGGCAACGCCGGGCCCAACGGCAACGCGTGGCCCGAGGATGCGGCCGCCTTCAATCAAGCCATGGTCTGGTACCGCGAGGCCGTGGAAGCGCTGCGGCAATACGGCGTTTTATTTGAAGCGTATATCTATGCCTTTGACGAGCCCAAGCGGGGCGATCCGCGCGTTCCCCAGGTGCTCCAAGCGCTCAAGCAAGCCAGCAAGGACCTGCGCACGCTGGTCGTGCTGCAAGAGCCGGCGGATCCGGTCATGGACGCGCCCTGGCTCAGCGCTGCCGACATCCTTTGCTTCCGGATCAACGCGTTCGACCCAACGCTCGCCGACGCGTGGCGAGCCGCGGGCAAAGAGGTGTGGATGTATGTTTCCTCACCGGTTGAGAATTACCCGAGCCTTGTCATCGACAAACCCGCGCTCGACCATCGGCTCTTGCCCTGGCTGAGCTGGAAAGCCGGCGCGTCGGGCTTGTTGTATTGGTGCGTGAATTTCTGGGAAGGCGATCCGCTCGTGAACCCGGCTTCGTTCGCCAAGGACCAGAACGGCAACGGATTCCTTTACTATCCCGGCTTTGCCGGCCCGATCCCTTCGATCCGGCTGGAGGTGCTGCGGGACGGCATCGAAGATTATGAGTATCTCGCGCTCCTGCGCACATTGCTGCAAGCCGCGGAAACAAAAGGCGGCCTCAGCGACGATGTTCGCCAGCGGGCCGCAGCTCTTCTTGCCGTTGACCCGTCTCTCGTCCGGTCGCTCAAAGAGTACACGCACGATGCGAACAAGCTTCTTGAAGCGCGCCGCGCGATGGCGGAGCTGATCCTTCAGTTGCAAGCAAGCGTCGGCGAAGCGGCCGCCGCTCCCGTGTTGTGATGAGCGTTCCGCTGCGCCTGCGCGTTCCCGCGCTCACGTTCCACGACGTCCATCCTGAAAGCTTGCCTCCCGCGGCGGCGGCATCCGCCGATCCTTTTTACAGCATCAACGAGCAGGGGATGGAAGACTTGCTGACCCGGCTGCGAAAGCTCGGCTACCGCACCGTTTCCTCCCACCACTTCCGCGGCTGGCAGCGAAACGAACAAACGCTTTCCGAGCGGCCGGTGGTGCTCACGTTCGACGACGGGTATGCCAGCCATTTCGACGTCGTCACGCCGATGCTCCTCCGCCACCGTTTCACCGGCACGTTTTTCGTGACCACGGATTTTATCGGCCGGCCGGGCTACGTCACCTGGGAGCAGCTGCGTAAAATGGTGTTCCTGGGCATGGAAATCGGCTCTCACGGAAAAACGCACCGCTTGCTCACGCAGCTTTCGCCCGAGGACCAAACCCTTGAGCTGGCGGAATCCAAGCGCATCATCGAGTCTGAGTTGGGCGTTCCGGTGCGCGCCATCGCCGCGCCCGGCGGGTTCTGGAGCCGGTCGCTGGCCGGCACGGCTCAGCGCCTGGGCTATGAAGCGGCTTGGGTATCGGACATCGGCCTGAACAAGCCCAACACCTTTGCTTTTGCTTTAAAGCGGCTGCCGGTGCATCAGCCGCTGAACTCGGACCGCTTGCTCGCCATGGCCGAAGGCCGCCGCCGGATTCTCTGGACAGCCATCGCCCGCCAGGGCGTGATCAGTGTCCTTAAGGCTTGCTTGGGCGTCGCTGGCTACGAAAAAATCAAACGACTCGCCCGTCCATGATCAGGCTTTTTTGGATTTCCTTTTTCGTGCTCGCCTACATCTACTTTCTGTATCCGCTCTTGGTGTGGGCATTGGCCGCTTTGTTCGGACGCCAGCCGCAAAAATCCCCGGTCACGCCCAGCCTCTCGCTTTTGATTCCCGCTTACAATGAAGAAACCCATATCGAAGCCAAGCTGCGCAACAGCTTATCGCTGGATTATCCGCGCGATCGGCTGGAGATCGTGGTGGCGAACGACGGCTCCACGGACCGGACCGAGGCCTTGGCGCGCGCTTTTGAAGCGCAGGGAGTGCGCATCCTTACCATGCCTCAGAACGTCGGCAAAACGCGCATGCTCGGCAAAGTTGTCCCGTCGCTGAAGGGGGAAATCGTGGTGTTTTCCGACACGTCGGGCGAGCTCAAGACCGACGCCTTGCGTTTGCTCGTGCGCAATTTCGCGGACCCCAAAGTCGGCTGCGTTTCAGGTCTTTACAGCACAAAGCCCGGAGAAGACTTGCGAGGCAAAGGGGAAGGGCTTTACTGGCGCTACGAGACCTTTATCAAGTCGCAGGAAAGCCGGCTGCATTCAATTCTTGGGGCGCATGGGGCATTTTATGCGATCCGCCGCGCGCTGTTCACCGTTTTGGAAGACGCGTCCATCAACGACGATTACTTGATTCCGATGCACATTGTGCGCCAAGGGTTCCGCGCGGTGTACGAGCCCGAAGCCGAAGCCTGGGAATTGGAAGTCGCTTCGGTCAAAGGCGAGTTCGCTCGTCGGCGGCGCATCGCGGCGGGGAATTGCCAGCAAATCGTCGCGCTGCGCGGCATGCTGAGCCCGGTGTATGGATGGGTCGCGTTCTGTTTTTTTTCGCACAAGGTTCTGCGTACCGCAGCGCCGTTGTTGCTCATTGCTCTCGCCTTTTCCGGCCTGTTTTTGCCGCGTCCCTTTATATGGATAGCGATCGGTTGCCAAGTCGCGCTCTATGGCGGTGCTTGGGTTGGCCATCAACTTCAAAAAAGAGGGAGGCATGTGAAATTGCTTTCACCTCTTTTGTATTTTTGTCTCGGCAACGCCGCGATGCTTGCCGGGTTGCTCACCTATTGTTTTCGCCCCGCATCCGTGCGTTGGGAACGCGCGCGTTAGGCGCGTTTTGATTTGTTGTTCGAGTGACACCAACCACGCGGTGGATAGTGTATAGATAAATGCATTTAAGTTGTTTATTTTCAATAAGATACGAGCATTAATAAAGCAATCAAAAAAAATACTCGACTCCCCTATTTTTTGACCCTATACTATTTGAAGTTGCTTGCGAGTAACCCAGTAACCCACGAAAAATAACCTCCACTGAGATTGATCAACCGTCAATCTAGTTGAAGCCAATAGAAATGATGAGCAGGGAAATGAGTGCTTTAGTAGCGCGCGTGATGAGTGTTCGCCAAGAACTTGCAATCGAACTCAAGCGATTTGTGTTGCTGTGGCAATACCAGCACCCGGTGCCGCCTTTTACTCTTTGGTGGCGGCTGGTTATCAAGCGGGTGCTCGACGTGGGTGGCTCTTTGCTGGGTCTTACTCTTTGCTCGCCGCTGATGATCGGCACGGCGATTGCCATCAAAGTCACGTCCAAGGGGCCGATTATTTACGCCCAGCAGCGCGTCGGCCGGTTCGGCCAGATTTTCAAAATTTATAAGTTCCGCTCGATGCGGGTCGATGCCGAGAAGACCGGTCCGGTGTGGGCCGCCAAGCGGGATGATCCGCGGTTAACCCCGATCGGCGGTTTTTTGCGCCGCACGCATTTGGATGAGCTGCCGCAGCTGTTCAATGTCTTCAAGGGTGAAATGAGCTTGGTCGGCCCGCGGCCTGAGCGCCCTTGTTTTGTTGAGGAACTGGACCAGGCTATCCCGCGCTACGATGAGCGCCACTTGATCAAACCGGGCATGACCGGTCTGGCCCAGGTTCACTACTGCTATGACCAGTCGCTTGCCGACGTGAAGCGAAAACTCCGGTACGACCTGCTTTACGTGAAGCGCATGTGCCTGGCGCTTGATCTTCGTATCATTGCCTCGACCATGGTGACCATCACCACCGGACGGGGTAAGTAAGCTCCTCGTTAGCGCTCTGCCTTGGATTTAGCCTTGCTGCCAAGCTCCAAATAGCCTATAATTCCTCCATATTGTCGCGGTAATCCGACACAAGCCAAGTAACGCTTGGCCACCCTCCTTATTATAGGAGGCTACTCGCCGGGCTGGCATGCATCCTGCTCCTTAAGACTGCACAAGGGGAGGAAACCAAATGAAACGTACAACGATACGGTTACTGGTGGCGTTTACGGTTCTTGTTCTGACCTCTGGATGTCAAGGCGGCGGTACAGGCTTGTTCGGGTTCTTGGGTATTAGCGGGTTTGGCGGAGACAGCTCTGAGGTGATCATCGCCGGCGGTTCAAGCTCGAACGACGACTTCTCTGACGAGTCCCTATCCGGATCCGTGGCTCGCGTGCATAATCCTGAGCCTTCCAGCCTCGCTCTTTTCGGTCTTGGACTGGCCGGTCTGGCCCGAAACCGTAAGAAGCAACGCGCGGTCTAGCACCAATCCATTTCATAACGTACCACCGGACAGCGTTCAAGCTTCTCCGGACCTCCCGGGGCTTGCGGTTTTGCTTCCTTGCGCCGGCTTTTGTTCAAATCCTTGTGCTCATTCTTCTTGGTTTAGCTCCTCATCCGCCTTTGGACTCGCTGCTCGCCCCGCCTATTCGTTTCTTCGCGAATGAGAACGTCCTGCATTACCCGTGGCACCTTCTATGGCTCTATCATGTGACGCCGCGCGTACATGCCCTTGCCATGGCGTTGGTAGGCGCCGGGCTGAGCGGCGTTGCTGCGTGCTTGGCCGCTGATGCCGTGCGGCAAAAGCCGATGTCACTCAGGCTCCTCTTCGCGTCGCGCCGCGTGCGCTTTAGCCAATGTCTCTTCGCCTGGGTGGTGATTTGGCTGCTCAGCGAGCTCATGGCGCAGGGGCTGCGTACGCTTTCGCTGCCGGGCATGCTCACGCTGGGATCTTATTTAGCCGGCGTAACGCTTCTGCAGGCTTTCGGGGTTTATGCGATTCCCGCGGTCGCGCTTTCCGGGTTTTCCGCTTTTCGCGCGCTGCTCGCCGGCGCTCAGCGGTGCTTGCGATCGCCCCTGGAAACGCTCTGCATCGTGTTGCCGCCTCTTGTAATCCTCTTCCTTTTTTCGTTGATCTCCACCGAAAACAGAATCGGTGCCTGGCTTCTCCGCACTGAGCCGGAATGGGTTACCGTGCCCATCGCCCTTCGCTTGATGCTTTGGACTGTAGCCGATGCCTGGCTCACAACCGCTGCCGCGATCGCATGGATAAAACCTTCCGTATCGCCTTAGCGAGTCTCTTGTTAGCCTCCGGTTGCAGCCGCAGCTACCAGGGCGAGCGGCTCCTGTGGCGCGCCCAGCGCGCATCGCGGGCGGTGCTGGAGAAGCCCAATCAGGCTTCGGCCGAACAAGCGAGCCAAGCCATTACGTCGCTGGAGACGGTTGTGCGAGAAGCCGCGGGCACGCAGCCGGCCGCGCAGGCACAGCTCCTGATCGCGTACGTTTACGCGAGACGCGGACAAACGCAGGAGGCGCGAGCGGTTTATGAGCAAGTCCTTCGCACGCAAAGCCAACAGCCGCGCGCCCTGCTCTCGGCCATGACCGCGCTGGCCGCTTTGGAGGCGGGCGCGAACGACGTGCCCGCTGCCAAGCAGCGCCTATGGGACATCGCCGAGCGTTTTCCATGGACCGAGGCCGGGGTGCTGGCGCCGTCCGAAGCCGCCCGGTTGGAAGAGCGGGCCGCGGGCCAAGCGGCTGCGGATTGGGAACGCGCCGCGCAGTGGTACGCGCGTAAAGTCTCGGGGGCGCCTTCGCCGCTCTTTGAGGCTGCGCTGCGCGACCAGCTGGCCGCGGTTTATCAGCGCCTGGAACGCTGGGAGGACGCGCGCCGCGAGCTCGAACAGCTCTCCCAGAGCAAAGAGAAGAGCGTGAACAAAGCCAAATTCTTGTATGATCTTGCCTTGCTCTATAGTTCGCGGCTCGACAACATCGAAAAATCCCGCGAGCTGCTCCAGGAAATTGCGACGCGCTACCCGCAAGATCCTTTCGGCCGCGCGGCTCAAGCGCGCTTAGACGGCAAATGACAAACACCCCTCAGTCGGTTCGCAACCCGCACACGTGGCTCATCGCGGTGCAGGGCGTTCTCTTTATCGCTTTATTCTGGCCAACGTGGCTTTGGATGGCGGAGCGTTTTGACGCGAACGATTCGTTCTACGGGCATGGCTGGCTGGTTCCCATTGCTTTTGCCTGGCTCGTTCGGCAGCGCCGCGCCGCCTTGAACGAAGTGCCGCATCTTCCCACGACAGCCGGAATGAGCTGGCTCATCGGCGCCGTGGGCGTGCACCTTCTGGCTTGGCACCTGCGCATCGGGTTCGTGTCCGGATTCGCCATGATTGCGGTGCTGGCTTCGCTGATCTGGGTGAACGGGGGCCGTGAAGCGGTCCGCGTGCTGCGCTTTCCGCTCGTGTTTCTGATTTTCATGGTGCCGCTTCCGGGCGTGTTCCTCATCGCCATCAGCTTCCACATGAAATTGTTGGCCGCGACGCTTGCCACCCATGTTGTTTCCTGGCTCGGAATCTCGGCCGTGCAAGCGGGCTCCAGCATCCACCTGCCCGGGGTCACGATCATCGTCGACGATGTGTGCAGCGGCTTGCGCTCCTTGATGTCGCTGGCCGCGTTGTCGGTTTTGTGGGCAGCGTTCCTGCCGCCGTCAGCTCATTGGTGGAAGCGAGCGGTGCTGGTGGCCAGCGCGCTGCCCATTGCGTTGACCACAAATATGGTGCGCATCTTGGTGCTGATACTGTTCGCCGTCATCTACGGCGCGCATGCGGCCGAAGGGTTCATCCATTACGGCTCCGGCATCGTGGTGTTCGGCCTGGCCATCGTGCTGCTGGCTCTTATAAGCCGCTTGCTCATGGGGAAATCGAATGACTAATCGGTACTGGACCGGGCCGATCGCGGCGATTCTTACGCTTGCGCTGGGCAACCTGTTGATCTGGCGCAGCAACACGGTCACCGCATCGCCGTTGCCGCTGTCGGCGCAGGAAACCGCTGTGCCGCTGGCCGCGGGCGGTTGGCAAGGCAATGCTATGGACGTTGACCCGCGCGCGATTGAAATCCTCCAGACCCCGGACGTCTTGCTCCGCGAATACCAAAAGGACGGCAAGCCCGCGGTATGGCTGGCACGCGTGGCGGGTTTTGGCCAGCGCGCGGCATTTCATCCGCCGGAATTGTGTTACGTGGGAAGCCATTTTGAAGTGCTCGAGCGCGGGCCGGTCGATGTCTATGTTCACGGCAAGGTTTACCGGTTGATGCGGCTCGTGATCGGACGGGAAGGGGAGCGCAAGGAGCTCGTCGAGGCGTGGTATTGGTTTACCGCGTCCGGCCGCGCGACTTCGAATTACTACCAGCAGCAGATCTGGCTGCTCTGGGATGCTTTGCGCGGCAAGTCCCAGCCCGGCACGCTGGTGCGTATTTCAACTCTCCAAGATTCTCCTCAAGCCAGCTACAACCGGCTTCAGGCCTTTCTCGATGCCTTCACATCTTCTTTGCTGCTGCCCTAGCCTTTTCAAAGCGCATGGCTATCAGGTATCCTTCGACTTATAATCTCAGTAGGTTTTTTACAACGTTTTGTTGAAGAAAGGAAGCATTTCAATGGCTAGCGCGAATGCGCGGATCCGCCTGTTGATCGTTGATGCCGACCCCGCCGCGCGGGGAGCGTTGCATGCGCAGCTCACCGACTGGGGCTATGCGGTGGAGATGGCTTCGCAAGCTACCGAAGCCATGGAACAGCTGCAGCGCCACACTTTTCATGTTTTGATCGCCACCAGTGAAGTCGCTTCGGACGCGGATCAAGGTTTGCTCGCGCATAGGGGCCGCCATTACCCGGACTTGCCGGTGATCGTCATGGGCGCGAGCTACGTGAACGCCGCGGTCAAGGCGATGCGGGAAGGTGCCGCGGATTACATCACCAAGCCGGTGCAGCCTGAGATGCTCAAGACAGCGGTTATCCGAGCGGTTTCCGCCGATCTTTCCTTGCTGGATGAGACCGAAGATCCGTTTGGAACCATCGTCGGCCAAGACCCGGCCATGCAAAAAGTTTTCGAGATGGTGCGCTCCGTGGCCGCGACTTCCTCGACGGTGTTGCTGGAAGGCGAGAGCGGAACTGGCAAGCGCGTGATCGCGCAGGCGATCCACCGCGCGGACCCGCGCCGGCGCAATCACCCGTTCGTGGAAGTGAGCTGCGGCGCGCTGCCGGAGACGCTGCTGGAGAGCGAGCTATTCGGCCACATAAAAGGCTCCTTCACCGGCGCGATTCGCGATAAGCAAGGGCGTTTTGAAGTGGCGAACGGCGGGACGATCCTGCTCGATGAAATCGACGCGTTCAGCCCGGCGCTGCAGGTGAAGCTGCTGAGGGTCATCCAAGACAAGCTTTACGAGCGCGTGGGCGACACGCGCACGCAAAAGGTGGATGTGCGCATCATCGCCGCCACTAATCGCAAATTGCGCGAGCTGGCCCAGCAAGGCAAATTCCGCGAAGATCTGTTCTACCGGTTGAACGTGATCGCGATCCACTTGCCGCCGCTGCGCGAGCGCAGGAGCGATCTGCCGGTCTTGATTCAGAACGTGGTGGAGCGGCATGCGCGCGCCGCCGCAAAGCCCGTGAAGGGCCTTTCAGAGGAAGCCATGGCCATCCTGCTGCGCTACCCCTGGCCGGGCAATATCCGCGAACTTGAAAACATTCTCGAACGCGCGGTTATTCTTTCGCAGACCGCGCGGTTGGAGGTCGCTGACCTGCCCGAGGACCTGTGCTCAACCGCCTCTCACGAGCCGGAAGCCGAAGCGAGGGTTGTTCCCGCGGCCCGCGCGGCGCGCTCTACAAACGGCGTTGCGTCTTCAGTTGAGTCCGAGGAGGCGAAAGGGTTGAAGGAATCATTGAGGACGCCGGAGCGGGAGCTGATCCTTCGCGTGCTGAATGAAGAACGCTGGAACCGTTCGGCCGCGGCCAAGCGGCTGGGCATCCACCGGTCCACTCTCTACCAGAAGATGCGCATTCTCGGCATCGAGACCTAAGAGTCAATCAGTCCAGGCGGCGGCGCCTGAGCCGGGCGGGAAGGATATGCAGGGAAGTGCGGTATTTGGCCACCGTGCGCCGCGCGATCGATAGCTGCCTCTCTTGCAAGCGCCGCACAATCGCATCGTCGCTCAGCGGATCCTCGGGGTTTTCCTCTCGCACCAGCCGCGCAATTTCCGATTTAATGGACGCGTCCGACACCGTGCGGTCCGCGCCCTGCGGCACCGCGGTCGCGAACAGCTCTTCCAGCCGGAAGATGCCGCATGGCGTGTCGATCGTCTTGCCCGCGATGGCCCGGCTCACCGTCGATGGATGGCGACCGACGGATGCCGCGACTTGGGCTTGCGTCAGTGGGCGGAGCGCTTGCGGGCCGCGGTCGATGAACTCGCTCTGCAGGCTGATCAAACACCGGCCGATTGCGAGCAGCGTGGCGTTGCGCTCATCGATCGCGCGCACCACCCACCCGGCCTGCTTGAATTTCTCCTGAAGAAAGTTCCGGACCTCATCCGTCGTGGACGGGTCGCGAAGCATGCGGTAATAGTTGCGGTTGATGCAGATGTGGGGAACATGGTGATCGTTGAGCTCGATATCGTAATAGAGTTCGTTCCGCCGCATGATCAAGTCAGGGATAATCGCCTGGGGCATGGCGCCCGCCGCCGCGGCGCCGGGCTTTGGGTTGAGCCGCCGGATACGCGCGCATGCCAGCTCCACTTCTTCCAAGGAAGCCTGCGTGGCCCGCGCCAACGCCACGGGGCGGCTCTGCATGAACAATCCGAAATGGCGTTCCACGATTTCGTAAGCGATGGTTTTGCCTTCCAGCATGGCCTGTAACTGGAGCAGGAGGCACTCCCGCAGGTCGCGCGCGCCGACTCCGGGAGGGTCCAGCTGCTGGACAAGGCTGAGCGCTTCTTCAAGTTTCTTTTCCGGTAAGCCGGTCTCGCGGGATAAGGCTTCGAGCGATTCTTCCAAGTAGCCGTTGCTGTCCAGACGCTCGATAAGGCATTCCGCCAGCTTGCGCTCCGATTCGGTCAACGGGATGCAGCCAAGCTGGCGCTTGAGCGACTCATGCAAGGTGCCGATTCCGACAAGCCAGTGATTCAAAGCCGCGGGATCGGTCCGGTCGCCTTCGTCATCGTTGTCCGGAGACTCGCTTGCTGCCGAGCGGCTGTTCGGCGTCCCCCAGTCATCGCCCAGGCCTGTCGAGCCGGATGAAGGCGCGCCGGAGTCCGGAAGAGGGGTTTCGGAAGGGGATTCGCGGACATCCAGCAGCGGATTCTGCTCCGCCTGCTGGTGCAGATAGGCCTGAAGCTCCAGGGTGCTCATTTGCAGAACCTGAAGCGATAGCGTTACTTGCGGCGCTAACAGGAGCCGCTGCTGTTGGACTTGGCGTGTGCTCAGGGTCATGGTAAGTTTTACTCAACTTTATAAACTACTAAACTATATCACATCTTCTTGAGGGATAAGGCCTGAATGGGCTTGATTTTGCCATGCCCCTAAGTTACGGTAATCAACGTATCCGGTGCGGTATGGCTGATGAAAAAGACAGAGAGGAAACCAGATGAATCGTGTCTCACTTAGGGCGTTATCCTCCGTGGCGGTCGGGTTCGCGGCGCTGGTCTTGTCCGATCCCGCGTCTGCTGCGGAGCAAGTAAAGCCTGTTCCCGCGCCCGCGCTGGCGGTAGGCGAAAACATGGACGTTGCCATGGAGTATACCCTCACCGTCGACGGCAAAGTTGTTGATACCACGGACGGCCGGGAATCGTTCCATTACGTGCACGGCCGCGGACAGATCCTTCCTGAGCTGGAGAACCGGCTTGTGGGGCTCCACCCGGGAGATTCGAAAGAAGTGGCGCTGACCGCGGACCAGGGATATGGCCAGGTCGATCCCGCTGCGTTCGTGGAAGTTCCCAAAGACCGGTTGCCCGCCGAGATCAAGCCGGAAGCCGGTCAAATGCTGGAAGGGGTTAACCCCGAGAACGGCAAGAGCTTCCGCGCTCGCATCTCCGAAGTCAAGGACGCCACCGTCGTGCTGGATCTCAATCATCCGTTGGCCGGCAAACCCCTTACCTTCAAGGTGATGATTAAAGAAATCGCTCCCGCTAAGGAAGCGGCTGCTCCGCCTAAGGAAGCTACCCCCGCCCCCGCTTCCTGAGTGATCACCTCCACCCATAAGTCGGCTATTGACCGTTTACTGGGGCCTGTGGCCTCAGTGCTGGTGCGTCTGCGGATTTCGCCGACGGCCATAACGCTTACGGTTCCTTTGTTCGTGCTAGCGGCCTGCGTCTGGTTCGTCCGGGCGCGGGCCGTTGTGCCTTTCTGCTTTGTCGCGTTGTTTTTGGGCAGCTTGGATGGATTGGACGGCGCTGTGGCGCGCCGGTCGGGGCAGGTGACCAAGCTCGGCGCCTACCTGGATGCGATGATGGACCGGTACGTTGAAGCCATGGTGGCTTTAGCGGCGGCAATGGTAAGCGGCTATTGGGTATTGATCTTCATCGTGCTGGCCGGCGGCATGATGGTCAGCTACGCAAAAGCGCGCGCCGCCATGGAAGTGCCGGTGCAAAATTTAGAGTGGCCTGACTGGGCGGAGCGGGCCGAGCGCAGCCTTATTTTTTTGGCCGGGTTGGCTGCCGGGGCGGCGGTTCATTGGAAGCCCGGCGGGCATGATCTTTTCTGGTGGACGCTGGTGGGGCTTTCGGTGTTGATTCACGCCACGGTGGTGCAGCGCATGCTGCGCGCGCGGCGGTATATCCTTCAGCGTTCTTCGTGATCCGGGGCTTGGGAATCGGCGTCGCTTTTTTGAGGAGCGGCCGGCGTGCCTGTTGCGGGTTTGGCGCTTAACCCTTGGATCGCGGATTCGGGCAGCGTTCCGAGCAGGTTGCGCGGTTTTATCAGTCCGTAGCGCTCGTCTTCTCCCTCCACGCCGCCGCCGAATTTCAGCTCGTACTCCTTTCCATCAGCCGCGCGCAGAATAACGCGCGACGCATCTTTGTCCGCCTTGTCCAGGCCGTACCGCGGCAATTCTGCAGTGGCTCCATCCGCGACGATCGCATTGAACCGCAAATCCGCCAGCCCGCGAATCTCCGATTCCGCGACTTCAGCGGCAACGGGCTCGCCATTCTCGTTGACCCAGTGTCCGTCTTTGCGCTCCATCGACCAACTGATCTCCGGAAGCTGCACGACCACGCTTGTCACACTCTCCATGGCAACAGGCAGGCACGCGCGGGAACGAATCGCATCCGATTTGGGAAACAGCGCTTCTACATCCATGCCTTTGACGGCATAGAGTTTGGGATCGTCGCTGCGCTTGGCATAGCGCAGCGTTGAATCCGTCGTCAGGAAGCGGCCGAATGAAAGCACAAGGGGCGGCTTATTGGTTTCAGCCAGCGTCAGCTGCGTCTCGGCATCTTCGAGCCCTAGGCTCTTTAGGTCCTGCCCCTCGGGCAAATTGCCGATGTACTGCTGAACCGGCAGTTGGCTGAGCGATCGGACCAGCTCCTGCACGGCCGGAGCGTCGGCTTCGTCCTCCAGAGGCTCGACCAGGCGCCAGCTTTGACCTTGCTTGCCGATTTTAAACGCCGTGGAGTGGGAGCGTGTTGCGATGGATTCAAGGCCCGCTTCCTGCACCGGCGCAAAGAACGGATCGCGGAACACATCCGCGGGCCGCGCGATGATTTCATACAGCGTCGTGGAAACAACAAAAATTTCCGGGCGACCTTCGATTTGGATGTAGCGGCGATGCCCAACAGGTGTGGTATGGCCGAAGCGCAGCGTCACAGGCTGAGGCGATTGCACGTCCAATTTCGCTTCGGGTGGCTCCAGGCCGAACGCCGCTGTATCGAGCGGGTGATCCTTCGTCGGCTCAAGCGTGCGCTCAGCCGATAGGTACGGCAAACGATCCAGGATGTCGTGCACAACCGTCGGATCCGCGCGCCAGCCGTCCGGCTCGAGGGTCCAACCGTCGGCTACTCGCCGCATCCGGGCCTCGGCGTCTTTGGTGGTCACGGCCAATCCGGTGACCTCTTCTTCCTTAATGGTAAGCAGCCGCTGGGCTTCTTGCGTGCGTTCTTCTTTAGTGGGCTGCCTGAGCTCGACGAGCGAAACGTATGCGCCGATGCCGACTGTCGCTAGCAAAAGGACGAGGGTGGTCTTCCAGCGCATGGCTCAGGCCGTCAGGTGCGACGCAGCCACCACGTGGCTGCGCCCATGCCGAGAAAGAACAGGGGGAGGGCGGTGAGGCTGAACCACATGAGCGTGCGCACTTGGGATTCGATCAGCTGCAGTTTCACCGTGTGGATCGTCTTGGAGCCGATCCCGATCAGCGCATCCTGATCGGCAAGCCAGTGGACTGTGCCGCTCAGGAGATCGCGATTGCCCGCGCTGGCGATCTGGCCGTTCGTGGCGAAATCCGAGTCGCCGATCACGACGAGCCGGGTCTTGGGCTCGTTCTTTGCTTCCACCGCAACCGCGATGGACACAGGCGCCTGCGTATCCACGCCCTCATTGAACGTGAATTCTTCGGAGTCCAACTTTGTTTCGCCCCAGCCTTTTTCAGAAGTCTCGGCTAGCACGCTGACCGTGGCGTTTTCCGAGGGAGGAGCGGCGGGCCGGACCGAACGCGCGAGCGGGAAGAGCGTCGCGAGCGTTCGCATTCGCTCTACGATCGGGTGGTGTTGATACGTGACCACGAACAAGTTGGCCGGTGAAACGAACGGCAATTGGCGCGCCGGGTCCACGACCACATCATTGCCGAGCGTTACGCCCCATTTACTGAGCAGCGGCTCAAGGCCGGTGTCGGTCAGCGGATCGATCATGGCCAGGAGCCTGCCGCCGGCCTCGGCCAAATAATGGTCCAGCAGCGACAGCTCGTTGTCGGTCAGGCGATGGGACGGACCGGCCAAAATGACGAGCTTAACATCCGCGGGGATCTCTGATTTGTCCAAAAGCGTCACCGATTCAGGCGCCATGTTCTGCTGCTCGAGCGCTTTTTTCATCTCAGCCAGCCCAACGGGATCGGTGCCGGCGAGTTCTTTTTCGCCATGGCCGGAAACAACCCAGATGCGGGGCGACACCGACTGCGTGACGTTCAAGATCGCGGAGGTAAAGGCTTCTTCGGCTTTGAACGCCTTCAGCCGCGGTGGTTGGCCCAATTGCATGGCCTCGTAGTCGTACTCGGCGAGCTCCGTCTCCGGCAGGTGTTTGACCTTTCCTTCGGATTTAAAGATCACGAGGTTCGCGCTGTCGATTTTTAGCTCGTTTACGACCATTTGCGCGCGCGCCGGGTCTTGCGCTGGATCCAGGTACTCGACCTTCAACTTCGGCGAGAGCTTGGCATATTCCTTGAGGAGGTCGCGCACCGGCTCGTAAAGCGCGTGCCCGGGATCGTAGAACACGATCACCTCAACCGGCTTCTCCAGGGAAGCGAGCACCTTCTTCGTTTGCTCCGACATTTCGGTGAAGTGCTGCGCGGTCATTTCCTTGCGCATGTAATGCCGGCTGGACAGGTAGTTGACCAGGATGAACAGCACCCCCAGGAGCAGAAGGAGCAAGGCTAAGTTAAGCGAGGCGAACAAACGCTTCATCATGAGCGCCACCGGGGGTTGGCCAGCGCCCGAATCGTCAGCAGCAACGAGATAGCGGTGATGCCGGCATAGAGGATCAGCGGCCGCGTGTCCAAGAATCCCCGGCTGAAGTCATTGATGTGGTCGGGAAGCGAAAGGTACCGGATGATCTCCGCACCCTCGGGGTCGCGCACGAAGATGCTCAGAAGGCCGATTGAAAAGAAGAGAAGGAGCACCACAAAAGCGCACAAGCCGGAGATCACTTGGTTTCGGGTCAAGCTTGAGGTGAAAATGCCTACGGAGATCAGCATGCCGCCCATGAGGATGGTTCCCGCGTAACCGGTGAGCACCGGGCCCCAATCGAACGAAATGTAAGCGCGCAGAACAAAGAAGTACAAAATGGTCGAGAGCCAGAGCAGCGCGTAAGCGATCCAGGCTCCGAAAAATTTGGAAAGCACGACCTGGGTTTCCGTGACCGGCGCCGTGAGGAGCAGCTCGATCGAGCCTGTGCGCTTTTCCTCGCTGAACGTGCGCATGGTCAGCGTCGGCACGGTGATGAACAGGGAAAGCCAATAAAAGAAGCCGCCGAAGAACAACCGCGCCATGTTCCAGGTGGGGTCGATCCGCGGATCATTCAGGATCAGGATGAGCAGCCAGAAAACAAATCCCTGAAGAAAAAGAAAAAGCCCGCCCACGATCGGCCCGATCGGGGAATACCAGAGCGATTTGAGCTCGCGCATGGTCAGCGCCCACCATTTGCTCATGCGGGCTTAGCGGCCGCGACCGGCTCGCCCTCCTGCGTGGTCAAGTGAACAAAGACATCTTCCAGCGATGCGCGCTGCGCGGCCAGCTCGCGTAATGTCCAGCTGCGCTGCACCGCCAGCTTGAAAATAGCCTCACGGACATCCTGGTTTTCCTTCGGCTCCACGTCGATGACCGCAAAACCGTCGGGAGATGTGGAATGAGCCGTGACGCGCGCAACGCCCGGCAGCGCGCCCAAGGCTTGGGCCGCTTGCGCGGCATCCGCGCGCGCTTGCACGCGCACATGGCTGCCGCCGCCGGCGCCCCGCCGGAGCTTGTCCGGCGTGTCCACGGCTCGGATGCGGCCGCGGTCGATGATCGTTACTTTGTGGCAAATCATTTCCACTTCCGGAAGAATGTGCGTGGAAAGAAGAATGGTCGTCGTGCGGCCCAAGGCCATGATGAGCTCGCGGGTCTGGCGGATCTGGTGCGGGTCCAAGCCAACGGTGGGCTCGTCGAGAATCAGCACGCGCGGCTGAGCCAGCAGGCAATCCGCCAGCGCCACGCGCTGCCGGTAGCCCTTTGACAGCCGGCCGATCAAGCGCCGCGACACGTCGCCGAGCGCGCACTGCTCCGTGACCGCGGCCACGCGCGCTTTTTGCTGCATGCCCGGCACGGATTTGATCTGCGCGCGGTAACGAAGGTATTCGGACACGCGGAGCTCGGGGTAGAGCGCCACGACCTCGGGCAGGTAGCCGATCTGGCGCCGGACTTCCAGCGGCTTTTCCGCTACATCGAGGCCGTTAATTCGGACCGTGCCCTGGGTCGGCGAAATCATGCCGGTCAGGATGCGCAGCGTCGTGGTTTTTCCCGCGCCGTTGGGTCCTAAAAACCCCATGATCTCGCCCGGCTGGACGGAAAATGTGATATCGGTGAGCGCCGTGAAGGCGTCGTAGCGCTTGGTCAGGTTCTGAACTTCGATTGCGGGTGTTGTCATGGGGAGACTTTCGTCATTGTGGCAGACTCGAGTGGCTTGTCAAGAGGTCGGTCCGCGCAGTAGCATAACAACCATGCGGCGCCGTTTCTTTCTATACATATTCGTGTGCCTGGTGGGCGGTTGCGCCAAGGCGGATCCCCTTGTGGTGGGGCATGTCACCGG
>JAHFGY010000132.1 GCA_023247195.1 Candidatus Omnitrophota bacterium | reverse complement strand
GCCCAGGACGCGACCTTCTTTTCCCACGATCTGGGCGGCCACGAGGGACGGGTAGCCGGTTCCGGATCCTAAGTCCAGCACGCGCTGGCCCTGTCGCAGCTGAACGAACCCAACGAGCAGATGATTCAAAAAACCTATCCGCTCATTCAGCTTCCAATCCCATTTATCCCAGCCGCTTGCGGCCCGGTTCCAATCCGTTCGCTGCGTTTTAATCACTTCTTGCGCGTTGATGGGCATTTTTTCTCCTTGTTTAGATGTCCGGCAGCCGCTCGATGCGGCGGTCGGGAATGAGCCAGAGCAGGGCAACGAACACGTAAAGCGTATCCGCCAGCCATTGGTGCCTAAAGGCGACGATGATTGCGGCCAAGTAGCTGGCCAGCGAAAGCTTGCCCTTCCAATCGCTGCCCAGGGCCGCAGCAAGGTGGGAATCCTTCCCTTGAGCCGCCACGATCGCGTTCTGCAGAATGGTGTAAGCCATGGCGGCCATGAGCAAAACCAAGCCGTACAGCGCGGTCGGCCAAGGCCCGCCGCGACTGTGGCCAATCCATCCGGTGATGAAAGGGATCAGCGACAGCCAGAATAGCAGGTGTGTATTGGCCCACATGATGCTGCCGTTGATTCGTTTCGTCGCGTGAATCAAGTGATGGTGGTTGTTCCAATAAATCGCAATGTAAAGAAAGCTCATGACGTAGCTCAGGAAGACAGGCAACAAGGGCTTAAGCGCGTCAAGGTCGTTGCCTTGCGGCGTTTTCAATTCCAGCACCATGATGGTGATAATGATGGCGATAACGCCGTCGCTGAAAGATTCCAGGCGGTTCTTGGGCAGTAATCTCATGGACGATGCGGCCGCCTCGCGAGGTGGTCCACACCCATCGTGAGCAGCATGGAGCAGAGAATCGCGGCGCAGAAATAATAGATGCCGGCGCGCGGCTCAACTTTGGCAAGTGAGCCCATCTTTACCAACACGATCAAGACTGCGACCACGAACACATCTAACATGGACCATTTTCCCGATATGCCCAGCCAATGCAGCAGCTTGTTCCGCTTGTCTTGCGGCAGCCGGAAATTCCAAATAACCAGGAGCAGAAACAGTTTACTAAATGGAAAGACGATCGAGAAAAAGAAGAGAACGGCCGCCAAGGCTCGTTCTTTTAGGCTCCAAAGATCCAGAACGCCCGTCCAGACCGTGTAAGTGTTTTTCCAGAAGATCATCTTCTCGGTGTAGAGGATTGGCGTCGAGAGCGCTTTGGCAAGCAGCGCAACCGATGCAACGATGCCGAGATTCACGAAAATGCCGGGAATGGGATACCGCTGCAGCAGCGCGGTTTTCTCGGCAGGAGTAGCCTCTTTATGCTCCATGGGAACCCATTATGGCAGATTACGGTGTATGATGAGAGCCAACAAGGAGGTGGGAATGGCAAAATCAAGAGACGCGAGAAAGACGGTGAAGAAGGCTCCTAAGCGCTCCATGAAAGAAAAGCGCGAAGCGAAGCGAGCTAAGAGGAACGGCTAAGCAGCGGCACGGTAACCGCCGAAGTGAGTCTGGAGAGATCAGCGGAGCATGCACTCTTCGGAATCTGCGCACATTGACTGCCCGTACTGTGGCGAATCGCTTGAGGTCACCATCGACGGTTCGGTGGGCCAGCAGGAATACATCGAAGATTGCCAGGTCTGCTGCAAGCCCATTCAGTTCCGGGTGCGCGTTGATGCCGACGGGGAATCGAGTATTGATGTGCGTAGCGAGGATGAATAACCGAATAAAGGACCTTCAATGCCCCAAGTGAATTATCAATTTGAAAAGCGAAAGAGGGATTTGGAAAAGAAGAAGAAGCAAGAAGCGAAGCGGTTGCGCAAGCTGGAAAGAAAGCAAGCCCAAGGCGGTGAAGCGCCGGTGCCGCCTGATTCGTCTGTGCCGCCTCCCCTTGTCGCCTAAAATTTACCCGATGTTTCGGAAGAATAGCTGGGTTTGGGCAGTGGTTGGCCTCTTAGCAATTGCGGCCGTGGCGCGGCCTTTGACCGCGCGCGGTAGCGACGAGGTTGATCCGGGCCTTGTCGGCAAGTGGCAGCTCCAAGGAGCGGGCCAGCCGATCTTCTGGGAAATCAACGCCGATGGCTCGTACAAGGTTTTCGGCGCGGGCTTTCCCGGACACGCCGGCACCTTTCACGCCGCCTCAGGCAAGTGGTCGCTTAAATCATCCGCCTGGGGCGAGGATGGCGGCACGTATCAGCTGCCGAACGCGGATACCTTTGTGGGCGTCGGCAGGATGGGCCCGGCTACGTGGGTGCGCGCATCGAATGCTCCAACGCAGAAATCCGTCGCTCATGCAACATCGTCGAGTGGGATGACCGCGGAAGAGGAAGCCGCCTACATCGCCGACTACAACAAACAGTGGGACACCGCTGCCAAAGGCCTCCGTCGGCTGACCACCCGAGCGCCGCGTTCGTCCTCCGGCGGCGATTGGACCCCCGGCTCCTATTCGAGTTCGGATTCCGGCAACAACGCCGAGGCTGAAGCCGCCGCGCGAGCCGAGTACGATCAGCGTGCTGCCGAGAGCCGCGCGTACTGGGGCGGCAGCGCCGAAGACTACAACCGTATCCAGAACGGCGAGTGCACCTCGAGCGACAATGCTCGCTTCGGCTGCTAACGTAAGTCCGCTATAATCTTCGCAATGCCTGTACTGAAGCCAAAACTCCTCACGACCCTCCAAGGCTATACCCGCGAGCAATTTGTCTCGGATGCTGTCGCCGGCCTCATCGTTGGCATCGTGGCGTTGCCGCTGGCTATTGCGTTCGCGATCGCCTCAGGCGTCTCGCCGGAGCGAGGCTTATTCACCGCTATCGTAGCCGGGTTCCTGATCTCCGCGCTCGGAGGCAGCCGCGTGCAGATCGGCGGGCCGACAGGCGCGTTTGTCGTGATCGTCTACGGCATCGTGCAGCAGTTCGGCCTGGATGGTTTGCGCGTGGCGACCTTAATCGCGGGAGTCATGCTCGTGGCCATGGGGCTCGCCAAGTTCGGGTCGCTGGTGAAGTTCATGGCATATCCGGTGATCGTGGGATTCACCACCGGCATCGCGGTAATCATTTTCTCGTCGCAGATGAAAGATTTCTTCGGCTTGCAGATGGGTGTAGTGCCGGCCGAGTTCCTGGGGAAGTGGGAGGCTTACTTTCACCATAGCCACACGATCAACCCGACGGCGCTGGCCCTGGGCATCGCCTGCCTGGGCATGATCATCGGTTGGAAGCGCGTGTCGCCGCGCATCCCGGGGTCGCTGGTGGCGCTGATTGTTTCAACCGTTGTCGTGCAGCTGTTTCATCTGCCGGTTGAGACCATCGGCAGCCGCTTCGGCTCGATTCCCAGTACGCTGCCGGCTCCTTCTTTGCCGCCGATCAGCCTCGATATGATCCGGCAGGTGTTCCCGGCGGCGATCACGATCGCTTTGTTGGCGGGGATCGAGTCGCTGCTCTCAGCCACGGTTTCCGACGGCATGATCGGCGGGAGGCACCGCTCTAACATGGAGCTGATCGCGCAGGGAGTTGCCAATATCGCATCGCCCATCTTCGGCGGCATCCCAGCCACGGGAGCGATCGCGCGCACGGCCACGAACGTGAAGAACGGAGGCCGAACGCCGGTCGCGGGCATCATCCATGCGTTGGTGCTGCTGCTCATCATGCTATGCCTGGGGAAATGGGCTGTGCTCATCCCCATGGCGTGCCTGGCGGCTATCCTAGTGGTCGTCGCTTACAACATGAGCGAGTGGCATTCGTTCCAATTGGTATTGCGCTGCCCGCGGAGCGATGTGCTCGTGCTTCTTACGACCTTCGCGCTGACAGTGCTGGTCGACTTGACGGCCGCGATCCAGGTGGGCATGGTGCTGTCGGTGTTCCTCTTTATTCGGCGCGTCTCGGCTGTGACGAATATCAATGTGCTGACCGGGGAACTGGGAAAAGTGGATGAAGAAGGGGATGGCCGCGGCGATACGCTGGATGCCCCGAAACGCAAGGACTTGCCTAAGGGGGTCGAAGTATACGAGATCAATGGCTTGTTCTTCTTCGGCGCGGCCTATAAGTTTCGCGAAGCCATGCGCGTGGTGAACAAGGCGCCGAAAGTCCGCATCCTTCAAATGAGGCATGTGCTGGCGATGGACGCCACAGGCATTATTGTGCTTAAGGACGGTTTGAAAGAAGCGAAGAGCCACAAAATTGGTTTTATTCTGATCGGCCTGCAGCCGCAGCCGCTGGCAGCGCTGAAACGCGTCGGCCTTTATGATGAAATCGGCGCAGCGAACTTCGTCAAGACGATGGATGAAGCTCTTATGCGCGCTCGGAATTATCTCGCTAAGATATAGGCTAGATGCGAAGGCCTCGGCTTATCCCTCTCTGCGCAGCGTTCGCCGGCATTTTTACCCTGACAGTGGTGCTTTCGCCCTTTATCGCGCTCGCGCTGCCGGGATCGTGGAGGCGGCACGTTTACCACGAGATTTCCTTCCAAGTCATTGCCCGAAACGATTTGCCGCATTTGGGCAGCAAAGAAGAGTTAATCCTAGCCGCTGTTGACTATACCCGAGCCCGGGTATGGATTTTCCAAGATTCCCGCCCGTATTCCGGCCATGCGTTCGACTACCTCGTAGAAGGTGTCGGCTGGTGCGACTACCAGGCAAAGGTTCTTTGCATGCTGCTTGCCGCGGCCGGCTTGCATGCTCGTTACGATTTCTTAAAGGACCAAGACGGCGCTTCACCGCATACGATCGCTGAAGTCCGGCTGCGCGGCAAGTGGCGGGCGATCGATCCCTTTTTTGACCTGAACTACCTGGATGCCGCCGGAGAATGGGCGGGCCTTGAATCGGTTACCCCGGAACTCGTGACCCGTCTCCCCGACGTGTCGCTGATCAAGCAGGTTAACGAGCCTTTGTACCGCAACATCTCCGACGTCGCGCAGCGCACCCTGCCTTTGCGGCATAATCCGCAGCGATCGGACGATTTCCTCGGCGAGAAACATATCTTCGATTTCGCGGCCGCAACCTACGTCAAACTTTTCGGCGAGCGGTTCGCAAACAGCTATCAGGATGCGTATCTCAAGCGGTATTTGCCGACAATAAGCGATCCAGTTGATCGGCGCTGGCAAGAGGCTCGGAACTATCACCTGTATCAGCGCCGGGAAAAGGCCGAGCCGCTGTACCGGGCTATTTTGACGGATCCTTCGGCGTCGAAGTATCACGAACGATCGACGCTGTTTCTTGCCCGGCTGCTGATCCGCAGCCAGCGCTTTGCGGAGGCCGCCGCCACGCTGGAAGCGTTCGTACAGCGCTATCCCGATGAGCACTGGCAGTACTTCCAATTGGCGTTCTGTTACGAGCAGCTAGGCAAGCGGCAACAAGCGATCGACACGTATCAAATGTACCAGCGCCTCCACGGCAGAAAATATTCGGTCGAAGCGCAAAAGCATTTGGTCGCGCTCATCCAAAAGTCATCGATGCTGCGTTGAAAAGCGTCTTGACACGCCACAACCTGTGGCATATTGTTCGGCTTATTCCACAACATATAGACCTTGGTGCCTCGTTCACGAGGTGAAAAGGGAACCCGGTGAAAATCCGGGACAGCCCCTCCGCTGTGAGGGGAGCTTAAGCTGAAAACGCGCGAAAGCGCGAGCCACTATCGAAAGGTGGGAAGGCTTCCGGCGAAGGTAACCCCCCGAGTCAGAAGACCTGCCAGGGACAATCCAATAGGACAGACCCTCAGGCTGTGATGTCAAAAGAGTGGACACGGTCTGCGACCGTTTTCTTCGCCGGGTGCTTCCTTGTTGTGCTTTACTTGTTCTGGCGGATCCTTTTTCCGTCGCTAACTCCGCTTGCCTGGGGAGCAGTCCTTTACACGACTTGCCACCCGCTGTACCGCGTTCTGGTCCGATTGCTGGGGCATCGCAGGCGGTTGGCGGCGTTGCT
>JAHFGY010000019.1:246-20884 GCA_023247195.1 Candidatus Omnitrophota bacterium | reverse complement strand
GATCCGGAAGGCGACCACGGCGGTTTCCATAAACGGCCGCAGAATTGTGGAAAAGCCCTGGATGTTTTTGAAAAATTAAGATCAAAACCATGAAAAAACTCTATCTCCAGACTTTTGGATGTCAGATGAACGAGCGGGACTCGCAAGAGGTCCTGGACATGCTGACGGCCCAAGGCTACAGCCTCGCGCATGAGCCGGAGCAGGCGGATGTCATCCTGCTCAATACGTGCTCCGTGCGCGAGCATGCCGAGGACCGAGCCTACGGGAACATGGGCAAGCTGTCCGAGATGAAGGACACGCGGCCGCATATTGTGCTCGGCATCATTGGCTGCATGGCCAAGCTGCACCAAGGAAAGATCTTCAAACGGCTGCCGCGCCTTGATCTGGTGGCTGGGCCGGCTGAACTATACGACCTGCCATACCTGCTGGCTGAAGTGCAGGAAAAACGGCAAAACGTGAACTGGCCGGACACCCGCTACACGCGCGTGATCGCGGTGGGCCGCACGCACCGGCCGCTTGAGCAAAAGCCGGCGGTGGATACGCGAACCGGCGGGGTGCGCGCATTCGTGAGCATTATGGAAGGCTGCGACAAAGCCTGCACCTATTGCATTGTGCCCAAGACGCGCGGCCAGGAAATTTCTCGGCCGCCTAAAGAAATTATCGAAGAGATCAGCCGGCTCGCGAGCGTGGGCTACCAGGAAGTAATTTTGCTCGGGCAGAACGTGAATTCTTACGGCAAGCGGTTTCCGGATGGCAGCGGCTACAAGGGGCCGCTGGGCAAGCTGAAGCTGCTGCAAGAAGCGCCGGATGATTTGCTCGATTTCCCGCAGCTCTTGCGGATGATCGTTCGGCGAACGCCGATGCCGCGCATCCGGTTTACCACGAGCCATCCGATCGACGCGACCGAGCGGCTCTTTGACGTGATGGCCCAAAACGAGCCGCTGTGCGAGTGGCTTCACCTGCCGGTGCAGTCCGGATCGAACCGCATCTTGCGCGCCATGCGGCGCGGCTATACGGTTGAAGCGTACCTTGAGAAGATCGAAGCGCTGAAAAAGCGAGTGCCGGACATCGCGCTTTCAACCGACATCATCGTCGGGTTTCCGGGCGAGACGGACGCGGATTTCCGGGCCACGATGGAACTGATGCGCACGGTTGCCTACGATACTGCTTACATCTTCAAATATTCGCCCCGGCCCGGCACGGACGCCGCGCTTCGCGAGGACGATATTCCCAAAGAAGTAAAAGAAGAGCGAAACCAGGCGTTGTTAGCGGTGCAAGAAGAGCTGACCGCGGCCTCGCTGGGCGGCCGCCTCGGCAACGAAGCGGAAATTTTGGTGGAAGAACGGGGCAACCTGCCCGGGCAATGGTTTGGCCGCACCCGCCAGAACCAGGGCGTGATCTTCGAAAGCGAAGACGATTGGACTGGGCGCTTGGCTCAGGTATCGGTCGAACGCTTGGCTGCTCATACGTTGTTCGGTTCGCTGGCTCCGGCCCGAGTGTGACGGCCATGGCGGAGATCCCCTCTATTCTTGCTCTGGTGGGACCCACTGCCGTTGGAAAGACCGGGCTTTCGATCGAACTCGCCCGTTTGTTGAACGCTGAGATTGTCTCCTGCGATTCCATGCAGGTCTACCGCCGGCTGCCGATACTTTCTCAGGCGCCGACGCAAGCCGAACGCGCCGCGGTGCCGCATCACTTGATCGACTGCGTGGATCCCACGGAGAATTTCAGCGCCGGGCAATACCGCGACCTTGCCGGTGAAGCGATCAATGAGATTCTAGGCAGAGGGAAACGCGCGCTGGTCGTCGGAGGAACCGGACTCTACTTGCGTGCGCTGAGTCAAGGCATGTGCGAAGCACCGCCGGCTGATCCGGACGTACGACGCCGCCTTTGGAACGAGTGCGAGACCCTGGGACCGGAACCGCTCTACGAGCGGCTGAACAGCATTGACCGCGTTGCCGCGGCCAAGATTCACCCGCGCGACGCGAAGCGTATTATCCGCGCCATTGAAGTGTTCGTGATCAGCGGGCGGTCGCTCTCGAGCTGGTGGCAGACCGAGGGTTCGGACAAACCCATGGCGATTCCCGTGATCGGCCTGAACCGTGAGCGCGGCGAGCTGGTTAAGCGGATCGCGGTGCGCCAGCTGGACATGCTTTTCGAGCAGAACGTCGTCGGTGAAGCGCGGGAAGTTCTTAAGCTGCCGCTTTCCCAGACCGCGGGCCAAGTACATGGGCTCGCGGACATCGCTGCTTACTTGGAACGCCGAGTGACTCTCCAGGCGATGATCGAAGCGTGGCGCACGCGCGTGCGGCAATACGCTAAACGGCAGCTTACGTGGTTCCGGCATGTGCCGGGCATCCGCTGGCTGAACATCGAGAAGGACATGCCTGACACAGAAGCTGCGAAGAAGGTTTTAGAACTAGCGATCCAGACTCAACCCGCGTTAAACGATACGTCCCGCGTGGCGGGCTAATGGCCGAGCGATCGCTGTTGGTAGTCGTTGAATTGGACAGGCGTTTTTCGCGCGGCCGCGCTATCTGGCGGATCGAAGACGAAGCCGGCGAGCTGCGCGAGCTTGCCACATCGGCCGGCAGCTTGGTGATCGGCGAGATGCTGGCGAAGCGGCACGAGCCGGTTCCCGGAACACTTCTCGGAAAAGGGAAACTGGAAGAGCTGACTGAGCTCGTGAAGCAATTAAAGGCGCAAGTTGTGATCTTCAACCGCGAGCTCTCACCCAGCCAACAGAGGAACATCGAAGAGCAGCTCGGCGTGAAGACCATTGACCGCACGCAGCTGATCTTGGATATTTTTGCCCAGCGTGCGAAATCGCAAGAAGGGAAGATCCAGGTCGAGATGGCGCAGATGCGCTATTTGATGCCGCGCCTATCGGGCAAAGGCATTATGCTTTCGCGGCTCGGAGGCGGCATCGGCACGCGAGGACCGGGCGAGCAGAAACTCGAGGTCGACCGCAGGCGCGTGCGCGATCAGATCAGCGACTTGTCTAAACAGCTGGATCGCATCAAGGACCGCCGTCACTCGCTGCGCGTCAAACGCAGAGAAGGCGCAACGCCTGTGTTCGCGCTCGTGGGGTACACAAACGCCGGCAAGACCACGCTGCTCAACAAGATGACCGGCGAAACCGCGGTGGCGCGCAATCAGCTGTTCACGACATTGGATCCGCTCGCGCGGCGCATTCGCCTGGCATCGGGCCAGCCCGCGCTGCTCACGGACACCGTCGGCTTCCTGCATCATCTGCCGCACCACCTGGTCGAGGCGTTCAAAGCTACGCTCGAGGAAGCGAGCGAGTCGGATGTGCTTCTGCACGTGCTCGACGCCTCGCACCCGCTTGTCTCGGAGCATGCCGGCGCGGTGGATGAAGTGCTGCGCGAGCTTGATCTGGCGGGGAAGCCGGTGATCACGGTCTTGAACAAGCGGGACTTGATTACCGAGCCGCAGCGGATCGAGGCGCTTGGGCGGATGTACCCGCTATCGATCGGCATTTCAGCCAAAACCGGGCAGGGGATCGACAGTTTGCTCGTGATGATGGAGACTCAGGTGGAAGCGGCGCTGACAGAGCCGGTATGCCTTTCCATCCCCCAGGGGAGATCCGAGGTGCTGGCCTCGGTTTACCAAAATGCCCATGTTATGCACCGGCGGGAGCAGGACGGAAATATCGAGCTTACCGTTCGCTTGGCGCCGGCCTCCGCGTCGTCGTTTTCCTCGTACATCCGGCCTTGACAAGGGTTAGCCCTCGGGCTAAACTTGATTAGCACTCAACTAGCAAGAGTGCTAAACCCTAGGAAGCCCGTGAGACCGAGATGTATGTAACCGACTCTGAGCAAAGAAGAAACAAGATCTTTGAGTATATAGTCGAGAGCTATGTCACCACGGCTTCGCCCGTGGGATCCGAGTTCATCGCTCAGAAGCTTCGCTCAAGCCTCAGCCCGGCCACTATCCGCAATATCATGGTTGACCTGGAACGAGCCGGATTTTTGCACCAGCCCCACACCTCGGCCGGCCGGGTGCCGACCGAACGCGGTATGCGCTACTACGTTGATTCCGTGATGCAGGCGCGGCAGCTGCTTCCTGAGCAAGTCCGCGACCTGCAGGCCCGCGTGCTTCCTCAAAAAGCTGAAGACGTGGATGTGTTTCTCGCGCGGGCGGCGCAAATTCTGGCGGATGCCACGCAGGAGGCGGCCTTTGTTGTCGCGCCGACTGTCCGAAGCGGAAGCGTGCGGCAAATCGAGCTTGTTCCCATCGGAGCCCGCCGCGTTTTGTGCGTGCTTGTGGCGGATGATGAAGTTTTCGCATCGCATGTTGTAGAGATCGAAGAGCCCATCACCCGCGACGAAACCATCGCGCTTGTTCGATTCTTCAATACGGAGCTTGTGGGGCTTCCGTTCAATGATTTGCTGACATCTTTGGAGCGCCGCCTGTTGGCTCAGACGGATTCGTTCTATCATGTGGTCAAGCGCTCGTTCGAGATTTTGGAGCATGCGCTTTCGACCGAACCGGAAGAGCGGCTCTATATTGAAGGCACGAGCCACGTGCTCGCGCAGCCCGAGTTCCGAAAACAGCCCGAACTGGCTGAGCGGCTGCTGCAGGCGATCGAAGCCGAGGACGCCTGGCTCGAACAATTGCGCGCGGACCTTGAAAGCGGCCGGTCACTGGTGCGCATCGGCAGCGAGAGCGGCATTCCCGGGTTCGAGCCGTGCAGTTATCTAACCGTGCCGTTGATCGTGGGCGGATCGGTGGCGGGCGGCATCGGGATTCTCGGTCCGGTGCGCATGGATTACCCGCGGATGCGCTCGTTCGTGGAAGCCATGGCGCTCTGCGTGCGCGAGGCGGTCGGCCGTATGGAGACTTCATGAAATCCAAACACGAAAAACAAGAGAACGAGAACGCGGAGCAGGAACCGCAGCCGGCGGCGCCTGCCGAGCAAGAAGTTTCGATTGAGCAGCTCAAAGAGCAGCAATTAAGGCTGCTCGCGGATTTCGAGAACGCGCGCAAGCGGCTCCAGCGCGAAAAAGAAGAGTTCGCGAAGTTTTCGAAAGAAGGCATTCTTCGCGATCTTCTGGCCATCGTGGACAGCCTGGCGCAGGCCATGGCTGCCGTGGATAAGCAGCCGCATGAGGACGCCGTGGTTAAAGGTGTGCATTTGATTCACCGGCAGCTCATGGGCTTATTGGAAAAAGAAGGCGTTAAACCGATTCCGGCGGTGGGAGCGAAATTCGACCCCAACGTGCATGAATCGGTGGGGCATGTTCCCGCCGAATCGCCGGAGCAAGACGGCAAGGTTGTGATGGAAGTACAAACGGGTTATTGGATGCATGGAAAAATTCTCCGCCCCGCTTTGGTCAAAGTGGCCAAGGCCGAACCCCAAGGGCTCACGGACGAACAGCTGAGCGAGTGGGGCAAGGGCGGTTGCGGGTGCGACTGATTCAGGAGGTTTAAATTAAATGGCTAAAGCGATTGGGATTGATTTAGGAACATCGAACTCCGCTTGCGCGGTCATGGAGCACGGCCGGCCGACGATCGTGCCGTCCGCGGAAGGAACCAGCGTCGGCGGCAAAGCATTTCCTTCTTACGTGGCGTTCACGAAGGACGGACAGCTTCTCGTGGGCGAGCCGGCCCGGCGCCAAGCGGCGACCAACCCCGAAGGCACGGTCATCGCGGCCAAGCGGAAGATGGGCACGGACCACGTGTTCAAAATTCACGGCAAAGAATACACGCCCCAGCAGATTTCGGCGTTCATCCTTCAAAAGGTAAAGAAGGATGCGGAATCTTACCTCGGCGAGCCGGTGAAGGAAGCGGTCATCACGGTGCCCGCGTACTTCAACGACAACCAGCGCCAGGCCACTAAAGACGCGGGATCCATCGCGGGCTTGGAAGTGCTGCGCATCATCAACGAGCCCACGGCCGCGTGTCTTGCCTACGGGTTGGACAAAGCGGACAAAGAACAAAAAATCCTTGTGTTCGATTTGGGCGGCGGCACGCTCGACGTCACGATCATGGACATGGCGCAGGGCGTGTTTGAGGTAAAGTCCACGAGCGGCGACACGCAGCTCGGCGGCACGGACATGGACCTGTCCTTGGTGAATCACATCGCCGAGGAGTTTAAGAAAGAGTCCGGTATCGATGTGCGCAACGACAAGATGGCGTTCCAGCGCATCCGAGAAGCGGCTGAAAAAGCGAAGATCGAGCTGTCTAACGTGATCGAGACGGACATCAACTTGCCGTTCATCACCGCAGACGCTTCCGGCCCCAAGCACCTCACGATGAAACTGACCCGGTCCACGCTTGAGCGGTTGATTGAACCGATTATTTCACGCTGCCGTGGTCCGGTTGAAGCGGCCATGCGCGACGCGAAATTGAAGCCGTCGGAAATCGACCGGATCATCCCGGTCGGCGGCCCGACGCGAATGCCGATCGTTCAGCGGTTCTTGGAAGAGGCTGTGGGCAAGCAGGTCGAGCGCGGCGTTGACCCCATGGAGTGCGTGGCCATGGGCGCCGCGATCCAGGCCGCGATCATCAAAGGCGAGGTCAAGGATGTGCTGCTCCTGGACGTGACCCCGCTGTCGATGGGCATTGAAACCCTCGGCGGCGTGTTCACGAAATTGATCGAGCGCAACACGACTGTGCCCACGCGCAAGAGCCAGACGTTCTCAACCGCCGACGACAACCAGCCCGCGGTGACCATCAAGGCGCTGCAGGGCGAGCGGCCCATGGCGTCGGACAACACGGTGCTCGGGCAGTTTGACTTGGTAGGCATCCCGCCGGCGCCGCGAGGCATTCCCAAGATCGAGGTGAGCTTTGACATCGATGCCAACGGCATCGTGCACGTGTCGGCAAAAGATCTTGGGACAGGCAAGGAGCAATCGATTAAAATCACCGCTCCGGACAAGCTTTCCAAGGAAGAGATCGAGAAGATGGTCAAGCAAGCCGAGCAGTTTGCCGCGGACGACAAGAAGCGGCAGGAGCTGGCTGAAGCTAAGAACCAAGGCGACTCGATCGCTTACCAAACCGAGAAAGCGGTCAAGGATTTCGGCGACAAGGTGAGCGCTTCCGAGAAACAAGACATTGAGCAGAAGGTCAAGGCGCTGCGCGAGGCTCTAAGCTCGGACGACAAAGAGCGCATCACCAAGGCCACGGAGGAAGTAGTCCGCGCGTCGCAGAAGGTGGCTGAAGAAGCCTATAAGACCGCCCAGGCTTCCGGCGCGGCCGGGCAGCCTGGCGGCGAAACAGCCGGCGCAGGCGCTGAGAATATGCAGTCCGAAGGCGGCCCCGCCGGCAAAGACGGCGGCGCTAAAGACGACAAGGTCGTCGACGCCGAGTTCAAGGTGAAAGACGACAAGTAAGAGCCGACTGAACCAAACGGATGCCGATCACCAACCGAGACTACTATGAAGTGCTGGGCGTGGCTAAAACCGCGTCCGTGGATGACATCAAGCGAGCTTATCGCGCGCTAGCGATGAAGCACCACCCGGACCGGGTGGAAGCGGCGCATAAGAAGGAAGCCGAGGAGAAGTTTAAGGAAATCTCCGAAGCGTACGCGGTGCTGTCCGATCCCCAGAAGCGGCAGGTCTACGACCAGTACGGGCATGCCGGCTTTGACCAGCGCTACACGACCGAGGATATCTTCCGCAACGCGGACTTCTCAAGCATCTTCGAAGACGCCGGCATCGGCGGATCGATCTTTGAAGAAATCCTCGGCGGGATGTTCGGCGGGGGCCTGGGTGGACGTTCCCAGCGGTCCGGCCGCGGCTCGGACCTTGAAATGGCGCTTGAAGTCGATTTCGAGGAAGCCGCTCTCGGCGTTACAAAGACCGTGACCGTTCCGCGCCGGGAAATATGCGAGACCTGCAAAGGTTCGGGCGGCGAGCGCGTGACCTGCACGACCTGCAAGGGCGCGGGCCAGATCCGGCAGTCGGCCGGGTTCATGGTGATCGCGCGGCCCTGCCCGAAATGCAGCGGGGAAGGCAGCACGTTGAAGAAAGCGTGCCCGGCTTGCCGCGGCGACGGGCGCATCCGATTCGAGCGGAAGATCGAAGTCAAAGTACCCGCGGGCATTGAGACCGGCATGCGGCTCCGGCTTTCCGGAGAAGGGGAAGGCGGCACGCGCGGACGGGGCGACCTTTACGTTCACCTCCGCGTGCGACCGCACGCAATCTTCCGGCGGGATGGCGCGGACCTTCAAGTGGACTACCCGATCAGCATCTCACACGCGGCGTTGGGGGCGGAGGTTGATGTGCCTACCCTAAGCGGCCGTGTTTCCATGAAGGTTCCCGCGGGAACGCAGAGCGGCACCGTGTTCCGCGTTCGCGGGAAGGGGATTGCGGACATTCAAAGCACCGGACGCAGCGTTCGCAACGGCGACCTGCTGGTGCGCGTGATCGTTGAAACACCTGCCAATTTGAACGGGATGCAACGCAAGCTGTTCGAAGAATTGGGCCGGGGGCTCGGCGAAGAATCGTATCCTTCCCGGCGCTCATTTCTGTCAAAGCTGAAGGACCTTTTCCGGGACTGAATCTGAATGCCTACGTATGAGTACCAGTGCAAAAAGTGCAAGAAGCGGTCTGAGGTTTCCCAACCCATCACGGCGAAACCGCTGGTGAAATGCCCGCGGCCGGGCTGCGGCGGGCGGCTCGTCCGGCTCATGGGAACCGGCGGGACTATTTTGTTCAAGGGAAGCGGGTTCTACATCACGGATTACCGCAGCAAGGGCTACAAAGAAGCCAAGAAGAAAGACCAGCCCGCTCCTCCTCCCAGCACTGCAAGCAGCAGCGAGCCCAAGAAAAAAAGTGACTGAGAATCATCGCTGGGTGTGGCGGTTTGCCACGGCCGCGTGGGCCGCTGTTATCCTGTTTGCCTCGGTAGTTCCCATCGCGCCGTCGCTGGCGCCCGGCCGTCTTGACAAGCTTTACCATGTCTGCGAATATCTCCTGCTTGGTTGGCTGCTGGTTCCATCGTGGCCGTGGGAGCGGGGACGCGCGCGGGCTCAAATTCAAGCCTGGATGGTCGCTACCTGTTTCGGGCTGCTCATCGAAGGCATTCAGTCATTGCTTCCTTGGCGCTCGGGCGACTGGGTCGATGCGGCGGCGAACGGACTTGGGGCCTTATTCGGAGTAATCGCATGGCTCATTCCACTGGCGCTGCTCAGACCACAGCAGGCCATCCGAAGGTGAAGAACGGCAAAGGTCGATTGAGCGACAGCGTGCGCCAGGGGCTTGCGCAACGCTGGTCGCAGGTCGGCATTGAGTTGACCCACCACCTGCCGTACACGATTGTCGGCACGCTGATCGCTATGGCCGGGGTGTGGTGGTTCGGCACGCAGCAGCTCGGCCAATCCACGACGGCTGATCTCCAGGCCCGCTGCAGAGTCTTGTTCCATCTCTTCCACTCGCTCCATATCTGCCTGAGCGCCATCGGCACCACCGCGCTCTTCTGGCGCCGGACCCGCCGGATCGGTCATGCTGTGCTGGCCGGCACGCTGGGCACCATGATGCCCTGCGCGTTGAGCGACTACATCATTCCATACACAGGCGGCCGGTTCTTGGGCCAGACCATGGACTTTCACATCTGCATCATTAATCACCCGCAATTGTTCTTTTCCTTCATGTTTCTCGGCATTATCAGCGGGTTGTGGGCGGAGGAAAAGCTCGCGACCAGCCAGTTTTTTTCGCACGGCGTCCACGTATTTGTCAGCAGCACATCCTCCTTGCTGTACTTGATGTCGTTCGGATTCATGGCTTGGATATCGGATGTGCGTTACGTGCTTCCGGCATTTATCATTATCGTGATCGCGGTCTGGCTGCCGTGTTGTATCAGCGATATCGTGGTGCCGGTTTCGACGATCGGCCACGAACACGACGGGCACTCGCATGGTTGAGGTCCACCCGTTCCGGGCATTGCGCTACCACGAAGGCAAGGCAGAGTCGTGGGGATCCGTGATCGCGCCTCCGTACGACGTGATCGACCCGGAAGAGCAAGAAAGGCTTCACCAGCTTTCGCCTTACAACATCGTTCGCCTGATCCTGGGCCGGCGCCAGGAGACCGACAGCGAGAACGAGAACTGGTATCTGCGCGCCAAGCGCGATTTTGATTCCTGGCGGCGCAACGGGATCTTGTCCCAAGACGCGACGCCGGCGCTGTATCTGGTGGAACACCGCTTTACCTTTAACGGCAAGCCGCACGCCCGGCTGGGCTTCACGGCGCTTCTGGAGCTGCAGGAGGACGTGAGCCAGAACGTCCACCGGCACGAGCAGACCTTGTCCGGGCCCAAAGCCGACCGCACGAGGCTCCTTGAAACCATCCCCGCGAATCTTGAATCCGTTTTCCTTGTTTACCCGGATGACGGCGGCAAGCTCGAGATGCGGCTCAGGGCCGTGGCCGAGCGCCAGGCGCCGACTTCCCGCGCCGCGGTCGCCAAAGGCGAAGAGATCCGCCTGTGGGCCGTGGTGGATACGGAACTCGCGCTCGCGGTGAAGAAGCACCTCGGCTCCGTGCCGCTCCTGATCGCGGATGGGCACCACCGGTTCGAGGTGGCTTTTGCCCACCGGCAGCGGTACAAAGCCCTGATGAGCCATTTTGTGTCCATGGCCGACGGCGGGCTGATCGTGCAGGCTATCCACCGGCTGATCCCGTGGGATAAGCCCGGCGTGCTGGAAAAGCTCCGAGAACTGTGCGACCTCACGCCGCAGGCCGACCGGCAGGCCGCGCTGCAAACGCTTGGAGCCCAATCCGCTCCGGGCCGGTTCGCGGTGTGCCACCGGGGCAGGATCTATTCGGCTACCGTTAAGGCGGAACGCTTGGAAGCTTGGCTGGCCGCGCCGAGCGTTGCTGCCGAGCTGGCCGGGTTGGACGTGTCGATCCTGCATGGGCTGATCTTGCCCGCGCTTGAGATACCCGCTTCGTCTGTGACTTACCATGCCGACCCGGCGCGGGTCGAGCGACAAGCCGCTGAGACGTCGCACGGTACGGCCTGGCTTTTGCGGCCGATCGCCTTGCCGGTGATCCACCGGCTGGCATCGGGCGGCCATGTGCTCCCGCCGAAGTCGACTTATTTCTATCCTAAAGTCTGGTCAGGACTTACTATCAACCCGCTGGCGTAATTGACGCTGCGACGGGGCCTGTGTTAGCATACCCGGATGAAACTTTTCAAGCGCCAGCAGCCCCCTTTCGCTAAGCATTCAAAGCGAGACATCCCGACAGACCTCTGGACCAAGTGCGAGTCCTGCGGGCAGTTGATCTACAATAAGGCGCTGGATGAGAATCTGCGGGTTTGCGCCAAGTGCGACTTTCACTTTCCGTTGCCCGCGCGCGACCGCGTTGACCTGACTCTGGACCCTGGCTCATTCGAGGAATGGGACGCGGGGCTTGTTCCCGGCGATCCGCTTCAATTCGCCGTGCCCCGGCCGTACCGCGAGAAGATCAAGGAAGAGCAGGCGCAGTTGGACATGCTGGATGCTTGCGTGACCGGGACGGGCACGCTGGCCGGCAGGCAAGTGGTGCTTGGGGTAACGGATTCCCGCTTCATGATGGGGTCCATGGGGTCGGTGGTGGGCGAACGCCTGACGCGCGCCATCGAGCGGGCAACGGACAACAAGCTCCCCGTGATCGTGATATCAGGCTCCGGCGGCGGAGCCCGCATGCAAGAGGGCATGTTCAGCCTCATGCAGATGGCCAAGACTTCGGCCGCCCTGATGCGTTTGGATGAGAAGGACGGCCTTTTTCTTTCGGTATTGACCCACCCTACGATGGCCGGCGTGCTGGCGAGCTTTGCCACGCTGGGCGACCTGATCATCGCGGAACCCAGGGCGTTGATCGGTTTTACCGGACCGCGCGTGATCGAATCGACCATCCGGCAAAAGCTGCCGGACGGTTTTCAGCGCTCGGAATTCCTGATTGAGCATGGGCTGATTGATCTGATCGTGCATCGGCGCGACATGAAAACCACCTTGGCCAAAATCACGGAGATGTTGGCACCCTAATGGCACAGGTCAAGCTGCAGAATGTTTCCAAAGCGTACGAGAGCGGCGTGGTCGCGGTTCGCGACGCGAATCTCAGCGTTGAAAGCCGCGAGTTTTTAGTGATCGTCGGCCCTTCCGGCTGCGGCAAGTCCACGCTGCTGCGGATGATCGCCGGGCTGGAAGAGGTGACCAGCGGCGAGATCTGGATCGGCGAGCGCATGGTGAACGGCGTTCCGCCCAAGGACCGCGACATTGCCATGGTTTTCCAGAACTACGCGCTGTACCCGCACATGACCGTGTACGACAACCTGGCGTTCGGCCTGCGGTTGCGCAAGTACAATAAGAAGGAAATCGACCAGCGCGTGCGCGAAGCGGCCGCGATTCTGGGCATCACGCAGTACCTGGACCGCAAGCCCAAGGCGCTCTCCGGCGGAGAGCGGCAGCGGGTCGCGGTGGGCCGCGCTATTGTGCGCAAGCCGATTGTGTTCCTCTTTGACGAGCCGCTTTCCAACCTCGACGCGAAAATGCGCGTGCTCATGCGCACGGAAATCCGCAAGCTGCATCTTAAGCTTCAAGCAACGATGATCTACGTCACGCACGATCAAACCGAAGCCATGACCATGAGCGACCGCATCGTGGTCATGAACAAAACCGAAATCCAGCAAGTCGCGGACCCGCTGACTGTTTACGAGCACCCGGCGAACAAGTTCGTGGCCAGCTTTATCGGCTCGCCGCCGATGAATTTCCTGGACGGGACCATCACGCGGAACGGCAAAGCGCTTTTCTTCACGAGCGGCACCCTGAAGCTGCAGGTTGTGGATGAAATGACGCCGAAGCTGACCCCTTACGAGAACAAGGAAGTGACTTTCGGCATCCGCCCGGAAGACCTCTACGACAAGCTTTTTATCACCGACGCGCCGGAAGAGAGCCTCGCGCGCGCCACGGTGGATGTGGTCGAGCTGCTTGGCGCCGAGGTTTACCTGCACCTGCGCGTTGCCGGCCATAATTTGACCGCGCGCGTTGGTCCGCACGATCGTCCCGAGGTCAATCAAGACCTCGATCTTGTGTTTGATATGGGCAAGGCCCATTTCTTCGACAAGGATACCGAGTTGACGATTGTCTAGTGGGATGGAGCCTTCCCGCGCTACGCTCGTGCGCCGCGTGCTGGCATGGCTCATTCCCGTCGCCGCGTGCGGAGCAGGCCTCGCGGCTGCTTGGATCCTCCTGAAGTCCCCTAGCGAATCCCCCTATCCATCGCTCACGTTCCTTTTGCTGCTACTCGCTTCTTTTTCGTCTCTGACTTGGCTCACCTCGCCGGCTTGGCTTGCCGGAGCTATTTGCGCGGCTAGCGCGTTTGTGATGGGCGCGGCCGCCTCCTCGGATGCCGGGTATGAAGCCCTGCCTTTTTTTGCGGCCAACGGCATTCTGGCCATTGTCTGCGCGGTCCGGGCCCGGAAGATCGACAACCGTCTCCGGCAGCTGGGCCGTACCATTGAGGACCTCGAAGAGCAGCGGCAGATCAAAGAGCAGGCCTTGGCGGTCGTATCGAAAACCGAGGAAACGCTTAACCGCAAACACGCGCGGTATGTGCAGCTGCAGGCGATTGCCGAGCGGTTGAGCAGCCTCACGACTCTTGAAACCATCGCGGAGCTTGCGGTCGAAAGCGCGTACAGCCTGATCGGCAAATCGGACGCCTGCATGCTTTTCCTCTTGGACCCGGACCGGCAATTGCTGACTTTGTTCGCATCCAAGCGACAGACAGGCTTGTCCGCCATTCGGACCAAGCACGGGGATCAGTTTGACCGGTTCGTGCTGCGCACCCATCGCCCGCTGCTGGTGAACGACGTGCGGCGAGACTTCCGGTTCTCCGTCGGGCTTGAAGCGGACAGGCCGATCGGATCTGTGATCGCGTGCCCGTTGCTCATGGGGCAAAGCGCCGAAGGGCTGCTCCGCCTGGATTCTCCGCGGTCCGGCGCTTACACCCAGGACGATCTGCGGTTTCTCGACATTCTCATGGACCTGGTGGCCACGGCCGTGACGAACGCGCGGCTGTTTGCGCGCACGCAACAGCTCGCCCTGACGGATGGGCTCACAAGCCTGGCTCTGCGGCGGCCGTTCATGGAAAAGCTCGGCCAGGAAATCAGCCGCAGCGCCCGCAGCGGCGAGCCGATGGCGGTCTGCATCGCGGACGTGGATAACTTCAAGCGTTTCAACGACACCTATGGCCATACGGCCGGCGATCTGATTTTGCGGGCGGTGGCGGAGGTGCTTCGTTCAGGCGCGCCCGAAGGCTCGATGGCCGCGCGTTTCGGCGGAGAGGAATTCGCGCTTTTGCTGCCGCGGATGGGAATTGAGGAGGCGGCCAAGGTCGCGGACGGTTTCCGGCAAGGCGTGGAGCACGGCGTTCGCCAAGCGCCCGGCGCGCATGGGACGGTGACCATTTCGCTGGGCGTGGCCGCGTTTCCGCAGGACGGAACCGCGGATCTGGAGTTGATCCGGTCCGCGGACCAGCGCCTATACGAAGCCAAGAAACGGGGAAGAAACCGCGTATGCTCCGCCTGATTCTTTTTGGCTGGGTGCTGGCTTGCGTATCCGGTTTGAAATGGGACCGGCTATGGACAATGCTGCTGACAGGCCTGACGGCGGTCGGTTTTGCGGCCACGCATGGGTGGCTATTGGTCGCCTGGCAGGGTTGGGCCATGCTCGCGGTGCTCATCGGCGTGCCTTGGTTCCTGGAGCGCGAGCAGCGCCGGCAGGATAAGCAGCTCCGGCAGCTTCAGCAGGCGCAGGCCGAGCAGGCTATGCGGCTTTCCGAGTCGGCGCGAGCCGTGCTCTCGGTCGAGGGCTCGGCCCAGCGGTTCGAGCGGCAGATCGGGGAACTCATCGAGCTCTACCACGTTACAAAAGAAACCACCCGCGGGCTGCATGCCGAAGATCTTTTCAGGTCGATCCTGGACCTCGCTCCGCGCATCTTGCACGTCAATGCTTTGCGGCTGCTGGATCTGTCCACGGATACGCCGCGCGCGTACCGCGCGAACGCCAACGAAGACGGGCAACTGATCTTCAAGGATCAAGGGGCGCCGGACGCAACCGAAGCCGCTGTCCTGGAATCGGTGGCAGCTACCCGGCCCGATTCACCATCGGCGCAAGCCGTTATGCGCGATGCGAACTTGGTCGAATGGGCATGGACGGTGCTTTGGCAGGAAGGAAAGCCGATCGGCGCATTGGCGGCCGAAGGACTGGCGGGCCCGCAGGAGCCGACGTTCGGCATCATTGCCAACCAGCTGAGGCTTCAGCTTTCGCGCGTGCGGCTTTATCAGCAGGTTGAGGCGCTGGCTGTCACGGACGCGCTCACAGGCCTTTTTGTCCGCCGCCATTTCCTGGCGCGGGCCGAGGAGGAGCTCACACGGTCGCGGCGCCACAACCTTTCCTGCGCGCTGCTCATGATCGACCTGGACCTGTTCAAACAAAAAAACGACACGCACGGCCACCTGGTGGGCGACGTGGTCTTGCGCTCCGTTGCTCAATTGCTCCAAAAGCACTTGCGCGACGTGGATCTGATCGCGCGCTACGGCGGCGAAGAATTCGTCCTGCTTTTGATCGAGACGAACGGGGAGCAGGCCCTGCCTGTGGCGCAGCGTCTTAAACAGCTCGTGGAAGTGCATCCGATCCAAGCTTACGACGAGCTGCTGACGCAAACGATCAGCGTCGGCCTGGCGATTTACCCGAACCATGCGCACAGCCTGCCGGAGTTGATCGAGCGCGCGGATCAGGCGCTGCTCATGGCCAAGCGCTCGGGCCGCAACCGCGTGGTCATGAGCTGAAAGAGCCGGTTAAGACTGGAATTGTGCGACAACCCATGCTAGTCTGAGGACCTTCTGGCCCAACACAGGTGAGCGATGAAACTATTTCTTGATTCAGCGAATATCCGTGAGATCCGCGAGGCCGCAAGCTGGGGCGCCATCGACGGCGTTACCACAAACCCGAGCCTGGTAGCCAAGGAAGGCCGCGAGTTCTTTCCGCTCTTGAAGGAAATCTGTGAGATTGTCGACGGTCCCATCAGCATGGAGACGGTTTCCCAGCAAGCCGACGGCATGGTGAAAGAAGGGCTTTCGTTCGCGAAGCTGCACAAGAACATTATCGTGAAGTGCCCGCTGACCAAGGAAGGCCTGAAGGCGACGCGCCAGCTTTCCCGCCAAAAAATCCGGGTGAACGTAACGCTCTGTTTCTCAGCGACCCAAGCGCTGCTCGCGGCAAAAGCCGGAGCCTACTTTATTTCTCCGTTTGTCGGGCGTTTGGACGACATCAGCTCCGACGGCATGGCCCTTATCCGCGATATCAAGACTATCTATTCGAACTACGGTTTTACCACGCAGATTCTGGTGGCAAGCGTGCGTCACCCGCTTCATGTTGTCGAGGCCGCCAAAATCGGTGCGGATATCGCGACCATGCCGTTCAGCGTCCTGGAAGCGCTTATCAAGCACCCGCTGACGGACAGCGGGTTGGCTCGGTTCCTCAAAGACTGGGATCAACTACCCGCCCAAGTGAAGGCGATGCCGGGCGCCGCGGCCCTTAAGCCGCGTTCCTCGCGCACTCGCTCTTCCCGGTGAGTTCCGGATTCAAGCACGCGCCTGCATGCATCGAACGTTTCGGAGCGTTTTAGGGGTTTTTCTCAGCTTTCTCCTGTGCGCTCCGGTATTGGCTGAGCAAGCTCTTTCCGCGCCCGCCGATGCGGTTCCCGCGCAGGACCTCGAGCACCTTCTCAGTGAAGCCAAGGAAAAAATCCGGCACGGCGATTACCCGGCCGCGCAGGCATTGCTTAACCAATACCTCGCCCAAAAGCCTAACGATCCGGAAGCGCTGACCTACCTTTCGCTGTGCGAATTGCGCATCAAGCCCAAGTCCGGCATTCCTCGTTTGTCCGACCAGCAGTTCCAGAGCCTTGAAGACCGTTTGCGCGCCGAAGAAGCTCAGCGGCGCCATGCCGAGAAGATCCGGAAAGAGCAACAGCGCGTATGGGAAAAGGAAACCAAGTCCTGGGACGAAGAGATCAATCGGGAAAAGGAAAAAGCTGCCGCCGCGAACAAGCATCACAACGGCCGGCGAACGACCGAATCTCCCAAGGCGCCGAGAGCGCCGTACCGCCGTAGGGCCATAACTCCGGCTTCTCCAACGGTCCAGGAAGAGACTGGGGCGTCCCCGCAGCCGCCCGCGGCAGAACAGCCGCCCGCTCCCCAGCCGGAACCGGAAACCCCCGCGAATCCTGACCAGGAAGAGAGTTTGTTCCCTGTGCCCGGGCCCGGAGAAGGCAGGCCGGCGGGCAGCGGGCTGCAGATTAACGCGCGCCAAATGAGCGTTTTACCGGAGCGCAACACGGCCGTTGCCGAAGGCGACGTCGAGGTCTTTTTCGAAAACGCCGTGTTGTGGTGCGATAAGATGACGCTTTTCACGGACACGGGCGACGTCTATGCCGAAGGAAACGTCCGCCTTCAGCAAGGAAAGCAATTCTTCCGCAGCGAAATCATCCACTATAACTTCCATACGCACAAGGGCCGCTTCTTGCAAGGAACCGTGGCCACGCCGCCGTGGTATCAGCATGGCCGCACCATTGAAACGCTCGCCGAAGGCGTGTACCAAGTCACGCCGGGCTACCTGACAACCTGCAGTCTTGAGCCGCCGCACTACCGGCTGGCCGGACGAAAGGCCATTGTTTTCGGGAATGACCAAGCCGCGCGTGTTCGCGACGTGGCGTTTTTTGTCGAAAAAATGCCGTTGATTTACCTGCCGTACGTTTCGCTGGCGGACAAACAAATGCCGTTCTATCTCATCCCCGGTAAGAAGAAGCCATGGGGCGCCTATGTGCTCGGCGGCTACCATTTTGAGCTGCCGAACATCTCCGACGCGTCGCAAAAGGGAACCATCAAGGTTGACTGGCGCGAGAACTTCGGCTTCGGCGAAGGCGTGGACTACAAGATCGAGCAGAAGACCTTTGGCGAGGCGCTTTTCAAGGGCTACTACAACGACAACGGCAATAAGCTGGAGCAAACAGATACGAACTTGCCCAAGGGCGCCGACGCTCAGCGATACCGCATTCTCTGGCGCCACCATTGGGTTCCGGTGCCGGATACGACCGTGATCACCGACATTCAGAAGTTCAGCGATCAAAACTTCCGCAAGGACTTCCTTTTCCGCGATGAGTTCGTGCTCGACGACAGCCCGGAAAGTTTCGTGTCCGTGGTTAAGAGCACGCCGGCGTTCACGCTCTCATCCCTGGTCAAAAAGCGCGCGAACCGGTTCGAAGGGGTGACGGAACAGCTTCCGCAGCTCACGTTGGATGTTCGGCAGCAGCGCATCGGCGACTCCTGGCTTTTTTCCAAGAGCACATTCGACGCGGCTCACCCGCAAATCAAGCGCGCACACTCGGAAGTCGATGAAGAAGTGACGCGGCTAGACTGGATTCAACAGTTGAGCTACGCGAGCAATCTGCTTCGGCCCATTGAGCTCACCCCTCGCGCCGCCGTGCGCCAGACCTATTACACGCGAGACCGAGAAGGGGATGATCGGAACTTGCCCGTCGGCCAGTTCTCAACCGGAATTGATGCCAGCGTCAAATTCTTTCGCATCTTTCCGGCCACGACAAACGCGTTCGGGCTCAACATCAACGGCCTGCGGCATGTGGTTACGCCCACGGCTTCGTATAACTATATCCACGAGTCCACCACGCCGAACGCGCTCTTGGATTTTCCCGCGGCATCCTCGCCCTCGAACAGCGTGGGTTTCGGCCTCGAGAACAAGCTCCAAACCCGCCGCAAGGATGAGAACGGCAAGCTGAAGAGCGTTGAACTGGCGCGGTTCCTCACCGAGCTGCCTTACAGCTTTCATGGTCGCGGCAACGAGCAGGGAGCCCGGTTCGGCAACTGGAACTTCAAGCTGGAGACTTATCCGTATCCTTGGCTGCGGGCCGAATCCAACATGACGCTGCTCAGCCACTACGACCGGCGCACATTGGACAGCCACGTACCCATTTATAACTTGGATTTAGTTGCCGTGGGCGGTCACGGCAAGAAAGATGTATCCACCGCTCCGGATATCATCGCGCCTGCGCCGCAAGGGTTTGAGGTTGGCCCTAAAGGAGGAATTGGCTTCATGCCGCTGGGGCAGTGGTACCTGGGGCTCGGCCACCGCTATTCGGCAAATGACAAGACTGAGGACGTGGTTCAGTACGATTTGCGCGTGAGCGATAAGTGGCAGCTGACCACTTTCCACCGGTACACCTGGAAGGAAGTCGCCGGCGGCGCCAAACGGTTCAAAAATCTCCGCGAATTCCAATACGGCCTTAAGCGCGACCTGCATGATTGGGTGGCGGAATTCACTTATCGCGTAGACCGCGAGTACGGGGAAGAACTGTTCTTAACCTTTACCCTGAAAGCCTTTCCGGACATGCCCCTTCAGATGGAAAGCGGCTATCATCAGCCTAAACAGGGCTCCCAGAGCAGCCCCTTCTCGCCGATCCATCAGTAAATAGCTCTCCTTGAAGAAGTAAGCATTTCCTAGTATACTTGCTGGATTATTTCACGTCCGCCCAGCGCAGGAGATACGTATGGACATAGCGATTATCGGCGCAGGACATGTCGGTCTGGTCAGCGGCGCCTGTTTTGCCGAGCTCGGTCACCAAGTGCTTGTCGTTGACAACGATCCCAAAAAGCTCGCTCTTTGCCGCCGTGGCAAATCCTGGTTCTATGAGCCCGGCCTGGAAGAGCTGCTCAAGCGTGGTATAAAGGAAAAGCGGCTCGCTTTCACGGATTCGATCGCGCTGGCCGTACGCAAGACACAGATCCTCTTCATCTGCGTAGGAACCCCGCCAAGGCCGAACGGCGATGCCGATCTCAGCACGGTCGAGCATGTCGCTCGAGAGATGGCGCGAGCCATGACCAGCTACCGGTTGATCGTTGAAAAGAGCACCGTCCCGGTCCAGACCGGCGAGTGGGTCAAGCAAACGCTTCAGCATTTTGTCCGCAAGAAAGTCCAGTTCGATGTCGCTTCCAACCCCGAATTCCTCCGAGAAGGCTCCGCGGTTCAGGATTTCATGAAGCCCGACCGCGTCGTCTTAGGGGTTGAGAGCGAGCGAGCCAAAGACTTGCTGGTGAAGCTTTACCAGCCGCTCAAGGCGCAGATCATTGTGACCGACGTGAAGAGCTCGGAGCTGATCAAGCACGCTTCCAACTCCTTCCTGGCCATGAAGATTTCGTTCATGAACGCGGTTTCGCGGATCTGCGACGTGGTTGGCGCGGACGTGGTTCGCGTCGCGGACGGCATGGGCATGGACAACCGCATCCAGCGGTCATTCCTCAACGCCGGCGTGGGCTATGGCGGGTTCTGCTTCCCCAAGGACCTTGAGGCCTTTATCCGCATCGCGGAGAAGCTCGGATATGACTTCCACTTGCTCCGCTCGGTGGTGCAGGTGAACACGGACCAGCAGTCGTTCTTCGTGAAAAAGATCGGCGAAAGCCTGTGGAACCTGCCGGGCAAGGTAGTCGGCATCCTGGGGCTTTCCTTTAAGGCTGACACGGACGACATGCGGTTCGCTCCTTCTATTGAGATTATCCGGCTGCTCCAGCAAGAAGGAGCGATTATCCGGGCTTTTGATCCCCAGGCCATGCCGGAAGCCA
>JAHFGY010000019.1:0-236 GCA_023247195.1 Candidatus Omnitrophota bacterium | reverse complement strand
CCAAGCATCTGATAAAGGGTATTACTTTTTGCAAGAATGCCTATGAGGTGGCCCGCGGCGCCGACTGTTTGGCGCTGGTGACCGATTGGGCGGAGTTCAAAGGGCTTGATTTCGGGAAGATCAAAAAATTGATGCGCCAGCCTGTGCTGGTGGACGGTCGCAATCTCTACGATCCGAAGCAGATGCGCCAGATCGGGTTCCGCTATTCCGGCATCGGCCGCGGGTCTGAAAAGCGC
>JAHFGY010000131.1 GCA_023247195.1 Candidatus Omnitrophota bacterium | reverse complement strand
GGGTCGCGGCGCCACCAGGCGAGGAAATGCTCAACTTTGCGGTCGATGATCGCGTGCGATGCGGGCACGGCGTTCTGGCGATCGCGCACCGATTGCCGCACCAGGCCCTGCAGGTCGTCAACGTTGAAAAGGTAGACATTTTCTCGGTTCCCCACGGCGGCTTCGATGTTCCGCGGCACGCCCAAGTCGATCAGGCACAACGGCCGCTGGTGGCGAACGCGCAGCGCGGTCGCGACGGCGGAGTCGGTCAAAATAGGCTCGGACGCCGCGGTTGAAGTGATGACGATGTCCGCGCCCACAAGCTCATCGGTCAGCGATGCCCAGGCAACGGGTTGCGCGCCATAAGCCGCGGCCAGCTCAGCCGCGCGCTCGCTTGAGCGATTAATCACGCGCACGGTTTTCACGCCGCGTACGAGCAGGTGTTTAAGCGTCAGCTCGCCGATCTTCCCGGCCCCGATCAGCAAAACTGTTTGCTGGTTCAGGCTGCCGAATATTTTTTCCGCGAAGTCGACCGCGACCGTGCCGACCGAGCCATGCCCGTTGCCGATGCCGGTCTGCGTGCGCACCGCTTTGGCGGTATTGATGGCTTTCTGAAACAAGACGTTCAAGACCCGCCCGGTCGCGCCGTTGTCCTTGGCGCAGGCGTAGGCATGCTTAACCTGCCCCAGAATCTCGCCTTCGCCCAGCACCATGGAATCCAGCCCGCTGGCAACGGAAAAAAGATGCCGCACGCTTTGCGGCTCGCTGTAGCGGTAGAGACTGGCGGACAAATCCGATCCGCCGAGATTGGCGTGCCGCGTGAGGAATGAGGCCATTTCATCCGGCGCTTGGTGCAGGTCCGGAACACGCGCGTAAATCTCGACGCGGTTGCAGGTCGAGAGAATCGCGGATTCCTGCACGCCGCATTCGTCGCGCAAGCGGGCAAAAGCGGCGGGAAGCTCTTCCCGCCGAAACGCCAGGCGCTCACGCAGCGCTACCGGCGCCGTCTGATGGCTAAGTCCGATTACCAGTATGTGCATGGGTCTTTCCCGAAGCATAGGGGTGTAAAGAAGATAGGATAAAGGTTGCGCCGAGTCCTGTAAACAGCACGAAACTGAACCCCAGAACCGAAAGCAGCGCAATGCGCCGGCCGCGCAGCGTGGAACGCAGCCGCACGATCCACAGCACCAGGTACCAACCCCATAGCGCAACCGTGAGCACTTCCTTGGGGTCGCCCATCCACCACTTGCCCATGAACAAGCGCGATCCCACGAGTCCCAATGCGGTTCCGAGGCTCAGGAGGAGGAATCCGGCGGTGATGGAAAGAAAATTCAAGCGGTCCAGCGCATCCAGCGACGGCAATTGACGGAACAGCACGCCCATGCGCTTATGCTTTAATTGGTATTCCTGCAGAAGAAAAATCAAACCCGACACAAACGCCACCAGAAACGCCGCGTAGCTGAGCAGCATACAGAGGATGTGGAGCGCGACCATCTATGCTTTTGCCTTGCCCGCGACCGCGGCTTTGTTCATCAGCCGCTGGGCTTCCTGCATGGCTTTTTTCTCATGGCCGGAGCGGACCAGCGCGAAAACTTTTCCCTTGAGCAAAACGTCGAAGTAGCGCTTGCGGTCGCCGTACGTCGCCAGCCGGCGCTTGGCCTGCGGCCGTACCGCACGGATCAATCGCAGCATCCGAAGGTACTCAGGGCCAATGGCGCGGCCCAAGCGGCCGCGAAGCTCCTTGGCCATAGCCGGGCTTCGGCCGCCGGTGCTGATGGCAATGGTCAGCGGCCCGCGCTTCAAGATCGCGGGCGCGATGAACGAGCACAGCCGCGTCTGGTCCACGACATTGCAAAAAATCCGGCTGCGCTGCGCATGGGCAAACACTTCCTCATTCACAGCCTGGTCATCGGTCGCGGCATAAACGAGCCACTTCCCGCGGAGATCCGCTGGCCGAAACCGGCGCCGCGCGAGCGCTATTTTTCCCGATTTTGCCCAAGCCTGCAGCCGCGAAGTCAGATCCGGGCTCACCACGGTGACAACGGCGCCGTGCTCGAGCAATGTCGTGACTTTGCGCTGCGCGATGAGCCCGCCGCCGACCACCAGGCACGCCCGTCCCGTGAGATTCGCATAAACCGGGTAATACCTCTGCGCCTTCATGCGGGAAGCCTGCTTTTTAAGCGCGCGAGTTCGGCCGGTTCCAAGTGGACGGTGTGTTTCTCCGCGGGAAATTGGCCTTGGCGCACGTCCGCGCCGAAACGCTTCACCGCTTCCCGTACAGAATCCGCCAAGCGCGCATAGCGCTCAACGAACCGCGGCGTGAAGCGCTCGTACAAACCCAGAAGATCGTAGGAAACCAGCACCTGCCCGTCGCAGTTCGGCCCGGATCCGATGCCGATTGTTGGAACCGAAAGGCTGCTCGTAATCAGCTCGGCCAATTCATCCGGCACGCACTCGAGCACGATGGCAAAGCAGCCGGCATTGGCCAGCGCTTGCGCTTGATGGAAGATGCGCTCAGCCGAAGCCGCGTCTTTGCCGCGCATGCCGAACCCGCCTTCGGCTGCCGCGGTCTGCGGCGTGAGCCCCACGTGGCCCATGACAGCGATCCCGGAAGCGACGGCGGCTTCCACTTTCTCCGGAATGCCGTCCGCCCATTCCACTTTCACCGCCTCGCAGCCGGCTCTCTCGACAAAGAGGCGGCTGTCCGACACAAGGTCCGCGCCCGAGCCGTGAAGCGACGGGTACGGTAAATCACCGATCAGCAACGCGCGGGTAACGCCGCGGCGGGCCGCTTGCGCGTGGTGCAGCATCGCATCGAGCGTCACGGCCGTGGTGTCAGCCTGGCCCATCACGACCATGCCGAGCGAATCGCCGACAAGGACCATGTCCACTTCAGACTCATCCAGCAGCTTTGCGAACGTGTAGTCGTACGCGGTCAGCATCACGAGCTTTCGGCCCGCTCGTTTGCTGTTCCGTATCGCTTCCACGGTTATCCGCTCGCGCTGCGATTGCATGAAAACTTATCCCTTTTGTTCCTTGTCCGCTTTCGGCGCTTGAGCGCCGGCGTAGGGCTTGGTTGTTTCTTTTTTGTCGAAACAGGCTTGGCAATTGAAAATCGGCCGCGAAAGGATGCGGTTATAGTGTTCTGCGATCACCACGCGCATCACGAGCGGACTTTCCTGCTTGCACGTATCACAACGCATCGGTTTCCCACTGTTCGGCCCACGCATGGGCCACGTTTTCCTCGGATAGAGCCCTATCGGCGGCCGCGGCAAGCGGCAGCGCCCGCGCTTCCAATTCCGACCGCACGCTTTCAGGCAATGCGACCGCTAAGGCCGCGGGCAGATCATTCACCAGGAGCGACCCCTGGACAAGCCATGCGCGCGGATAGCGACGCGCGCCGAACCCCGCGACTTTGCGGCCAGCGACCAGCACGGCGTAAGGGCTCGGCTGCGAAAGACACACGGTCACGCGGCCCGCGCTCGGCCTATCGGTGCAGGCTTCCGCCTCGATGCCGAAGCGCCGGCACAGCCGTGCGGCAGACTCGCAAACCCGCGCCATCAGACCGCGCAAGGAAGGCTGCTCGCTTTGCGGAACAACGAGCGAGAGTGAAACATCCGTGCCGTGGAATGCCGCGCCACCGGCGGTGGGGCGTTCCACCCATTGTAAACCGGAATCCTGCCAGGCGGGTGAGCAAAGCCACTCGGGGACCGGCTGCTTCCAGCCAAGCGACACAGCTGGCGGGCTCCAGATGAAAAAACGCATGCCGGACGCGCAAACCGCGGCCGCCTCGCTGTCCTGCCGCATCTGCTCTGCCGCGCCGCGCGCTGCGCAATCGACGCGGCATGCGGAAGCGACGGTCATCCCGTGTCGGAGCGAGGTCTTGAACCTTCGGTCTGCCTCGATCCTTCCGTCGGCGATGCGCCGGGCCAACGCAAATCAGGCTCGCGCGCGGCCTTGACCTCGTCGATGCGGCGCACCGGAAGACGGTGAGGCGCCCGGCGGACCATCTCCGGGTCTGTCTCCGCTTCTTTCGCGATCGCGATCATCGCTTCAGCGAATTCATCCAATATTTCTTTGGGCTCGGTTTCCGTCGGCTCGATCATGAGCGCCTCGGGCACGATCAACGGGAAAGACACCGTGGGCGCGTAAAAGCCGTAGTCGAGCAGCCGCTTGGCAACATCCATGGCTGACAGGCCCTTGGAGCGGAGCGACTTCAAGGTAATCACGAACTCATGCATCGGGTGCTGCGGGTACGCCACCGGGAACGTCCCGGCCAATCGCGCTTTCAGGTAATTGGCGTTAATGATCGCAACGCGCGACGCGCGCCGCAGGCCGTCGCTGCCCAAACTGCGGATGTAAACCGCCGCGCGGACAAGAACGCCCACGTTGCCGTAAAAACCATGCACCCGTCCGACCGAAGCCTTGGCGCTGCTCTGCCAGCGGAACCGCTTGCCTGATCTGACCACCCGCGGCAGCGGCAGAAACGTTTCCAACGCTTTGGTCACGCCGACCGGCCCCGCACCCGGTCCGCCGCCGCCGTGCGGCGTGGAAAAAGTCTTGTGCAGATTGAGCTGCAGCACGTCGATGCCCATGTCGCCGGGCCGCGCCACGCCGAGCAGCGCGTTCATGTTCGCGCCGTCCATGTAGACCAGCGCGTCGATTTCGTGCAGCAGCGCGGTGATCGTGCGGATCTCGCGCTCGAACAGCCCGAGCGTGTTGGGATTCGTGAGCATCAGCCCCGCGACGTCTTTGGTGATTTTGCGCCGGAGATCCTTGAGATCGATCAATCCGTCCGGCCCGGACGCGACCTGCACCACCTGAAAATGCGACAACGCCGCGGAGGCCGGGTTCGTGCCGTGCGCGGAATCCGGAATCAGGATGGTCGATCGGTTGCGGCGCTTGCGCTGGTGATACGCCGCGATGATTTTCAGGCCCGTGAGCTCGCCCTGCGCGCCCGCGGCCGGCTGCAAGGTGAACGCGTGCATGCCGGTGATCGCAATCAGTCGTTCTTCTAATTCATGCAGCACCGCCAATGTCCCTTGCGTGTGCGATTCCGGCTGCAGCGGGTGCACGGACGCAAAACCCGGCAGCGCGGCCACGCGGTCATTGATCTTGGGGTTGTACTTCATCGTGCACGAGCCCAGCGGATAAAAATGCGTGTCCACGGAAAAATTGAGCTGCGACAGCCGCGTAAAATGGCGCACCACGTCGAATTCCGCAAGCTCGGGAAGGCGGGGAGCGGCCGGCCGCACATGATCCGCGCGCAGCAAAGCTGCTGCGTCAACGCCGGGAACCTTGCTTTCGGGCAGCCGGTAGCCGCGCCGACCCGTGACAGAGCGTTCAAACAGCAGCGGCTCGCTCATCCAACGATCCTCCGCAGCGCATCAGCCGCTTGATCGATCGCTTCGCGGCTCACGGTTTCGGTCACGCACCACACCGAGGCTTGCCCCGCATGCGGGTACCAGCCGTTCAACGGCTGGCCAGCCGCGATTCCCTGCGACGCGAGCTTGCGCCACACGGTTTCCATGGGGATGCCGTTGTCGAACGCCAACGTAAATTCATTAAAGAACGGCTGGTCGAACGCCAGCGACACGCCTGGCACCTGGCTCAGCTTCTCAGCCGCGTAATGCGCCTTATCGAGGTTCTGCTGCGCGAGTTCGCGCAAACCATTGGGACCCATCAGCGCGAGGTAAATCGTCGCGCGCAGCGCGAGCCAGCCTTCGTTCGTGCAAATATTGGACGTGGCTTTTTCGCGACGGATGTGCTGCTCGCGCGTTTGCAGTGTCAGCGTAAAACCGCGGCGGCCGTCCGCGTCCACGCTGCAGCCGGCCAAGCGGCCCGGAATGCGGCGTAAAAGCGCGGTCGTTGTGGCAAAAAGCCCGAGCCCGGGACCGCCAAACGCGACCGGGCTGCCGAGGCAGCGGCCTTCCGCGACGGCGATGTCCGCGCCGTACGCGCCAGGAGGTTGAATGAGTCCGAGGCTGATCGGGTATGC
>JAHFGY010000018.1 GCA_023247195.1 Candidatus Omnitrophota bacterium | reverse complement strand
TTGCCGTTGCCGCGCCGCGGCCGCGAAGCGCGCGCGTCACGCTGCCGTGCGATTTTTCCATCTCGCGCAATTGAGGAACAGCGGCCAGAAGGCTGAGTTGCTCAGTAGGCGCCGTCGTGATCCCGCCGATCATGGGCTGCGCGATGCGCTCAAGCGCTTGCTGCCCGAACCGCCGGCGCACAAAAGCGGCCACGCTCTCATCCTCTTCGCCCAGCCGCGGCGGAATGAACGGCTCGCAAGCCATGCGCAGCTTCCCGCCCAGCGTGAGCAGCGGCGAGCGCAATAATGTTCGCAAGCTGCCGGGCGCGACCAAGTACCAGCCTTCGGGAACCGGCACGAGCTTGCCTTGCCGAACAATAAAGCTGCGGCGAAAGTCAGGCTGCGTTCCGACCATCTCCTTTTCCAGCCCCAATTCCCGGCACAGATCCACCGCCCAGGGCTTATCGGAAAGGAACGCATCCGGACCGGATTCGAGCAAAAATCCTTCCTCTGAACGGGATTGAATCACGCCGCCGGCGCGGACCCCGGACTCCAAGACCGTTATGGCTAGCCCAAGCGCCTGGGAAGAGGCCATACGGGAAAGACGGTAGGCGGTAGAAAGTCCGGAGATGCCTCCGCCGACAATGACACAGGAGCGCGTTGCCATGGCGCAGGCGGCCTAACGCCGGCTCAACGCGTGCACCCTATCGACCAATGCGCGGGCATGGTCTTCGGGTGTGTCGGGCAGAACGCCGTGGCCTAGGTTGAAGATATGGCCGTGCCGGTTCGCAGCTTGGTCCAAAACGCGGCGGGTATGCGCCTCGATCACCTCAAGCGAAGCGCTGAGCACCGCCGGGTCCAGGTTGCCCTGGATGCCGACGTCAGTGCCGATCGCCTGCCAAGCCGCGTCCAAGTCCACGCGGAAATCCACGCCGATCACGTCGCCGCCCGCCTCCCGCATCGCGGGCAGCAGCGACGCTGAGCCGGTGCCGAAGTGGATCACGGGAATGCCGGGCTTGAGCGCGCGAATCACCGCGCGGGTGTGCGGCAGCACGTGGGCGCGGTAATCCGCGGGGCTGAGGCAGCCGACCCAACTGTCGAAAATTTGGACCGCGTCCGCCCCGGCTTCGATCTGCGCGTTCAAATACGCGATGAGCGCGCGGCTGATCTTTTCCATGAGCGCGTTCCACGCGCCGGGATCGCTCCAGAGGAAGCGCTTGGTGTCCGTGAACTGGCGCGAGCTCCCGCCTTCGATCATGTAGGCGGCCAGCGTGAACGGCGCCGCGCCGAACCCAAGAAGCGGCAGCGACGGCGGCAACGACCGGCGGATCATACCCACGGCATCGAAGACGTATTGAAGCGATTCATGCACGTCGATCTCGCGCAGCCGGTCCACGTCCGCGCGGCTTTCCACGCGGCCGGTGATGATCGGCCCGTCGCCGGAGGCGTATTCAAGCCCCATGCCCATGGGCTCAACGATGAGCAGCAAATCGGAAAACAAAATCGCGGCGTCCACGCCGAGCTGCTCGGCCGCGGCCACGGTAACTTGCGTGGCCAATTCAGGATTTTTGCATAAATCAATGAACGGGACTTTGCCGCGCAACGCACGGTACGACTTCATGTACCGGCCGGCCTGGCGCATGAGCCACACCGGCGTGTATGGCACCCGTTCTCGGCGGCATGCGGCCAAAAAAGGCGCGTTGCGTCGGTCCTGTTGCGCTTGCGGTGGTTGCGGTGCGGTCGGCGCGCTCGTAGCAGCCGTGGCCACGCGCGATTCTTCGCCTTGCCCCGTCAACTTAGCCGCTTGTCCGGCCAGCTCGACGATCAAGGCGCTCATGCGCGAGTGCTGCGCTTCGAAATCCACGCGCAGCCCGTTGTCGGTAAGCGCCTGGCTGGTCAGCGGTCCCACGGAAGCGACAACCGCGCGGCGGCAAGCTTTGCGAAACGCATCAGCCGGGCCGCTCTGCGCCACCACCTGCATCAGATGCCGCACCTGGACCGCGTTCGTGAAAACTAAAAAGCCGGCGTTTCCCTGCAAAATGCGCAGGATGGCTTCATGCAGCGGCGCCAAGTCTTTTGGCAGCGCCCATCGGTAGAGCGAAACCGGCACAACCGTTGCCTTGAGTGCGCGCACCGCTTTTTCCAACGGTTCATTGCGCGCTCCGGATTCCAAAATCGCGACCGTGCGGCCCTCGAGCGGCAGGCTGCGCTCGCTGAAGCGCAACGTATCAACGATCTCTTCCCACGTGGCCGGCTCAGGAACCACCAGGGTGGCGGTGACCGCGTAGTCGCGCAGCGCTTGCGCGGGCTTGATCCCGCGCGTCACAAGCGTGATGCGGCGCAGCGACTCCAGCAGCTCTTCTTGCTCAAACTGCGCGGACAGCGTTTCAATGAGCAGCCGCACGCCAAAGCCGGTCATGCACACCATCACGTCCACGCGGCCGTCGAGAAGCGCTTGGCCGAACGCCGTCAGCTCCGGGCTTTCGCCCACCGGCACCTCGGCCACGGACGGAGCGCATAAGGGATCGCCGCCGAAATCGCGCACGCTGCGCGCCAGCGCTTCCGACCGCCGGCTCTCGAAGAGCACGACAGTCCGTCCGGCGAAACCAGCGTTAGTAAGGGGTTCGATCGTTTTCAGAATCCGGCTTCCTCAGGGGTACTTCCTCGACGGTCAATCTGGCCCAGCTATTCTACCCTATGAAGGTGCACCCGGCTCGGGCGATCACGTCTCGACGCGGACGCGGTAAGTCACTTTCACTTCCTCGTCTTTCTTCACCGGCACGTCGAACCGGATCTTGAACGCTTCGATCTTCTGGTGCGGAAGGCTGGACTTGAGCACCTGCCAGTCGCCTTGCATGGGCTCGATCACTTTCACCACAACGTCGTTCTCTTTGTGGTTCTTGAGCGTGATCTCCCACTCGGTCTCGAAAATATGCGAGGTGACCTGGCGGAAGTCGGTCTGCTTGCGTTCGGCCGTAACATCGAACGCTTCGCCGATCTTGAGCCGCACTTCCTCGTCTTTGGGCGTATGCGCGATGCGGTCTTCGCCGATGAACTGCAAGCTGCCGGAGCCGTCCTTCTTGTAAAGGCGCATGATGCCTGCGGGCAGCGGCATGCCAAGCTGGTTATCCTTGGCGTTCTTGAACTTGATCTTCACCTGCACCGGCTGTTTCAGGTCTTGGTCGCCGTAGGACTGATAGAAGTAGTACGACTCGCCCTCAACCACCAATTCTTTTTCCACGCCGATGCCGGCTGCTTGAAGCAAGCTGATCTGCTTGGTCTGGTTGTCTTTGAGCGTGGTCGAGCGCTGCAAATCATAAATGTGGTACTCGAAGAACGCCTGCTCGGCGAACGCGGTGTCCATGGACATCTCAGCCCCAGCCATCGCCATCTTGCGCGCGTACATCGGCCGCTCTTCTTCGGCGCGGTTCACCTGGCCCGCGATCAGCTTCAGCTTGGCGTTGCGGTACGCGGCGCCGCTGCGGTTGTCCACGGTCACCCAGCCGCTCAAATCCGCGGCGGTGTCGTCGGCGTTGATCTCGAGCACGTAGTCCGCCTTCCAGTTGAGGTTATTGGTCAGGTAGGAGACTTCCACGTTGTGCCCGGCTTTGGCGGTGTTGTTAAAGAGCCAGGTCAGCGTCGGCCGCGCAATGAGGTCTTGCGGCAGCTCCGGCAGCACGCGGATGCCGGGGTGGCCAAGGTAAATTTGGCCGTCGATGCGGTAGATGGGGCCGTCGTTGTTCGCCAGCAGCGTGGCCTTGATCGGTTTCTCGCGGTCCTGAAACTCATTCCGGTCAATGAGCGTGATTTCCTTGCCGATGTATTTGTTCAAGAGTTTGTTCTGGTCCATGAGATCGTACTCGTAGTTCTGCTCAAGGACCGCCAGCGCGTCGGGCTTGGTGAGCGACTTCACGTGAACGGTCTCCGGAAGGATGGACGCGGCCACGTCCATGAAGCGCAGCTCGCCCTGCCCTGAGCTCAGGTTGAGCTTGCGGACGTCTTTGACCAGCCCAAGGTTATTGTTGTAGACCGTGACTTCAACCGCTGTCTGGTCTTCGATGGTGGATTGCTGAACGGCATCGGCGTACACGGCCGACTGAAAAAGAACCAAAGCGGCACTCAAGACAGGGCTCACGCGCATTTTTTCCTCCTTAGCGGTTGCGATTAACCTTTCCCGCAACCTTAGACACCGGAAAACCGAAAAAGTTCCTTCGGCTCGCTAAGCCGCGGCCTCCTGAAGCGCGTCGAGCACCTGGTCCATGTGGCCGTCGACCTTCACGGAGCGGAAGATGCGCTCTAGCTTGCCGTCGGGCCCGATGAGGAACGTGCTGCGCTCAATCCCCATGTAAGTACGGCCGTAGTTCTTCTTTTCCTTCCACACGCCGTAAGCGGTCGCAACTTCCTTCTCGCTATCGCTGAGCAGCGTGAACGGCAGGCTGTACTTGTCTTTGAACTTGCGGTGGGATTCAATGCTGTCCGCGCTGACGCCCAGCACCACCGCATCGTGGCGCTTCAATTGCGCTTTGCCGTCGCGGAACGCGCACGCTTCCTTGGTGCAGCCGGGCGTGTCGTCCTTGGGATAAAAGTACAAGACCACGCGCTTGCCCGCGAACTGCGACAAACTCACGGGCACACAGTTCTCATCCGGAAGCGTGAAGTCAGGCGCGACATCGCCGGCCTTAAGCGGCTGATTTTTTACGGGCATCAAACATCTCCTTCAGTGCGGTGAGCGCTAGGCCACAGTAAGCGGCCAGCGACAACCAAAGGCCATAATCGAAATCCACTTTCACGAAATCGTTCGTTAGATCTAATGTGAGCAGCTGCAGAACGCCGCCGACGGAGACAATCAAACCCACCGTGGCAACAAGCAGCGCGATCCGAAAGTCGACCGGCTCGCGCATCAAAAGCGCTCCAAGCAGTACCGCCAGCACGGGGAGCGCGTAAACCGCCCAACTCTTCAGCCCCACATTTTCCTTCTTCTTTGAGAAGGATTCCACTAGTTCCATGACGTTCTTGGAAACGCGGCTGTTGGCGACGAGGGGTATGCGGAACCCGCTGATGCGGGGAGGAATACCGGAGAACTTGCGGGCTATCTGGCGAGTGCCTGTGGTCAGGCCGGCGAAGACTTCGTCGACGGCGCCGCTGAGGTTTCGAATGCGGCCGTTCTTGCCATCGATCGCCTGCTGGTGCGTTTTAGGTGCTTTGGCGTTGCCGTGCTTCGGCGGCGGCGGGGACAGCCGCACCCACGGCAGAAAGAAGCAAAAAACAGCGAGGGCGGCGCAAATTATCGCCGCCCCCCGCCTATTTTGACCAGCCATGACTGAGTATTATAGCCGAGCTTATGGGGTGAAAGACACCTCGCGCAGCCGGAAGTTGGCGTCGTACACGCCGCTTTGCCACACGTCGTTGGTCCACGTGAAGCGGACCGTGTGCGTGCCGGCCGGAACCGCGATCACGCGCGTTCCCGTCTGGTAGGCGGTCGTTGAGCCTGGAATCTGCACATTTCCTTTATAAACGCCGTCAATCGCCACGTCCAAGTTAAAGGCAAAACCCGACGGCAGATTGGGAGCCGAGGCATTGTTTTCGTTCTTGCCCACAGCGCCGATCGTCCAGTTGCCGCCCGAGCCGAAGTCCACGGAAAACTCGAGCCACAGAGGCGCGCTCCATCCGTACCGCTCGGTGCCGCTGGTGTTCCACCCGCTGCTGGCGGCTGTGCTCTGCGTCGCCGCGCGCACGATCGGCGTGCCCGTCGGAGGAGGCGGTGGAGGACTGCTCGACGGAGGCGTAAAGCTCACCGTTTGCACGCGCAGATTGGAATCGTACGTACCGCTCTGCCAAACGTCGTTGGTCCACAGGAACCGCACGGTGTGCGTGCCGGCGGGTATGGCAAATACGCCGGTGCCTGTGCCGTTGGCCGCGGAACCGGGAACCGCGATCGAGCCTTTCAAAGCGCCGTCGACATAGATCTGAATATTGAAGTTGTAGCCGGGCGGTAATCCGGGCGCCGCCGAGTTGACCTCATTGCCGCCGGTCATGGCGAGCGTCCAGTTGCCGGCCGCGGTGCCGAAGTCCACCGCATAGTCGAGCCACGTTCCCGCGCCCCAGGCGATGCGATCGTTGGCCTGGCCGGCCCAGCCGGTGCTGTGCGCCGTGGCTTCGCCCGCGGTGCGCGTGATGGTGGTGCCCGTCGGAGGCGGCGTCTGCGTTACCGTGAAGTCCGCGCTGGCAACCACGCTTGACGTGAAACCGCTCTTGTAAGCCTTGGCTTTGACGGTGGCGCTTGTGGTGAGCAGGAACGGCGATGTGTACACCGGCGAGCTGCCGCCCGGGGTTGAGCCGTCCAGTGTGTAGTAGATAATCGCGTCGGCGGTCGCGCTGGCCAGCGTCACGGTTACGGAACTCGAGAACGAGCCGCCGTTCGGGCTGATCGTGGGCGTCGCGACCTGCGTCGGAGCCGGAAGCGTGAACGAGCCATTCGGGCTGATGCCTTCATTATTGGCTGCGTCTTTGGAGTGAGCCTTGAACTGGTACGTGCCGCCGTTCGAAAGGCTGGCGAGCTGCACGCTGTGCGACGTCACGCGGTTCGAGTCCAGCGCGCTGAACGAGCCATAGCCCGTGGTCGTGCCGTACTCGACCTGCGAGGTGGCGGGCTCGTTGGTGTCCCAAGTAATCGTTGCCGCGTTGGAAGCGGTCGGCGTTGCCAGCACGTTCGTGATGGTCGGCGCCAGAATATCCGTGCCCTGCGTTTGGAACCCAACCGTGTGCGCCAGCAGGTTCGAATCGTACACACCGCTCTGCCAAACATCATTCAGCCAGAGGAATCGCACGACGTGGATGCCCGGTTGGACATTCACGTTGATAGAAGCGGTTTGAAAAGCCGTGTTCGACGACGGCAATTGGATCGTGCCCACGTTCCCGCCATCGATGGAAACCGCGACATTAAAGGTAAAGCCTGGCGGCACGTTAGGCGCCGAGGCGTTGGGCTCGTTCCTGCCGCTGAAGCTTAGCGCGAACGCTCCGCCGCCGCCGAAGTCCACGTTGTATTCCAGCCAATTATTCGCGGACCAGGCAACGAGATCGGGTCCGGAGCCGGCCCAGCCGCTGCTGCGGTTTGAAGCGTCAGCGGCCGTCGCAATAGCCCCTGGGCCGGACGTAGCGTCGACCAAGGAGCGGAACAAGCGGATGATGGGCGCGATGCTCGGCACACCGTTGTTGTTGAGAATAAAGAGCATGTAGTACCCTTCCGGCGCGGCTTGAAGCGTGGCCGGCGCGGTGGCGGTCAACTGGCCTGCACCCGCCGTGAAAGTCAGCTCTACGTAGCGCTGGTTCATGTCGAGCATGTGCGTGATCGATCCCGGCGCGACCAAGACAACTTTTTGGATGTTTGCGGCATCAGGGGTTTGAATCGTGAAGGTCTTGCCGTGCGAAACAATCGTAGGCGCATTGGAGATCACCGGACGCGCCCCTTTAAAGAGGTAGGGCGGCGAATAGATTTCCGCGGTGAGATGGTTCGGGATGGGAACGTCGTTATAGATGTAACGGCCGCCGCCGGCTACCAAGATGCGGGCGTCGGGCAGAAGAATAGCGGTTGAGTGGTACATGCGAGGCTCGGTCATCGACGCCATGGTCGTCCACGTTTCCGTGGCCGGGTCCCACCGCTCGGCTGCAAGGATTCCGTCGAGCGCGTTTGTTCCAGCAGTAGCGGCGCCGCCGATGGCAACCACCGAACCGTCCGCGGCGACCACCAGCATGTGCTCAAACCGCGGGAAATTCATGGACGTGATCACGCGCGTGGTGGGCGTCGTCGGTATGAAGTCAACGATCGCGGCTGTGCGCTGCGAAGCGCCCTGGTCCGCACCGCCGCCCGTAACCAAGATTTTTCCCGGCCGATAAGTGACAGCCGACGAGCGCGAAAGCGGAAGCACCCCGACGGTCGTCCAACTGGGAGTGGACGGGTTGAAACGCACAACCTGCCCATTGTTCGCGCAGAAAATGCCGGCTGTGCCGTCATGTAAAAGGAAGCCATGGGAGTAAAGATCCGTGCGGGCGTTCGACGTGTTCACGCCGTTCATCGCGGTCCACGCGTTGGTCCGCGGATCGTAAACTTCCGGCGTGTCGGCCCACACGCCGGGCGTGATTTGTCCATTGAAGACAAATACACGACCGTCGGACAGGCGAAAGAGGCTGGGATACCAGCGCGCCCAAATCATGTCCGGACCCTTGGCCCAGGTGTTCGTGCGGAAATCGAAGATGTTTATATCTTTAATGCCGTATTGCGACATGCGGTCGTCCGGATCGCTGGTCTCCGGCTCGGGCACGCCGCCGGCGATGAAAACGCGGCCGTCGACAAGGTGAGAATGCGCCGAACAAAACATGCGCGACGGAAGGCCGGCGTACGTGCGAAAGGTATTGCTGGCAGGGTTCCAAACATAGGCTGTGTGGCTGTATTCGTAGGCGTCGAAGACAAGGACTTCGCCGGTCGGAAGCAGCGAGGTGTGAACGGAAACCAGGGGCCAAGACATGACTGACGACCATTGCCCCGATTGCGCCGGATCATCCACTGCGCCAACGGGTTGCGTCACGAGGAACAGACTAGACAAAACACCTGCAGCAAGGGCCAGACGCGTAGCGAGACACGGTGTTTTCATGTGGTTCCTTCCTGAACCAGGTTGGCAAGGGGATACAGTTATTCAAACCGGCAAGTAATGACAGATTATAGCCATATTTTGCAAGATGCGCAATCAAAAAAACGCGCGCGGACGTTGAGGCTAGAGGCGCCCGGCCAGAGAAGCGCCGAGGCGGAAAGCGGCAAAACCAACGGCAAAACTCAGCAGAACATACGCGGCCGCCGCCGCTGTGCCCTGCCGCTGTAAAAGTCCGTCGGTTTCCAGCATGAAGGTCGAGAAAGTCGTGTAGGCGCCGCAAAAACCGGCCATAAGAAGGAAGCGCGCGTGCGGGTCCAGCGACGAGCGCGCTTGGAGCGCGACGGAAAAAGCGCCCATCAGCAGGCAGCCGGTTACGTTGACGATCCACGTGCCGAACGGGATCACCGCGCCGCTCAGGCGCTGCGCTGATTCAGTGACGAGCACGCGAAGCACGGTTCCCAAGATGCCGCCGACGGCGAGGAATGCCCACTTCCTCATCGAGGCATCAGGCGTTCGGGTAGCGCGGAGGGCGGCTGGACTCCGCCAAGAGAGCATTCACTTCGCGCTTGAGTTCGGTGATTCGGCCTTCGGTGCCGAGCATGCGATCATTCGCCTTCTTGAGCGATTCGATCTTTTGCTTCAAGGTTTTTTCAAGCCGTTTGCGCTGGATCGCGTACTGGATGGTGCGCACAAGAAACTCGTCGCTGACTTGACCCTTGACCAAGTAGTCTTGCGCACCCAGACGCAGCGCTTCAAACGCCGTGGCGTTGTCATTATTACCGGTGAGCACGATAACCGGCGTGTCCGGCGCAATTTCGGTGATCGAGGTGAGCGTCTGCAGGCCGCGCGTGTCGGGCAGCGACAGATCGAGTAGCACGGCGTCGACGCCGGCACGCGCGTGCACGACCGCGTCGGCCAGCCGGCCGGCGCAAAGCGTTTCGATCGGCTCGCCTTCGGCTTGCGCGAGCGCGACCTGGATCAACTTCACGTCACCCGGGTTGTCTTCAACGACGAGTACGCGCAATTTAACCTACGTATTCAGGCACGACGGTGCGGAGCTTATCATAGGAAAGGTCGACGATCTTGGCCACGCGCTCCACGTAAGCGCGGCGGATGCGGCGGCAAGCTTTCACGTTGTCGGCGTTGGCCTTGAGCACTTTGAATTTCTCTTCACTGCCCAACGGCCGATTCAGGGCGGTTGCCATCTGCGTCACCAAGCGGGGATCCGAGTCCGTGCGGCTGGTTCCCAGCGGCGGCAGCAATACATCGATGACATCCGTTCTCACGCCGGTGGCATCGGCTATGGTCTGCGCCATGCGCTGGCGCTCCGCGCGGTATTCAGCCGCGGCGGCGTCCATCGCATCGTTAAAGGATTTCAACTCATCCGCGGTCAGGTTGCGCCGCAAGGCGGCCTGCAGCCGCTCGACCACGAACTGGCGGCCGACGATCTCCGCGCGCGCCGGCGTCGACGCCGTTAAACAGAACCCGAGCGCCAACGCGCTTACCGCCTGCAAGCATTTCTTCATTGAGTCTCCTTCTTCAGCTTGGCGATACGGCCGGTGAAATCGTTGCCCCGCATGACGAGCTGGCTGACCCTCTCCGCGTAGCCATGCTCTTGAAGATAGACGAGCGCATCCAGCCACTCCTTACCGGTATAACCGAATTCCTTCAGGTACTCAACGGTCTTTGCGTCGGCGGCCATCTCCTGCCACGATCCCATGGCAACCTCGGATAGCGGTTCCGTCGCATACTTGCCGTAGCCAAGGCCCGGAACAAAGTTGCCGCCTACTTTAAAGACCACATTCTGCAGCGTCAAGACGCCGCTGCGCTGTCCAAGGTGGTGCAAGCGGTGGTGCGCTATTCCGTGCGCCACGAGCGCGGTCAGCATTTTGTCATCCGGCAGCTCGGCGATCGGCTGCGCGATATAGATGTGCCGCTGGAACAGGACAGCCAAACCCACGTTTTGTTTGCTCGGCTCGCACACGCGCACCCAATAATGCGCGTCAGGCTCGGACGTGATGGGCGCCAACCGATCGCGGACGGCTTCCAGGCGTGTCTCCTGCGGCTGTTTGTAGATTTCGCGGATGCCGGCGCTGCAGCCGGCGGCGAGAAGCAGCCCGGCAGCGGACAGCACGCTCAACCCGCGGCTCACTGACACGCGGCGCTCAGCCATTCGACCCGCTCGTCTGAGCCGACCATTCGGCCGCGTCGCGGTCAACCTGGAGCAGCGCATCGTAAATAGTATCGTTGGCCACCTGGGACGGGACGCCCTTGCGCCACCCCATGGGCAGCAAGAGGAACAAGAGGTGCCGCCGCGTCTCGTAGATTCCCTCGGCTTCGTACGTCTTGAGAAGACTCTTGCCGTGATACACGCGAACAGCGACGCGCGTGATGCCCTCGTCTTTAGACGGAATCAGGTACTTCGTGAAATCGGTCAGCTTGTAGCGGAACGAGCTGCCGCGCATGTCCTGCGTGACCTCGATCACGACTTGATAGGGCGCCGAAGGATCGTTCCAACGCGCTTGGCGCAGGGATGGAAGGCTTTGGCATCGCTCTTGGACGTGCGAGACAAAACGCCCTTGCCGCTTCGACCACCATTTTTCGATGGACGGGCCTAACGGTTCATGGAATTGGAGATAGCGCGGATAAAGCGAAATACCGACGCCGGACGGCGAAACCGCCGAGGCCGGAGGCGGCGAAGCGATGAGGTTCGGGGTATGAGAAACCGGATGATAGGCGCATCCGCAGCTTGCCACAAGCAGAAGTGCCAGCCAACGCATGGCAGCTAGTCTAGCAAACATCACACATTGAGGTAAGGGCCAAACGTGGAAAGCCAGCGCCGCGCTTGCCGGAACTCGGGAAAGTGCCGCGATACCTCATTCCAAAACGCGGGTGAGTGGTTCATCTGGCGGCGGTGAGCGAGCTCATGGACCACGACGTAATCGAGCACGGTCTGCGGCGCCATGATCAAGCGGTAGTTAAAACGCAGGCTTCCCGCGGGCGAACAGCTTCCCCATCGGGTCAGGCCGCGGCCGATGCTGAACCCCTTCCATTCGACTTTCATGGCATCGGCCCACTGCCGGACAGCCTCTAAGCAAAAACGCTCGGCTTCGGCCATGTACCAAGAGCGCAGCGCGCGCCGGGCCGCATCGACCGCTGTTTCGATTGGCTTGACGTGCACGGTCAGCGACCCGCTTTGCACCTGCACGTTCGCCGGCTGGCCGCTCCGTACTTCCACGGGCAAGTGCACGCCCCGGTACGGAAGCGTGGTGCCGTACGGCCACCGCCGCGGCCACTGAGCGGCAATGGCCGCCTGGCGTTTGAGCTGGCCGTTGAGCCAGGCCGCATGCCGCTGAAGAAAGAGATGACCATCGTCGGGGTGGCCTCGGAATGGGATGGTGAGCACAACGCCCTCGTCGGGCTTTACTTCTAAGCGGACCCGCGTGGCGCGGCGGCTGCGACGCAGGCAATAAGGAATAGCCTGGCCTTTGTGGTGAAACACCCGCGTTTCAAGTGGCGCTGATTGCATCTCAGTGGAGCATCATACGTTGATTCGGTGTCCGCTGCTAGAGGACCGGCTAACCCAGATAACACATTTAATTTATTAAACTTCCTATAATAATACTTGTATCTTGTTTCGTCGTCGCGTATATTTCAAATGAACCTGCCGGCTTTTCAACGGAATCGGAGGAGAGACAATGCGCAAAGCCCCTCGCACTCTGCTTACCCTGTTTTCGGTCTGCGGATTCATTCTGGGATTTTCTCAGCCGATTTGGGCCGATGCCTCCTTGAAAGGCGGCGAAGAAACTCGAATCAGCTGTGACGGCAAGCGCTTGAACCTGACACGTGAGAGCGGGACAGTCGCCAGAGCTTCTTGTCAGCCCGCAACCGCGCAGGTGGCCAAGCCCGCCATTTCGCCCGCCGGCGGCTCGTTCTCCTCTTCGATTCAAGTCACTTTGAGCACCAGCACAACCGGCGCCACGATCCGTTACACGATCGATGGCACCGACCCCTCGGCTGCAGCCGCGCAGTACACGGCGCCGTTCACCTTAACCAAAACGGCCACGGTCAAGGCCCAGGCTTTTAAGTCCGGCATGACACCGAGCGCGATCACCAGCGCGACGTTCACGCTTGCGGCTGTAACGCCTCCCCCGACTTCCCCGCCCCCTCCGACGACTCCTCCGGTTCCCGCTCCCGCTCCGGACCCGAAGAGCTTGGAGATCGGCGTGGACATCAACAAGTATGAGGCCATGCGCCAGGGCGCTCTGCGAGGCGAATACGACCGCCTATGCACCGACGCCGAGCATGACGAGAACAAGTGGCACCCGCTGGTGAATGTCGAAAAGAAATGCCACTACGACCACCAGCACGGCGACGACCCGACGCTCCTCAATGACGTGTTCGGTGAGCCGGGCGCGTGGTTCGGTAAGCCGGGCCAGTCGATCTCGTACCCGTGGCAGACGTTTAAGATTCCGGCGGGAACCACCAACCGCTATATCACGCCCGAGCAGGCCGGAACCCAGCTCGAGAACCAGCATGGCCACAAGATGTACTACTGGGTCGTGCGTCGAAATCAACCGTGTGATGCGAACGGCTACTGCGTGAAGGATTTCCGCATCCAGTTCCACGGCGATACGACTTTCATGCACGCCGAGACCCGCTACCACTCCATCGCAATGGAGGTGCGGGCATGCAAGGATGTGAACGATCTCAGCACATGCGGTATTATCCGCACGGGCGGATGGATGGACTACCGCCGCTTGTTCGCTCCGCCGATCGGGACAATCTCTCCGGGAGGCGACTGCGGCAACCCGCCGAACGATGCGGCGTTCGCGAAATATTTCATCTCGCTGTCCGCGGACACTCTGTTCGACGATGCGGCCGACTTCCAGGGACGGCTCGATGAGTTCCGCTGCCACCAAGTCCTAACGCCGGAAGTCATCGCGCGCCAGCCCAAGGTAACGGACAACACGGCTCTCATGGAATGGTGGGGCCACGGTTTGACCGACGTGCGCTTTAACTTGTTCGTCTACGACCCCATCAGCAACACGATCGAAACCGCGCCCGGAAGCCAGAAGCTGCAGGTTAACTACAACTGCGCCGAAGGAAACCCGAGCTGCCGGTATAACAACTCGATCTTCTCGGCATCGATCGGCTATATCTTGCCGGTCAACAGCTACCTGGGCGCTGAAATGACGGGCGACCTGATCACCGATCTGTCGCTCGACAAGAAGCACTACTACACGCGCTGGGGCGACCGGAACACGAGCTGCACAACGGTGGGATTGGACTGCATCCCGATCGAGTACAACAACCTGCGGCTCAAGCAGCAACCGGGCCAGGGTCTTGAGGGCTTCTCCCACAAACGCTGCGTGAGCTGTGCGAAGATCGACCACGACATCACGCCTCCGGACAGACCGTCATGGATCACTTGGTTCTATGACATGGGCGGAGACGGGCACGCGCACTAAGCGCTCTGAAGCAACCGGATAAAACAAGAGCCGCCGCCTCGATTGAGGCGGCGGCTTCTTGTTGTCTTGCTTAACTTAAATTAATAACCGGCCGAACGGGGCGCTTCGCTGCTGCTCGAAGGCGTCGTGGCCGTCGCGCTTGAATCGCTGGCAACTTCGCTGGCGGGAATCGTGGCTTGCGAGCCGGTCTGCAAGCTGGACTGGGTCGCCGCTGCTTGCTGCTCGATGCCCTGCTGCATTTCCTTGGCCGCTTGCGCTGCCTGCTTGTCGGTCTCTTGCTTCAAGGCATCTGCCTGCGCCGCGAGCTCCTTCGACTTCTGCTCGACCGCAGCCGCGTTCTCCTTGACGGCCTGGCTCAGTTCCTGATTCGCTTGCTCGGTTTTCTTGCTGGCGTCCTCAGCGGCCTGCTGAATGGAGGCTTGAGCGTCCTTAGCCGTTTCTTTCACCGCTTGCGCGCCCTTGTCCAGCGCGTCGGAAGCTTGGCTGCGAAGGCTGTCCAGCGATGCCGGAGCCTCGGCGGTGGTGCCGTTCGTCCAAGTGGACGCGGCTTGCTGTTCTTTCTTGGCGTTCGATACTGCGACCACGGCGCCAACCGCCGCGATTCCGATCACGAGCGCTAGAAGACCACGATTCATTCCTTACCCTCCTGTGTACTTCTCTGCTTCACAACCACTGCCCTCACGATCAAAGACCCAACTTCTGTTTCGTGTTTCCGATAGCCTGCTGGGCGTCGTTCGCCACTTGCATCTTGGCCGCGGCAAGAATCTCCTCGGCTTCCTTAGAATTTGAATCCACGGTGGACAGCACATACTGCGCGGTCTTCGTGGCTTCCTGGTAATCCTTGGCTTCAAGGAACAACCGAGCCTGAGCGATCAGGTAATCGGCCTGCGCCTGCTGCGTTTTCATGGACCGCGCGTGCTGAATAGCTTCCGTGGCATTGCTGGAAGCGGGACGGTTGCACCCCGCGACGGCGAGCAAAATCAGAACCAGAAAAGCTGAAGTAAAAGCAGGCTTGTGCATGACTTAGCCAGTCTAGTCGCAAGGCGGAAAAGCGGCCATCGGCGGGTGTACGGTTTTAGTATCCCTGTTTGTACGATGAAGCGGGCGGGACCGAACCGCTAGACCAGCTGGTGCTGGTGGGCGTAGCGGATGATCTGGGCGGTGTTTTCAACGCCCAGCTTCTCGAGGATGTGCGAACGGTAGGTGCTGATGGTTTGGACGCTGAGGCTCAACTGCTCGGCGATCTCGCTCACGGTCTTGCCCGCGGCCATGAGCAAGAAGACCTGGTGCTCCCTGTCCGAGAGCCGCTCGTGCGCCGCGCGATGGGGATCGGTGCCGACTTCCTGCGCCAGGAGATCAGCCACGGCCGGGGTCAGGTATTTGCTGCCGCCGTGCACGCGGCGGATCGCGTCCACCAGGTGCTCGGACACGTGCGCCTTGGTCAGGTACCCGGCCGCGCCGGCGCGCAGCACGCGCACCGCGTACTGGCTCTCTTCGTGCATGCTCAGCACCAGCACCGGACGCTTCGGATCGTCTTGCTTCAGCAATTTCAGCGCTTCCAGCCCGCCGCGGCCCGGCATGGTGATGTCCATGAGAATCACATCGTGGGGTTTCGTCCGGGCAAGCTCGATAAGCTCCTGGCCGTCGCGCGCTTCAGCCGCGATGCGGATATCGGATGTGTCTTCAAGGATCCGCTTGATCCCTTCGCGGATCACGTCGTGGTCGTCGGCGACGATAACGCGAATCATGCTTGCACCTTCGATTCATTGGACACCGGGGCCGGCCGCGGCATTTCCAGGCGAACCGTGGTGCCTTTTCCGTTTTCGCTGGTGAAGATCACGTGGCCGTTCAAGAGGAGAGCTCTCTCCCGCATGCTTGTGAGGCCGATCGCGCGCGCGTCGTTCAGCCGCTCAGCCGGAAGCCCGACGCCGTCGTCGGCAATTTCCAGAACAAGCCGGCCGTCGGCTTCGAACAGCCGCACCGACACAACGCTTGCCAGCGCGTGCCGCGCGATGTTGGTCATGGCTTCTTGGAAGATGCGGAAAAAAGCGGTGGTTTGCTCGCGGTCAAAGTCCAGTCGATCGATGCGGATATCCAGGCTGCACAACGCGCCGGTTCGGCGGGAAAATTCAGCCGCTTCCCAGCGGATGGATTCCAAGAGACCGAAGTCATCGAGCATCGCGGGCCGCAGAGACGCGGAAACCTGCTGCACGGTGCGCACCATGCGGTCAATGAGCAGCGTCATGGCGCGCATGCGCTCGCGGATCATCTCCGCGTCTTCGGGCATGCGGCCTCCGACCCATGAAAGATCCATCTTCAGCGCGGTAAGCGCCTGGCCCAGCTCGTCGTGCAATTCGCGGGCGATGCCGGCGCGCTCGTCTTCGCGGATCGAGTGCAATTGCAATGCCAAGTGCTTCAATTGCTGGTTGGACGAGCGGAGCGTGGCGTTGACTTGCGAAAGCTCCTCGGTACGCTCGCGCACGCGGCCTTCCAGCTGGTTGCGCGCGGTGAGCAGCACCTCTTCCACGCGCCGACGGGTCGCGTTCTCAAGCGCCGCGGCGAGTAGACCGGTCAGGAGCAGCCCGATGAGCAAAGCGCCCGCGGGCCAGCGCGTGCGGTTCATGGCGAAGAAATCACGGGTAGCGTAGCTTTGCAGCGTCCAGAGACGGCCGCCCACGTCGAGCATCGTGGACCAGAAAAAGCGCTTATCCGGTTGATCGGCATCCGACACGGCGGATCGCTTGGACAGCCTCGGCCGGTGCTGGTAGAGGAAGCGCTCTTGGGGCGGCGCGCTTTCGTCATACAGCCAAAAATTCATGCCCACAGGCCGCAACCCAACCAACGACAGCTCCACCATTTGCGGCACGCGGAAAACAGCCATCACGTATCCCTGAAGCAGCTCGCGGCGCATGCTGACACTATCCGGCACGTACCCGCCTTCGTAGATCGGCACAAACGCAAGCAAGCCAAAAGCATCTTCCTGCGCCTGCAGCAGCCGGGTGCGCCCGGTCAGCGTGAGCTCGCCCGTGTCGCGCGCGCGCTGCATCGCGGACCAGCGCACCGGATCGCTTGAAATGTCGAACCCGAGCACAGACTCATTGCCGGCCAGCGGCTCAAGGTAAAACACCGGGTAATATTCGTCGCGCTGGGGCGCGGCAACGCGCTTGCCTTCTTTGAACTCAAAAATTTCCACAGGCACGCGGTCGTGGCGGCCGCTCTCAATTCCTTCTCGGGCTTGCGCGGACACGCGCGGCACCCATTCAAGCCCCATGATCTCCGGGTGGTGGCGCAGCACGCCTTCGGCGTAAAGCGTAAACGCGTCGCGATCAACCGGGCCCGTCGCTGCGTACAAACCCGCTAATCCGCGCAAAGCTTCGAGCGAGGAATTCACGTGGTGCTGGATAGCGGTCGAGCGATCTCTCGATTGGCCTTGAAACACCCCGCCCAACCGGGTGAGTTCCCATGCGTGAGCCGCGGCATAAGCCATTAGAGACAAAAAGCCGCCCACCGCCCACACGAGCATCCGCAGCGAAATACGGCGCCATGTCATGGGCAAGTTTTTAGAGCTCAAAAATCGTAAGGATCCGGGTCCTTTCATGCGGCAAGGTCGAAGATTAACAAGATGTATTTTAGCATCAATTTAATATCCCTGTAATGGCCACGTAACACAAATCGGGTTAACTCTAGTCATGACAATAATGGTGCTGTTCTTCGCAATGCTGCGCTCCGCTGTAGGAGCTGACAAAGCCTCGATCGAGGTCGCGCCGGGCTGCTCTGCCGGGGAGGCAGCGACGCTGGTGCAAAGCCGGTGGCCGCAACTGGATGGGTGGATGGCTTGCTCGCGGCTTGCGGTCAACGGAGCTTACGCCGAGCCCGGCGCCCCTTTATTCGACGGCGATGAGCTGGCGATCATCCCCCCGGTGAGCGGCGGCTGATGAAAATGCTTGAAGCTTTCTCCTATTATCTCGTGAGCGATCGCATTGAGCCGGACCTTTGCGGCTCCGCGGCCGGCGGCGAGAGCGGCGCGGTCGTTCTCTTTCTCGGCATTGTCCGCGGCGACGCGGTAGAGGGACGGCGGGTCACGGCGATCACATACCACGCCTACGAACTCCTGGCGGAACGCGAGATGCGTTTGCTCGTTTTGGATGTTTACGAGCGCTGGCCGATAACGAACGTGGTCATCCGCCACCGCATCGGCCCGGTTCCGGTCGGCGAGATAGCCCTCTATGTGCAGGTCGCAGCGCCGCATCGCGCCGAAGCTTATCACGCGTCGCAACAGATTATCGAACGCATCAAATCCGAAGTGCCTATTTGGAAGCAAACGCATTATAAAAACGGCTCCAGCGACTGGAGCCCATCCAAAGATTCATCAAAGGAGATTTCACATGCTGGCTTATGAAGCCGCGCTTGAACGGATACTTGCGCATGTTCCCGCGCCCAAGGCGGCCCGCGTGCCGCTGCAAGAGGCGCTGGGCTGCGTGCTTGCCCGAACCGTTGTAGCCGGCGCGGATCTGCCCGGGTTCAACAATTCTGCCGTCGACGGCTACGCCTTGTGCGTGATGCCGTATAACGACCTCACTCACCACAGCCTGCGGCTCATCGGAAAAGCGGAAGCCGGCAAACCGTTTCGCGGCTTGGTGCGAAGCGGACAAGTGGTGCGGATTTTCACCGGCGCGCAGCTGCCGGTCGGAGCCAACGCCGTGGTCATGCAAGAACGCGTCCGCGTGTCGCCCTCCGGCGTTCTCTTGAGCGAATCCCCGGAGATCGGCCAGCACATCCGCCGGCGCGGAGAAGACATTAGCGCCGGGAAAACCGTGCTCAAGCCCGGTACTATTCTGCGCGCCCAAGAAATCGGGCTGCTGGCCGCTCTGGGGCAGAGCCACGCCGCTGTTTGGGGACGCCCGCGCGTTGCCGTGCTCACCACGGGAAACGAATTGCGCCCCGCCGGCCGGAGCCTCACGGCCGGGCAGATCTACGACAGCAACAGCGCGATGCTCGCGGCTCTCGTTCAAGAAACGGGCGGCCTGGTCCGCACTTCGCAGACATGCCCGGACTCGCTCAGCCGCCTGGTCAGGACGCTCCGCTCGATGCTGTCCTCGGCCAAGACCGACGTCATTTTGCTCGCCGGCGGCGTTTCCGTCGGCGACAAGGATCTCTGCCGCGAGGCGTTTGCGAAATGCGGCATCCGGCAGATCTTTTGGCGGGTGAACATCAAGCCGGGGATGCCGTTCTTCTTCGGCAAAAAAGGCCGCACGCTTATCTTCGGCTTGCCGGGAAACCCGGTTTCCTCCTACGTCACTTTCCGGGAATTCGCCGCGCCCGCGCTGGCCAAGCTGCAAGGTCGCGCTTGGCAAGATCCCTACAGCCGGCCGGCTTCGCTCCTGAAAGACCTTCACGTTTCAAAATCACGGGAAACGCATTTTGTACGAGTCACTTCTCAGGGCAGCAACGGAACGCTTCACGTCGCCGCCTTGGACGGCCAGGGATCGCACCACCTGCGCAGCCTCGTGGAGGCGCAGGGATGGATGCGGCTGCGATCATCCGAAGGTCCCTGGGCCACTGGCGCGCGCGTGCTTGTTCGCACCGACGGAGACCTCCAACCCACACACGGAGATTCCCAATGATCACCGGTTACGTGCTAGCTGGCGGGCAGTCGTCTCGGATGGGACGCGACAAAGCGCTCCTGACTTTGAACGGCGAGACATGGCTCGAACGGGCGGTTCGCTGTTTAAGCAACGTGTGCAGCCGCGTCCGCGTGATCGGGCCCAGGCGCCACCCTTTGATGACTACCCTGAGCGCTGTCGACGATCTTGCGCCGGGGTTCGGTCCGCTTATGGGCATTTATACCGGCCTGATGGTTTCCGAAACGCGCCTGAACCTGTTTGTTTCCTGCGACATGCCTTTCCTGGATTCCTCGGCGCTGAGCGAATTGTTGAACTGCTGGCAGGACGGCGCGGAGGCCGCCTGCTACGCGAACGCGGATGGAACGCTCCAGCCGCTGCCGTTGGTCTGCGACGCGCGCGCAACGCGCTCCATCGGTCGGCTTCTCAATCAAAAACGCCTGTCGCTGACGGGCTGGATTCTTGGTTCACCCCATCGAACCGCAGCCATCCGCGATTCGCAACTGGCTTTTTCCCTGGAAAACATCAACACCCCTGAGGCGCTTGAGCGATTCAACAAAGGTTACGCATGTCCACGCTAACGCATCTGGATACCGAAGGACGCGCGCAAATGGTCGACGTGAGCGGCAAAACCGCCACGCGGCGCTTAGCGCAAGTGGAAGGCTACCTTTGCCTTTCATCCGAAGCGGTGATCGCGCTGGAGAAGGACGCTTTGGCCAAGGGCGATCCGTTTACCGTGGCTAAAATCGCGGGCATTCTCGGCGCAAAGCGCACGTCTGAGCTGATTCCACTCTGCCACCCGCTGCCCATCGAGCACGTGGAGATGACATTTCAACTCCAGCCTCAATTTGAGCGCATCCGCGTGCTTGCCGAGACGGTAACCACCTCGAAAACCGGCATCGAATTGGAAGCGTTCACGGCGGCGACGGTCGCCCTGCTCTCTTTGTACGACATGATCAAAGCCGTCGACCCTGCCGCTTCCATTACCGGCGTTCGGCTGCTCAAAAAAACCGGCGGGAAATCGATCTACGCAAAGGAAAAAACATGCGCGCTGCCGTGATCACCATCAGCGACCGCTCCTTCCGCGGAGAACGGCCGGACACCAGCGGGCCTGAGCTCGTCGCGCTGCTGGCCACGGCCGGCGCGACTCTCCATGAGCACGCGCTCATTCCCGATGACCGCATCGCGATCGCTTCCACGCTGGTGCGGCTGGCCGAGGCGGGCTGCGACATGATCGCGACGACCGGCGGCACAGGCATTTCCCCGCGCGACGTCACGCCGGAAGCCACGCTTGAGGTCATCGAACGCCGGCTGCCGGGCATTGAGCAAGCTATTTTTCTCAAGAGCGCTCAGAAA
>JAHFGY010000017.1 GCA_023247195.1 Candidatus Omnitrophota bacterium | reverse complement strand
CGATCACCCAGCAGATGCTGGATCTTTTCCTTGAGACCGGCCGGATGAATGCCGAGCGCATGACGCTCGACGAAGAGCTGGTTTTCATCCACGACCCGCAGCCGATCACTCTGGTCGAGCAGCGCAAGCGTTTTCCGAACTCGCATTGGATCTGGCGCTGCCACATTGACGTGTCGCGTCCGAACCAGACGGTGTGGAATTTCCTGAAGCCGTATATCCAGCAGTACGAGGTGGGCATTTACTCGGCGCCGGCATTCGTGCAGAAGATGGACATGCGCCAGGTTCTGGTCGCGCCGTCGATCGACCCGCTGAGCGACAAAAACCGTGACCTTTCCAAAGAAGAGATCGATTCGGTGATGGAACGGCTCGGGATCCCGCGCGACATTCCCATCGTCACGCAGGTCTCGCGGTTCGACTATCTCAAAGACCCGGTGGGTGTGGTCCAAGCGTTCCGCCGAGCGCGCAAGTGGGCCAAGTGCAGGCTCGTTTTGGCCGGCGGGACCGCCACCGATGATCCCGAGGGGGAGCAAGTCTTGGCGGAAGTCCGCGCCCACGCGGGCAAAGACCCGGAAATCCACCTGCTCCTGCTTCCGCCGAACAGCGACGTGGAAATCAACGCTCTTCAGCGCGCTTCGGCGGTCGTGCTCCAGAAGTCGCTCCGCGAAGGCTTTGGCCTCACCGTATCCGAGGCGCTCTGGAAGGCGCGGCCGCTCATCGCCTCCGCGGTCGGCGGCATTCCGTTGCAGGTCAAGCATGGCTACAACGGCCTTTTGGTGCACAGCGTGGAAGGGTGCGCGCAGGCGATCAAACAGCTCATCAACAACCCGGATTACGCTGAGCGCCTTGCGCAGAACGGCCGCGAACACGTGCGGCAGCATTTCCTCCTCACCCGGCATATCCGGGACTACTTGCTGCTCTGCACCACGATGGGCACGACCAGCGATATGGTAAGCCTTGAGAATTGTTCGATTCCGGCTGCCTAGCCTCCCTGTGTATAATGGAGACCGATGCCTACCTATGACTTTCAGTGCCGCCCGTGCGGCCGTGTTTTCGAGCACCGCATGAGCATGGCGGATTTCAGCGCCGGCCAGCGGCCGGCTTGCCCGGACTGCGGCGATCCGTCGCCTGAGAGGTCCTTTCACGCGCCTATCACGATCTTTTCTCGTTCCGGCCTGGCCGACAGCGCAGGCGGGAACGATTCGTCCGGTATGCCGTCCTCCGGTGGTTGCGGCGGCGGCGGTTGCGGCTGTCATTAACGAATAGCAGGAGGATAGGAATGCGTGCACGTTATCTATTGGCAGCGGTGTTTGTGATCGGCCTCGCGGCTTCTCCGGTGCGAGCGGAAGAAAAAGCAAAGCCGGCCGATGCTGCCGCCGAGCAAGAAATGATGAAGAAGATGCAAGAGGCGTCCACGCCCGGTGAAGCGCACAAGCGCCTGGAATCGCTCGTCGGTAACTGGAGCCACACCGTGCGTTGGTCCATGAAAGCGGATGAAAAGCCCACTGAGTCCAAAGGCACGAACACCAACACCATGATCCTGGGCGGCCGCTTTTTGAAGCAAGAAACGCAGGGCGAGGCCATGGGGCAGCCCTTTGAGGGGCTCGGCATCAGCGGGTATGACAATGTCCGCAAGGAATACACCTCGGTCTGGATCGACAGCATGGGCACCGGCATGATGACCGCCACGGGTCAGTTCGACGCGGCCCAGAACGCCATCAATGAGAAGGGCGACTTCAGCTGCCCGTTGACAGGCAACACGCACATGACCTTCCGCTCCGTGTGGAAGATTGTCGACCCGAATCACTACACGTACGAGATGTACAGCGCCGGTCCGGATGGCAAGGAATTCCGGAACATGGACATTGCCTACGAGAGAGTGCAATAGGCGACTTAGCCAGACTGGTTATCTCGACAGTGAACAGCCCTATGTTTGTACCCGCAAACATAGGGCTGTTTTCTTTCGAAGCCGGACATGCTCGCTGAAATAACCGACCCTTCCAATTACGCGTTCAACGTGAATGCGGCGCCTACCGCGTTAACGGTGGTTGCGCTCGTGGCGCTAACCTTCAAAGTGCTGATCCAAGAGCGCGCTTCCCAAGTCAGCCGCCTGTTTCTTCTGATGGTCTCGACCATCGCCATATGGCTCGCGGCGTTCTCATTCATGTATTGCTCGAAAAACGAGCAGACCGCGATCTTATGGGCCCGCCTGGCCTACCTAGGCGTTCCGCTCATACCGTCGGCGATCTTCCATTTTACAGTCGCGGTGCTGCGCATTTATCCGCGCTACCGTCGGCTTCTTTGGATTTCTTGGGTGTTTTCCATAGGCTTCTCCATGGCCATCGTGGGGACCAACGCGCTGGTATCCGGCCTTTACCAGTACTGGTGGGGCTATTACCCCCGCTATGGCTGGCTGAGCCTGCCGTATCTGACATTCTTCTTCGGCATGATGTTCGTGACTTTTTACTGCTACTGGTCGGAGTACCGCAAGACGCTGCCCGGCTCGCCGCATTACTGGCGCGTGCGCGCTTTTCTCATCGCGTTCGCCATCGTATATCTCGGTTCCGTCGACTACCTGCCGAAGTTCGGCATTGCGATTTACCCCTTCGGTTTTCTGCCCATCCTCTTTTTCCTGGCGTTCATCGCGCGCGCGGTTCGCAAGTACCGGCTCGTGGACATCGCGCCTGAGCTTGCCCGCGCCGAGCCGATCTTGAATTCCGTAGGCGAGCCTCTGCTTGTTATGGACATGGAAGGCACCATTCGCCTTGTGAACCGCGCTTCGTCGGAGATGCTCGGGCTTTCGGAAGACCAGATCCGCGGGCGTCCGGTCAAAACCTTCTTCGATCATCCCTTTCTCGGCGGAGCCATGGGGCTCTTGATCGAGCGGCTGGCCGCGCAGCGCGAATTCGAGATCACTTATGTTCACCCGAAGACCGGCGCGCGCTTGCTGCTCGTGTCGATCTCGGTCATCCGCGATAACGCCTCGGACCTCCAGGCGCCGACGGCCGTGCTTTTTTTTCTCCGCGACATTACGAGCCGGAAGTTCGACGAAACGCGGCTGGCGCGCATCACAGAGCTCGTCGAGGACTGGCGCAGCGCTTTCTCTTCGAGGGCCCGGCATCCCTCCGTGGATATTTCGGCCGAAGACAAGCCGGTTGCGCTTGCGCTTGCGCAGCCTTTCTTATTGCGGTCCGGGTGGCGCATGATCGGTTCATTCGCGCTGATTTTGACCATACCCATGATGGTGCTCTTATGGCTGCAGGTCAGGCAGGCGCGCCGCGCCATGGAAGGCCAGGTCTGGCGCCAGAACACGACCACCGCGCGCGTGTCCGCCAAAGTGGTGCATGAGCATTTCAACGGGTTGGCGCATTACCTGGAAAGTTTCGCGAGCCGTCCGGCTCTCGTTGATCTGCTGCGCTTGGAGGATAAGGAGGCGATCCGCAAACAGCTTGAGGACCTCGTGTGGCAGCACGCCGAGATCGGGCTGGGTTTCATCGTGGATGCGCAGGGCAGGCTGGTGGCATCTTATCCCGAGAATCCGCACGCCGCGGGCGAGGATTTTTCGAGCCAGGAATGGTTCCAAATGGTCCTGCGGCAGCAAGAGACGATCGTTTCAAATGTATTCGAGCGCGCAGCCCAGCCGCACTCGGTGCTTTTGGTCAATGTTCTCACACCCATCCGCAACGCCGAGAATCAGGTCGTCGGATACTTGGGCGGCCAGCACACGCTCGAGGCTTTGGAGCGGTGGCTGCGCCAAAATCTGGTGCTTGAAGCCGGGACCGTGACCCTCGTCGACCGCATGGGCCGCATCGCGGCCAGGAGCCTTCCGCACGAGTCGATTGATCCCGCCCGCATGACACCGCCGGTGGTGGAGCAGGTGCTTTCCGGCGGCGAAGGCTCCTTGACCTTGAAAGATCCGTCGACTCATCAGGTTATCCAGATCAGCTACACCCCGGTGGATCCCTTCGGGTGGGTGGTTCTCGTCAGCCATCCGCTGGAAGACATGCTTGCTCCCATTCGGGAATTCCAAGGTTTCGTCGCCATGCTCGTGTTCGCGATGCTGGGGATCATGCTCTTGCTCGGCTCCTTGTGGCTGAACAGCTTGAGGCGCTCTCATCACGCGTTGCTCGCCGTCAGCGCTTCGAAGGAGAAGGCTCTGGAAGACTTGAAACACACGCTCGTGGAGCGCCGGCAAGTCGAGGAGACGCTGCAACGCCTGGCTTTTCTGGTCGAGTCATCGAGCGAGGCGATCGTCGGCGAAAGTTTCGATCGGGTCATTGTGAGCTGGAACAAAGCGGCCGAGCGCCTCTTCAGCTACACGGCGGAGGAAGTCAAAGGACGCTCGGCGCTGATGCTCGTGCCGCGCGAGATACCGGATGAGGTGCCGGCCGTGCTGGACCGCATCCGGCAGGGCGACGCGGTCGAGCCTTTTGAGACCGTGCGCGTGCGCAAGGACGGCACGCGCGTATCGGTGCTGATGACCGTTTCTCCGGTCAAGGATGCGGAAGGCCACGCAATCGGCGCGTCCGTCATCGCCCGCGATATCACCGAGCGCAAGCGGATTCAAGAAGCGCTGCGCGTAAGCGAAGAGCGGTTCCGTTCCGTGGTCGAGTCCGCTCGGGATGCGATCATCTCCGCCGACAGCTATGGCCGGGTCGTTTCATGGAACAAGGGCGCGGAATCCATTTTCGGTTACGAGCGGGACGACGTGATGGGCAAGCCGCTGACGTTTCTGATGCCGGAGCGTTTCAGACAAGCGCACCAGCACGGCTTTGAGCGTTTCCGGAACTCCGGCGAGAGCCGCTTGATCGGCCGCACCTTGGAGCTGGCCGGTCAGCGGAAGGACGGCGGCGAATTTCCGCTGGAGCTCTCGCTATCGATGTGGGCAACCGCCGAAGGGCAGTTCGTGACGTCCATCATCCGCGACATCACCGAGCGCAAGCAGGGCGAGGAAGATCTGCGCCAGGTGAACCTGCAGCTGTCGGAGCGTCAGCGCGCTCTGACCGAAGCTTTGTCCAATCTGCACAAGACGCATGAGGAGCTGCAGTCGACGCAGCTCCAGCTCATCCAGGTGGCTAAAATGGAATCGGTCGGCCGCTTGGCCGCCGGCGTGGCGCATGAAGTGAAGAACCCGCTGGCGACCATCCTGATGGGCATCGACGTGCTGACCGACCATTTTACCGTATCGGACGAAAGCGTCTCCGCCTTGCTGCGCGACATGAACCGGGCTGTCCGCCGGGCCGATGCCGTGATCAAGGGGCTCTTGGACTTCTCGGCGCCGCACGAGCTGAAGCCGACGGAAGAGGATCTCAACGCTATCATCGAGCAGGCGCTTGTCCTGGTGAAGCATGCCCTTGACCGCAGCCATGTGCTCGTGATCAAGAACCTGGGATCATCGCTGCCCGCGCTGCACTTGGACCGCGTTAAATTGGAGCAGGTGTTCCTCAACCTGTTCATGAACGCCGTCCAATCCATGTCAGGCAGAGGCAGCATCACGGTAACCACCGAAGCGATACCGCTGGAAGAATTCGGCCATTCCAAGCTGAGCCGGCGGCACGAGGATTGGCACCCCAAAGGAGACATGGTGGTTGTGGCTTACGTGGATGACACCGGGCCCGGCATTCCTGAGGACAAACTGGCCAAGGTGTTCGACCCTTTTTTTACGACAAAGCCGACAGGCCAGGGGACAGGCCTCGGGCTCACGGTCAGCAAGAAAATCATCGAGCTCCACGGCGGCATGATTTCCATTCACAACAGGCAAGAGGGCGGGGCGCAGGTCACCCTTATTTTTAATGTGTGAAGGAGAGGTGAAAAGGATGGAGGAAAACAAGAAGCGCATCCTGCTGGTCGATGACGAAGCAACTTTTACGAACGCGCTGAAGTTTTATTTGGAAAAGACTGGCCGATTCGTCGTCGAGACTGAAAATCACGGCATGAATGCCTTGGCGTCGGCCAAGGCATTCAAGCCCGATCTCATTCTGCTGGACGTGATCATGCCGGAGATTGACGGGGGTATGGTCGCGGCTCAGTTGAAAGCGGACTCGGATTTGAATCAGGTGCCTGTTTTATTCCTGACCGCCGCGGTCTCTCGCGAAGAAGCCACTACTCGCTCCGGCTTGATCGGCGGCAAGCTGTTCATCGCCAAGCCGGTCAGCGCAAAAGAAGTCTTGGCCCATCTGGATTTTTACCTCGAAAAAGATGGGCCGGCAGGCACACGGAGTGGCCGTTCGCTCGCAACCTGAGCTAAGATGGGAAGAGGAGGTGCGCCATCATGGATGCTGCAGGATGCAAGCAGGTTCTGGTCGTTGAAGACGACGAACCGCTGGCGCGGCTGGTCAAAAGCCGGTTGGAAAGCATCGGGTGCCAGGTGCAAACGCATACGCACGGCAAAGACGCGCTGAAGAGCGCAGCCGAGCAGCGTTTTGACCTGGTTATTCTCGATATCAACCTGCCGGACAGCAACGGCTACCAAATCTCCCGGGAGCTCCGGAAGATTTATCACCCCTGGGCGCTACCCATTCTGATGCTTACAGTTAAGGATAAGCCCGCAGACCAGCTCCGCGGGTTTGCCCATGGCGCCGACGCTTACCTGACCAAGCCCTTTGACTCAGCGGAATTGTTCGAAACCGTGGCTATGCTGACCGGCGACGCAGGCCCTTCAAAACCCCCTCCGGCCAGCCAAGAAATTTAGGGGCTTACTTGTTCTCCTGGAAGGGGTTGTGGTAACCTTTAGGTAAGGGATTTTTGGTTCGAAAAAGGCAAACCCGGGGAAACCCGGGGACGCAAAGCCACGGGCCTAAACCGCGCAGAGCGCGGTATGGCGGCTGGGTTGCCGAACGCCCCGCACAGGAGGGGATCGTGCAGGGTCTTTACGCATTCGGCCCCAGGCTTTCGTCGCCGAGCCTGGGGTTTTGCTTTTTTTCAGGGGTAGCGAGGGAAGCCCATGATACAGCTCGGCGAACAACATTACCGTTGCGTGATCGAGTCGGCACGGGACGCGATCCTATGGACCGACCTGGATGGCGCGATTCTTTCCTGGAACCAGGGAGCGGCGGCGATGTTCGGTTACACGGCTGAAGACATGGTCGGCAGATCGTTGACGGAGCTGCTCCCTGAGCGCTTCCGCGACCCGGCTATGCCGGGGCTGGCTCGCTTCGACGGCAGCGGTTACGGCCGCTTCCGCGGCACCATGGAGCTCATCGGTCGCCGCAAAAATGCCTCTGAATTTTGGATCGAGCTGGCTTTTTCGGAATGGACATCCGACGCCGGCTCGTTCCTGAGCGCCGTGATCCGCGACATTACCGAGCGCAAGCGGGTTGAGGAAGAACTGCGGTCCGCGAACGCGCAGCTTTCGGAGCGCCGCCGGGCGCTGGAAGAGGCTTTGCAGAAACTCAACACCGCGCATGAAGATCTCCAAGAAACGCAGCTTCAGCTCATCCACGTGGCCAAGATGGAATCGGTCGGCCGCTTGGCCGCGGGCGTGGCGCACGAGGTGAAGAATCCGCTGGCAACGCTCCTCATGGGACTCGACGTGCTGACCGATCATTACCCGGTTTATGACGCCGATTTAGCGATCTTGCTGCGCGACATGAAGACCGCTGTGAAGCGGGCCGATAAGGTGATTAAGGGACTCTTGGACTTCTCCGCGCCGCACCAGCTTGAGAAAACCGCGCAATCGATCAATGGGATCGTTGAGCAAGCATTGGCGCTGGTGAAGCATGAGCTGGACCGATGCCATGTATCGGTGGAAAAGCATTTGGATAACGCGATTCCGTGCTTGGCTATCGACCGAACCAAGTTGGAACAAGTTTTCGTGAATATCTTCATGAATTCCGTGCAGGCCTTGCAAGCGGGAGGATCGATTCGCGTCGAAACCGCGGTCAGGACCGGCGAAATATATGTACTGATCGATGATACGGGACCGGGAGTTCCTCCGGACAAGCTGCATAAGGTCTTCGACCCCTTTTTTACGACCAAGCCAACCGGAAAGGGAACCGGTTTGGGGCTGACCGTGAGCAAGCAGATCGTGGAGATGCATGGCGGGACCATCACCCTCTCGAATAAGCCCTCAGGCGGCGCACGCGTGCAGGTGGCGTTCTCGATCGGAAAGGGGGTGGCCCATGGCCATTAAACGCATCTTGCTCATTGACGACGAGGAGACCTTTTCGCGCGCGCTGAAACTTTATTTGGAGCGCACGGGGCGCTATGTGGTGCGGGTCGAGTCCGGAGGGGCGTTTGCCCTGGAGGCGGCCAAAGTTTTCAGGCCGGACCTTATCCTGCTGGACGTGATTATGCCCGACATAGACGGGGGAACCGTCGCGGCGCAGTTCCGCGAGGACACGACGCTCTCGCGGATACCGATCATTTTCCTGACCGCAGCGGTTTCGCGCGATGAGGTGAAGACGCGGTCGGGGGTCATCGGGGGAGAGCGGTTCATCCCAAAACCGGTGAGCGCGCAGGAAGTCTTGGCGCTGATCGAAAGTCCGGTAACCTTAGGCGCGAATGAATGAGTGAAAAAACCGATAAGACAAAGTAAGGAGGCGGTCATGGACAAAGAGAAGGATGGACGCAAACGTATCTTGATCGTTGAAGACGATGAGCCGTTGGCTCGCTTGGTAAAGGCGCGCCTGGAATCGGCCGGTTACGACGTGAGCATGGAAGTGAAAGGTCTCACCGGCTTGGCTCTGGCGGCACGCGAGCGGTTTGATCTGGTGATTCTGGACGTGAACCTGCCCGACTCGGACGGTTTCCAGATCGCGCGCGATCTGAGGCGGGCTTATCACCCGTGGGCGCTGCCGATCCTGATGCTGACCGTCAAGTCGCAGCCGGTGGACCGGCTGAGGGGCTTTGCGCATGGGGCCGACGCGTACCTGACCAAGCCGTTTGACTCGCTTGAGCTCTTTGAGACGGTCTCTTTCCTGCTCGGAGAGGCTATGTGGGAGTCCGGCTCCTCGGCGGGCGGGCAGCCAAAGTAAGAGCTGTGCCACCCAAATAAGCCGCGCCATTTGGGCGTGCACGTGAGGCAGGCGGGCGTGCTAGAATAACGCCCATGGAAAAATCGCTTGCTTCACTTGCCGAGTTCCTCAAAGCCCGCGTGATCGGGGACGGTTCCGTCCTTATACGGGGCATCGGCAGCTACGATACCGCGCAAGATGGTTACCTCACGTTTGCCGACAATCCGCGCTCATTGACCCACGCGCTCGAATCCAAGGCTTCCGGCATTATGGTCGGTTGGGCCGCTACGGATGCCGACCTCAAAGGGCGCTCCGGAATCAGCGTCGAAAATCCTCGCTTGGCTTTTGCCCTGCTTCTTCAGCTGTTCAATCCTGATCCCGTGGCAACGGGTTCCATCCATCCAACTGCTGTCCTGGGCAAGGACGTTCAGATCGATAAACCCGTGGATATCGGCGCAAATGCTTTTATCGGCGACCGCGCGCGCATCGGCAAGGGTACGATCATCGACCCCGGAACGTATATCGGCAACGACGTCAGCATCGGCGAGAATTGCCGCATCGGGCCTAACGTAGCGGTTTATCACCACTGCGTGATCGGCTCGCGCGTGCGCCTTTTCGCGGGTGTTATTATCGGCGGCGACGGCTTCGGCTACGTGTTCGACCGGGACCATTACGAGCGGGTGCCGCAGATCGGCAATGTGGTCATTGAGGATGACGTGGAGATCGGCTGCAACTCCTGCGTGGACCGCGCCACGATCGGTTCGACTCGGGTCGGCCGCGGATCCAAGTTCGATAACCAAGTCCAAGTCGCGCACAACGACCAGATCGGCAAGCACGTTATTTTGGCCGGCCAGGTCGGCTTGGCCGGATCCGTGACGATCGGCGACTACAGCATGTTGGGAGGCAAGTCGGGCGTCATCGACCACCTGACGCTCGGCAAGAAAGCCCGGTTGGGCGCGGCCTCTATAGCGACAAAGGACGTGCCTGAGGGTGAAATCCAGTGGGGGTATCCATCTGTTCGGCTCAACGACTCCAAAGAACAGATGGTGCTGATTCGTCGCTTGCCGGAATTGCACAAGCGGATCAAGGAACTGGAAACGCGTTTGGCCGCGCTTGAGCGGTCCTCGAAGTGATCCTCGTCGAAGTTCTGCCGAATCCCAATTGCGAGTCTGTCGACCAGCGGGTGTTCGTCAACTCATGCGAGCCATCGCCGGTAAAACGGGTCCGTTTGTCGCCGCCCGGCACCGCGAACGCGCCCGCCAACTGGTACGACATCACCGGGTGGACGGTCGACGGTAAACCGGAGGCAGCTCAGGCGGCAAAAGTGGAAGATTCCGGCTCAGGCACCGTGACATTGGTGTTCGGCGGCGACGGCGGGCTGCGGCTGCGCCCCGCGGGAAGCAAGAGCGCATGGTCTTCGCAGGCCAAGGACCAGTTCGGTATACCTTTCCTGCTGTTGGAAGAAGAGTCCGACGTGGAGCCGCCGCAGCCGGGATCGGCATGAGCTGGCGGCTGAAGTCGATCGCCGCTGCAATGGTGGCGATGGCATTCTGTTTTGTGGGAATGGCGCGGGCCCGCGCGGAAGGGGATCAACCGATGGAAGCCAAGCAAGAGCTCGCGACATTCGCCGGCGGCTGCTTTTGGTGCATGCAGTCGGAGTTCGATCCGCTGGACGGAATCGTGACCACGTGGGTCGGCTACACCGGTGGTTCCAAAGAAGACGCGAAATACGATGCGGTTTCCTCCGGCGGGACGGACCACCTCGAGGCCATTCAGGTCACCTACAACCCCGCCAAAGTTTCTTACGAGAAGCTGCTCGACATCTTCTGGACCAATATCGATCCGACGCAGGCCGACGGCCAGTTCGCCGACCACGGCAGCCAGTACAAGACCGCTATTTTCTATCACACCGATAAGCAGAAGCAGATCGCGGAGGCGTCCAAGGAAAAGCTCGCCGCGTCCGGAATGTTCGCCAAGCCGATCGTGACGGAAATCTTGCCCGCGCAGCCGTTTTATCCTGCGGAAGAATACCACCAGAAGTATTACAAGAAAAAACCCGACCACTACAACGCCTATAGCGAAGGCTCCGGCCGCAAACCCTTCATCCGCAAGGTCTGGAAGAGCAAGAAGCCATAATCTCTCCGATCTGTTAGGATAAGGGCCTTGAAGGATCCCATTGATGCCTTTTCTCGCTGACTTTCATATTCATTCGCACTACTCCCGCGCTACTACCAAACAGCTCAACCCCGAAAATCTGGATTATTGGTCCCGCATCAAAGGGCTTCAAGTAATCGGCACCGGTGACTGCGTGCATCCGGGCTGGCTGAACGAGCTTCGCGAAAATCTCGAGCCCGCGGGCAACGGGCTTTACCGGATCAAGCCGCAATGGCAGCTCTCCGCCGTGTCCTCGTCGCGGCTGGCCGACACGCCCTTGTACTTTCAGCTCACAGTGGAGATCAGCAGTATCTACAAGCGCGCCGGGCGCGTTCGCAAAGTGCACAACATTTGCGTCTTACCGGACTTCGACGCCGCCGAGCGCTTTCAGGCCAAGCTGGACGCCATCGGCAACATCCGGTCGGACGGACGGCCAATCCTTGGGCTGGACTCCCGGAACCTGCTGGAGATGCTGCTCGAGTCCTCGCCCGACGCCTACTTGATTCCCGCGCACATTTGGACGCCGTGGTTCTCCGTGCTGGGCTCGCAATCCGGGTTCGATTCCATCGAAGAATGTTTCGGCGACCTTACGCCGCACATCTTCGCGCTGGAGACCGGGCTTTCCAGCGATCCGGCCATGAACCGCGTGTGCAGTTTTCTGGACCGCTTCCGCTTGGTATCGAATTCCGACGCGCACTCGCCGCAGAAACTCGGGCGCGAAGCCAACCTTTTTGAAACGGATCTCAGCTTCACATCCATCCGCAACGCGCTGCGCGATGACAACGGCGGTTTCCTCGGCACGATTGAGTTTTTTCCGCACGAAGGCAAGTACCACTACGATGGGCACCGCAAATGCAACATCTGCTGGGACCCGCTCCAAACGCTGGAGCACGGCGGCCGGTGCAGCGGGTGCGGCAAGCCGGTGACGCGCGGCGTGCTGTACCGCGTGGCGGAGCTGGCCGACCGTCCGGCCGAGCAGGCGACCATGGGCAAGCAACGGTATTACTCCATCACGCCGCTGCCAGAGCTTGTCGCTGAGACACTGGGAAAAAAGAGCACAACAAGCCGCAGCGTGAGCGAGGAATACCACCGGCTGATCGCTCACTTGGGATCCGAGTTTCATATTCTCTTGTTCGCGGATCTGGGCGAGGTGCAGCGCGTGGGCGGCGAGGTGCTCGCTGAGGGTATTCGCCGGCTCCGGCAGGGAGAGGTCATCACGGAGCCGGGCTACGACGGCGAATTCGGCAAGGTCCGCGTGTTCCGCCCGGGCGAAACCGCGCACCTGCCGCAGCTGTCGCTTTTTACCGCAGCTGCTCAGCCCGCCTCACCTACGAGCCATGCCGCGGGCATCGGTTTCGACGTCGCGGCATTCCAGCGCAAGCTGCGCGCGCAACCGGTTACGCACGCGGCCGGAACTGAAGCGCCGGAGCAGCGCATTGTTGCCGCGGACGCGCCGGAGCGGCAGGAAGCCGTGACGTTCGGCGAAGGCGTATGCCTCGTGATCGCAGGGCCGGGCTCCGGTAAGACCAGCTTGCTGGTGGATCGCATCTGCCACCTTGTTGAGCAGCGCCAAGCGCCGGCCGCGCGCATTCTGGCGCTTACTTTTTCGAACAAAGCCGCGGAAGAGATCCGCCAGCGCCTGGAAAGGCGGCTCGAAAAAGCCGCGGGGCTGAGCGTGTCTACGTTTCACGCCTTGGGTCTTTCCATTGTGCGCGAGCATGCGGCGCTGCTGGGCCGCGGCGCCGACTTCGGTCTCGCTGATGAACAGGAGAAATGCGATCTCTTGACCGCGGTCGCGCCGATCGGCCGGAAACAGATCAACAAGCTGTCCGAAGAGATCTCCGCTTTCAAGGGAGGATGGCTCGCGGACCCATCGCTCGAGTTGGTTGCGGCCTACGACGACTACGAGATCGAGCTGCGCAAACGCCAACTTTTCGATTTGGACGATCTTCTTTGGCAGCCCGTGCAGCTTTTCAAGCAGCACCCGTCGCTCGTGAAGCGCTGGCGCGAGCGCTTCCGGTGGATTCTCGTCGATGAAGTCCAAGATTTGAACCTCCGCCAATACGAGATCACCCGGTTGCTGGCCGGCAGCCGCCGCCCGAACCTGTTCTTGATCGGAGATCCGGATCAGGCTATCTACGGATTTCGCGGAGCCGACGTGCGGTTGCTCGATCGGCTCAAGACGGATTTTCCCTCGCTGAAGCCGGTCGCGCTCAACCAGAGCTTCCGCGTGCCCGCGACGATCCTTCAAGGAGCGGGCCAGGTGCTGGGACGGGGCCAACCCTTGAGCGGCACCGCCGGAAACTTGAAGATTCATCTCCAATCTTGCCCGACCGATCGCAGCGAAGCGGATTGGATCGCGGGCACGATCGAGGCCATGATCGGCGGGGTGGGCAGCTATTCGATGCACACCGGCATCACCGAAGGCACGATCGAAGCCGGTATCACGAGTTTTCGCGATTTTGCTGTGCTGTGCCGAACATCGGCGCTCTTTGAACTGATAGCTGAAGCGTTGACGCAGCACGGCATTCCCATGCAGCAAGCGGGGCTTGCGCCGATTTATCAGCAAGAGCCGTGGGCCGAAGCCATTGCGCTGATCCGCGCGGCTTTGCGCGGGCCGCACGTGCGCGGCGAAAAAACGGCTCTTTCCGAAACTCGCCAGGCGATGCAGGACAAGGTCTCGGTCGCGGAAGCGCTTGACCGGATCGTCGCCAAAGAAGCCTGCGCTGACTTTGACCGGCAGCGGGTGATGCGTTTTGCGGCGGGGTTCGGCACGCGTTACGGCGAGTTCTTGCAGGCCACGTCGCTGCGCCAAGGGGTGGATGACTGGGACGCCAAGGCCGAGCGCGTCTCGCTCATGACCATGCACGCGGCCAAGGGGCTGGAATTCATGACCGTGTTTGTCCCGGGCTGCGAGGAAGGCCTGATCCCCTTTGAGCAGTTCGGCGAAAAGACGGGCGAGGCTCTGGCTGAGGAGCAGCGGCTGCTCTACGTTGCCATGACGCGCACCAAGCGTTTTCTTTTTCTGTCGCACGCGGCAAAGCGGTTCATGCGCGGCAAAGCAGTTTCAGCCCAGCGGAGCCGGTACTTGGAGCGGATCGAGCTGGCTCTGGTCGAGAACGCCGAACGGGAAGGCCGGCCGGTGCCGGCGGAGATGCAGCTTTCGATTTGGTAAAAAAGGAGACGAGGATGCGCGTTTGGATACTGGGTATGGGATTGGTTCTGTCCGCGGCAAGCACCGCGTTCGCGGCATCCCCGGAATTCGACCGGCTGAAGCAGTTGGAAGGCCGTTGGAAAGGGAAGTCGGTCTCGGCGCATAAGGATGAAAGCATGCCGGAAGAGGTGGAGGTCGATTACCACCAAAGCGCCGGCGGCGCCGTGCTCGTCGAAACGCTTATGCCCGGCTCGGACCACGAAATGGTGACCACGTATTACGAAGAAAACGGCAAGCCCGCCATGACGCACTACTGCTTGATGGGCAACCGGCCGCAGTTGTCGCTGGCGGGATCGGACGATAAGAAGTTGGAGTTCACTTTGAAAGACGGCAGTTTGGACGCAAACACCCCGCACATGCATGCGCTTAGCATGAATTGGACCGACGCAGACCACGTGACGCAGGAATGGACCTCATTCGCAGACGGCAAGTCAAACGGCACCACGACATTTCAGCTTTCCCGCGTACAGTGAGCATTCACAGTCCGCGGCGCAAGCCGGCGAGCATGCTGGCGATGGGGTTTGCGGCCGTGGTCGCGGTTGCCTGTCCGAGCGCGCCTGCCGGCGCGTCCGCCGACGACACGGTTGTGCGCGAGGTGATGGAGCTGTCGGGCTTGAACGCGCAGCTTGAGCGCGTGCCGACGGTTGTAGACGCATCGCTCACCGCCAAGCGCGCCGAAATCAACCCGGCGGATTGGGCGGCGTTGCGTGAAGCCTCGGCGCAAGCCTTCCAGCCGCTGATGCTCCAAGATGCCGTATTCGGCGCGTTTTCCGAAGAAGCCGCCAGCCAGTATTGGCCGGCTGTGCGCCAGTGGCTGCGCTCGTCCGTTGGCATTCACCTCATCCAGCTCGAAATCAGGAGCTCGACCGCTTTTGCGCGCGAAGAGATCAAGTCTGAGCAAGCCCGGGTGGCGGATAAACCGCCGGACCCGGAGCGGCTGGCGCTGTTGAAGCGCATGCAGCGCGCGACATTTGCGACGGAGATCGCCCTGCAAACGCAGTTTGCCCTGACGCGCGGTTTACTGGCGACCGTGCCGCAAGCCGAGCGGCCGGCGGATAGCGAGCTCTACGCTTCCGTCCGATCGCACGAACCGGAAATCCAGCAGGAGCTCATGAGCGAGTGGCTCTACATCTATCGGGACGTGCCGCTTGAAGAGCTGCGCACGTATGCCGATTTTCTGGACTCGGACGCCGGACAATGGTTCAATGCGCTCGCCCGTCGCGCGGTCACGCGCGCGCTGGCCGAGGCATCGGTGCGCATCAGCACCGAATTGGCTGAGCCGGACAAAGGCTAAGGAGATGCTCGACAGCTTGAAGCTCGCTATCGTGGACGTGGAAACAACCGGCGGCAGCGCTATTTACAACCGCATCATCGAAATCGCGGTGATCCGGGTTGAAGAAGGCAAGCTTGTCCGCACGTACGAGAGCCTCGTGAACCCCGAGTGCGCGATTCCGCCGATCATCACCCAGCTCACCGGCATCGGCGACATCGACGTGGAAGATGCGCCGAAGTTCCGTTCGATCGCAGCCGATGTCCGCGAGGCCATGGACGGCTGCATCTTTGTCGCGCACAATGCGCGTTTCGATCAAGCGTTTGTGCGCAACGAGCTCGAGCGCCTGGGCATGCCGTGGTCGGCCAAGTGCTTGTGCACCGTCCGGCTCTCGCGCCGGCTGTACCCGCAGCACCGCCGGCACAACCTCAGCGCCCTCATCGAACGTTTCGGGTTCGCGTGCGAGAATCGCCACCGCGCGCTTGATGACGCTCAAGCGGTTTGGTCTTTCTTGCAGCACGCCCGCGCGACGATTGAAGAAGACCGGTTCGCCAGCGCGCTGCAGCACCTGCTCAAGACCCAGACATTGCCGCCCAACTTGGCGCCGTCGGTCGCGGACCGGCTGCCGTCCTGCCCCGGCGTTTACGTGTTCCGCGACGCCACAGGCATGCCGGTTTATGTGGGCAAGAGCCGCAACATCCGCCAGCGCGTGCTGTCGCATTTTTCCGGCGATCATTCGTCCGGGCGCGAGATGCGGCTGTGCCAGGCCACCACGCGCGTCGAAACTTTCCCGACTTACGGCGAGATCGGCGCGCTTTTCCTTGAATCGCACCTCGTCAAGAGCCTGATGCCGATCTATAACCGGCAGCTGCGACACGCGAGCCGGCTTGTGGTGCTGCGCAAGGTCGAGCAGCCGGACGGCTATCATGCGGTGGCCATCGAGCGGCTCGATACCGAAAACGAGCTGGCGCCGGGAGAAATTTTGGCGCTCTTTCGTTCGCAGCGGCAAGCCAAGGCTTTTCTTGCGGAAGCGGCGCAGACCGCGCGGCTGTGTCCCCGGCGGCTGGGTCTTGAGAGCGGTTCAGGCGCCTGTTTCGCGTACCACCTCAAGCGCTGCGACGGCGCCTGCACCGGAAAAGTGGAGCCCGCGCTGTATAACGCGCGGCTGAGCGGGGTGTTCGAGAGCCGCCGGCTGCGCACCTGGCCGTACCCGGGCCCGGTGTTGATTGAAGAAAAGGGAAACGACTCAAGCGGACACCTTTTTATCGCGCGCGACTGGCGGCTCCTGCACGCTTTTGCCTATTCCGAAGACGGGATCAAACCGTTTCTGCCGTCGTCCTACCGTTTCGACTACGACAGCTACCGCATCCTGCTGCGCCCGCTCATGGCCGGCGGACGAGAGGTCAAACCGCTCAGCGAGGCGCAGCTGCAGCAACTGCTGCAGCAGGCGGGCGTTGAGGCGGACGCCGCGGATTTGGCGGCCAATTAAGATGCCGTCCGGCAAACGACCGCCGCATGCTTTCTCGCTTGCCGGTGAAGTGCGCGATTACGAGTGCGACCTGCAGGGAATCGTGAACAATGCGGTGTACCAGAATTACCTCGAGCATGCGCGCCACGTTTTTTTGAAGCAATCGGGTATTGTGTTCTCCGATCTGGCCAAGTCCGGAACGCACCTGGTGATCGTGCGCGCGGAGTTGGACTACAAAGCGCCGCTGCGCAGCGGGGATGCTTTTGAGATCGGCTTAAGCATCCGCAAGCTCTCGCCCGTGCGCATCGAATTCACCCAAGACATTTTCCTTTTGCCGAGCCGAAAGCTTTTGCTGGCTTCCCGTTTCGAGTGCGCGGCCATGGACGCTTCCGGCCGGCCGGTCTTTCCGCGGGTTCTCGACCGGCTGTTCGCGGTATAATCGCTCATGCTCAGCAAAGACCTGATCAAGGCATTGAACAAACAGGTGAACTTGGAATTCTATTCGTCCAATCTCTATCTTCAGATGAGCGCTTGGTGCACGTTCAAGGGTCTTCTGGGGTGCGCAGCTTTTCTCCGCCGGCAGGCTGACGAAGAGATGCAGCACATGCAGAAGCTCTTCACTTACGTGAACGAGACCGGTGCGCTCGCGCTGCTCGGCACCATCGAAGCGCCTCCTTCGGACTTCACGACCGTTGAGAAGGTTTTCAAGCAGACGTACGACCATGAGTGCGAAGTCACCCGGCAGATCAACAAGCTCGTCGATACGGCATTGGAAGAAAAAGACTACTCGACCTTCAATTTTCTCCAATGGTACGTGGCCGAGCAGCACGAAGAAGAGAGCCTGTTCAAGTCAATCCTCGACAAGCTGAAGATCACCGGCACCGATGGCCGCGGGCTTTTCTTTTTCGACCGGGAGATCGGCGGGTTGTCCGCCCCGCTCAAGTCTTCCTGATCGCCCGTTCCGCGCATGATCGCGATTTTGTCCTCCGCCAAGACGCTTGATTTCGAGTCCGGATGGAAAGCGCCGGAAACGACCCAGCCGGAAGGCCTGACCCACGCCCGCACGCTGCTCACTCAGCTCAAGCCTTTGTCCGCCGGGCGGCTCGGCAAGCTGCTTGGCGTGAGCCCGAAGCTCGCCGCGCTCAACGCCGAGCGCCTGGCATCCATGCATTTCCCCTTCACGCGCCACAACGCAAAGCCGGCGCTCTTGGCCTACCAGGGAGACGTGTTCCGCAGCATGGGGTCCGCGGAGTTCACCGCCGACGACCTGTCTTTTGCGCACGGATCGCTGCGCATCGTTTCCGGGCTTTTCGGTTTGTTGCGGCCGCTTGATTTGATTCAACCCTACCGCTTGGAAATGGCGGCAAAATTGTCAGGCCCGACGTGGAAGGACTTGTATGATTTTTGGTCCGACCGCGTGACCGCCGCCATTGATCGCGACGCCGCGGCGCAGCGCTCCACGGTATTGAACCTAGCCTCTCAGGAGTACGCGAGTGTGGTGAACCCGAAGCGTTTGAAGGCCAAGCTCCTCACGATCCAGTTCAAACAAAAGCGCAACGGCAAGATCCAAACCGTGCCGATCCTCGCCAAGCGTGCCCGCGGATTGATGGCGCGCTATTTGGTCAAGAATCGGATTCACAACCCCGATGCGCTGAAGCCATTTGGCGATGAGGGCTATAAATTTTTTCCGGATCTCTCCGTCGAGAACGAGTGGGTTTTTGTGCGCTGAGTGCTTTAGTACTGGACATCTGAAAAAACTTACATATACTTGCTCTTAGCGAATGCGATTCATTTACGCAGCTATCGCCATTGGCATTATCGGCCTCACCACATCCGCGGTAATCGAACACCGTGGACGCGCTCAACTGTCTCGCCGGCTAGCATTTGCGCAGGAGCGCGAAGCGGCGATGGGAACGGCGCTTCAGACCGAAGCCAAACGTTCGGCTCGCCTGCAACAGCTTCTTGCCGAAAAATCCCGAGAACTCCACCAGCTCGTTGCCCGCTTGGATTCCGCGACCCAGCAGCTCGCTTCTTTGCAGGAAGACGTTCACAGCCGCGACGGTCACATCGGACAGCTGCAGACTGAATTGCTTGTTGCCCGCCAAGCCCCGCCCAAAGCCGATGCATCGACCGTCCAGCTGGACCCGATTTCCGTGGCTTTTTCGCTGCCCCAGCGGCAGGGACGGGTTGTTCAGGTGAACCCTGAATGGGATTTTGTGGTCGTGAATCTCGGGTGGGATGCTTTGAAGATGGGCGATCTGATCAAGATCACCCGCGAAGAAAAGGTCATTGCGCAGGCGCAGGTAGAGCGGCTGCAGCAAACGGCTTCGGCCGCCCGGCTTCTTCCGGACTATCCCGCCGCGGGCGTTCAGGTGAACGACATCGTCAGTGCGGTGCAAAAATGAATCGAAACCATCCGCTGGCAGCTTTCGGCGTGTGGTCGGCTGTGTTTTTGGCGGCCGGTATGACCGGCTCCGTCGCCGGCGCAGCGTCGTCGGACAAAAAGCACACCCCGCCTATTCAAGCTGAAAAGCCCCTATTGGGTCGCCTACAGGCCATGGACAGCGCTTTGGGCGATGCGAGCAGCCAGGCGCTTCCGGTGGCGCGGCCGGGCCCGGTCATTGTGTTGACGCCTGTTCCGGTCCCTGAACGGACCATTTCCATTCAAGCGGTGCGATCGCCGATCAAAGGCTGGCTCTGGCTTTTTGCCGGGTTTTTGGCCGGTTTAATCGCCGGCGCGGTCGGCATGTGGTTCGCGCGGCAAAAAGACTTGGAAGGCGCAAAGGATTACAGCAAGAGTTTGGAACTGCTGGCGGGCGAACAGCAGTCGCTGCTGCGCAAATCACGCGCGACCGAGCTGCAATCTTCCGAGGCAACGGAGCGTCTCCAGCGGCAGCTGCAAGAGATGGAAGTCAGCCTGATCGAGAAGCTCGAACGTGAGCAGGTGCTGAAGCAAGAGTGCAGGGGCCTTGGCATACTTGTCCAGGAGGCTTCCTCGCAGTCCACGCGCGCATCCGAGCTGGAAGCCATGATGCATTCAGCCGAAAGCGTGATCGCTACCCAGCAGGCGGCACTGAACGCGTTGGAAGCTGAACTCAAAGAAACCTTGGCTCGGCTGTCGGCCGAAGAAGCCAAGCGCAACGAGCTTTCGGCTCAGGTCGAGCTCGTGCACGCGGAATACCTGCGGCGCAGCAACGCGACCAGCCACGAGCAGGCCGACGCTGTTCAGCAGTTGGAAGTATTCCGGTCGACCGTGGCGGCGCAGGAAGCTCAGCTGACCGAGTTGAGCGGCGAATTGGAACGGATGCGCCAGCAGCGCGACGGGGCGATCGCCTCCGTCGCTCCGGCAGCGCCTGTGCAAGCCGAGAAGCGCACGGCCAAACAGAAATCAGCCAAAGCATCTGCTCAGCCCGCAAAGCCGGCGAAGGGCAAGGAAGACGAGTTAAAGGACTGGGCCGGGCAGGAGCGCCGGGACGCTTACCGGCTCAATTGCGCCACGACAAAGCGAGCTTCGGCGATCCGGCTGCTGTTTAAGCGATCCAACGGCCGTTTCACACCGGCGCCCTTGAAGAATTTGAGCCTGAGCGGCATGTGCGCGGCCATTCCTCCATCGAAAATAGCGAGCAATCTTTTGAATCTGCGCTTGTTTCTCCCCAAGCGAAAGAAGCCGATCGATTTAGCCGCTTCCGTCGCGTGGACAGACTCAGGCACATCGGCGGACGGCGGCATGGTTGGTCTTGCCTTCCGTTCGCTTCCGAACGATCAGCAACAGCTTTTGCGCTCCTGTCTCGAAGAGATCGAGACAGCTCAAGCGCGCTCCTGAAGTCCTCCTAACCCCTTCATCCCATGAGCCCGATTGAGCAAAGGCGTCTTCGTATTCTTTCCGGTCTTCTGACGATTTACATCGTCTGGGGATCCACGTACCTCGGCATCCGGACAACTCTTCAGACGCTGCCCCCGTTCATTTCCGCCTCGCTGCGTTTCCTCGCGGCCGGCCCGTTGCTTTACGCATGGGCGCGGTGGCGCGGCGCGCCGAAGCCAACCGCCCGGCAGTGGCGCTCGGCGTTCATCATCGGCGGTCTGATGCTGGTTGGCGGCAACGG
>JAHFGY010000016.1 GCA_023247195.1 Candidatus Omnitrophota bacterium | reverse complement strand
AGCGTGGAGGCTTTTGTACGCCGCGATGTAGCGTTGGCGCGCCGGATCTGCCAAGATGATGACCAGGTCGACGCGCTTGATGAGCAGATCTTCCGCGAATTGTTGACTTACATGCTGGTCGATGCCAAGGCCATCACGCGCGCGGTGAACTTGGTGCTGATCAGCCGGCACCTGGAGCGCGTCGCGGACCATGCCACGAACATCGCGGAAGATGTGATCTACCTGATTGAGGGAAGACAAGCCAAGCACGGCCTGGGACTTGAACCCCAGGGTCTTCAAGGAAAGGCTTAAAATCGGCCGATGCGACTCACTATCATGCGCCATGCCATTGCCGCGCCGCATGGAACGCCCGGTTTTGCGTCGGATAACGACCGGCAGCTTACCGAAGAAGGCCGTCTGCAAGCGCGGCAGGCCGCGGCGGGATTGAAACGGCTTAAGCTCGACGTCGCGATGGTGATCGCGAGCCCGCTCGTGCGCGCGATGCAGACCGCGCAGGAAGTCGCGGGTGTGCTCGGGTTAAGGACGCCGATCCGGGAGATGGCGCAACTGACGCCGGACGCGGACCCGGCCGCCACGTCGTCCGCATTGAAGGCTTTCGCAGCCCATGAATCCGTACTGCTGGTCGGGCATGAGCCGCATTTGAGCGCGTGGATAGCGGAATTGGTTTCCAAGAACGGGATGTCTGTGCTGATGAAAAAAGCATCGGTTGCCTGCGTGGAGGTGGAACGAGTGCCGCCGCCGCAGGGCAGCGGTTTGCTTCGCTGGCTCATGACGCCGAAGCATCTGGCGCTGATCGGTAAATCCTAATGACGCTCGGCATTATCGACGTGGGCACGAATTCGATCCACTTGCTGATCGGCGTGCTCGGCATCACCGGAAAATTCCACGTTATCCTCAAGGAACGCGACCTCACGCGGCTGGGTGAAGGCGGGCTCGCGCGCGACCGGCTGACCCGCGCTTCCATGACGCGGGCCATGGGGGTGCTGCGGCGTTACGCGGCGATGCTCAAACGCTGCGGCGTGGACCATGTGGAAGCCGTGGCCACCAGCGCGGTGCGTGAAGCCAAGAACGGGCCGGAATTTGTCCGCCAAGTGCGCGCCAAGCTCGGCATTCCGCTGCGCATCGTCAGCGGGAAAGAAGAAGCGCGGCTGATCTACTTGGGCGTGGTGCAGGCGCATCACCTCAAGGGTGAAATTTTGGTCATCACCATCGGCGGCGGAAGCGCACAGGTGATCCAAGCCAACGGCGCTCACGTGAAGTACGTCACCAGCGTGCAGCTGGGCTGCGCGCGTCTGAGCCAGCTGTTCATCCATCACGACCCGCCGCTGCCGGAAGAAATGGCCGCGCTGCGCGCGCATATTGCGCGCGTTTGGAGCAGCGTGGCCCGATCGTTGCGTCCCGGCAAGACGCAGCAAGTCCTTGCCAGCTCAGCGACCATCGCCCAAGTAATGATGGCCGCCTATATCCTGGCGCATGGGGGGCCCCCAAAGACGAAAGAGCGCATTCAAGTCGGCCCGCGCGAGCTGCAGGATCTGGCGGCTCAGCTTAGCCGCACGAGCGCAGATGAGCGGATTCGATTCCCCGGCCTGGACCCGCGGCGGGAAGACCTCGCTTTGCCGACGGTGCTGGTATTGCTAGGATGGATGGAGGCCGCCGGGGTCAAGCGCGTGCGGTATGCGCCCGGCTCGCTTCGGGAAGGGCTCGTCATGGATTACTTGATCCGCCATCACCTGGGACAGACCAAGCCCATCGAGCATCCGCTGGAAGCGCTCTGGTCCAACGGAGATGGTATGCTGTGGGTAGGGAAAGAACGCAACCGAATCGCTAAACGGAGTGCACGGGCATGAAAGGCTTCGGCCAGCCGCACCAATATCCCGGCCGCCTCATTATTGTTGAAGGCATCGACGGGTCGGGCAAAAGCACGCAACTGCAGCTTCTCCAAAAGTGGATGGTTTCGCAAGGCCACACCGTCTACTTCACGGAGTGGAACTCCTCCAAGCTGGTGAAGGAAACGACCCGGCTCGGCAAAAAAACCCGTACGCTGACGCCGCTTACGTTCAGCCTTATCCACGCCACGGATTTCGCGGACCGGCTTTTTTACAGCATGATCCCACGACTTAAGGCAGGGATGATTGTGCTCGCGGACCGGTTCGTTTACACCGCGTTCGCGCGCGACGTCATCCGCGGGTGCGACCGCGCCTGGGTGCGCAAGCTGTATGACTTCGCGATCCGGCCGGACCTCGCGTTCTACTTCAAGGTGCCGGTGGACGTGTCACTGGGCCGCATCCTTTCCGGCCGCGCCAAGATCAAGTATTACGAGGCCGGCATGGACCTGAATCTCAGCTTGGACCCGGTGGAGAGTTTCAGCCGGTTCCAATCCAAGATTCTCGAAGAGTACGACCGCGTGGTGGACGAGCACAAGCTCACGGTGGTGGATGCCACCGCTGAGATCGACGAGCAGCAGGAGATCGTGCGGGACGTCGTAACGCGTATGTTGAAGGACATGAAAAAGCAGGATAAAGATGGCCAAACCGAAGTTCTTCGGGGAGGGGATCCCGTACCTGGATCCCGCCTCTCTGAATCTCAAGGGTAAATTAATCGTCATTGAAGGGACCGACGGCGTCGGCCGCTCCACGCAGATCGAGCGGCTGCGCAACTGGCTCGAGGTGCAGGGCCATGGCGTTGTCGAGACCGGCTGGACGCGCTCCGACTTGATGTCGAGCCTGATCATGCTGGCGAAAGAGGGCAACACGCTCACGCGCGACACGTTCAGCCTGCTGTATGCCACGGATTTCGCCGACCGGCTTGAGAGCCAGATCATCCCGGCGCTTCGATCGGGCTTCATCGTGCTTTCCGACCGCTACGTGTACACCGCGTTCGCGCGGCACATCGTGCGCGGCGGCTCGCGGGAATGGGTGCGCGACATGTTCGGTTTTGCTATTATTCCTGACATTGTCCTGTACCTGCGAACGGATGTGCCGGCCTTGGTGAACCGGGTTATCGGCGGCGCTAAGGGGATGGACTACTGGGAAGCGGGCATGGATATGCACTTGGGCCCGGATCTTTACGACAGTTTCTGCATCTACCAGGACCGGCTTATTGCCGAATACGAATCCATGGCCAAAGAGTTCAAGTTCGAGGTCATTGAGACCGTGAACCAGAGCATCGAGCTGATTCAGGAAGACTTGCGCAGCCGCATCGAGCCGCTCGTGAAGCGGCCGCGCAAGGTCGACGTGTCGCTGCTCGACACCAAATCGCTGATGGATTCCAAGCCGGAGGCCAAGCGGGAGCGCTGAGCATGGAACGGCACATTGATGTGGAGCTGCGGCGTTTAAAGGAAGAGCTGGTGCGCATGGCAAGCCTGGCGGAAGAATCGATCGGCCAGGCGGTCAAAGCGCTGGTGACGCGCGATGCCGATCTCGCCCGGCAGGTGATCGAGGGCGACAAGGAAATCAACAGCGCGGACATCGGCATCGACGAACTCTGCCTCCGGCTGCTGGCTCTGCACCACCCCGAAGCGCGCGACTTGCGCTTTATCTCCATGGCTTTCAAGATCAACAGCGACCTGGAGCGCATGGGTGACTTGGCGGTGAACATCGCCGAACGTACACTCGACCTGCTCAAAGAGCCGCTCCTTAAGCCGCTCATCGACCTGCCGCGCATGGCCGAGCTCGCGCAAGCCATGGTGCGGGACAGCCTGGACGCATTCGTGCGCCAAGACGCGGCGCTGGCCAAGCAAGTGTGCGAGCGCGACGATGCCGTCGACCAATTGAACGACCAGATCTTCCGCGAGCTCCTCACGTACATGCTGCAGGACCCGAAGACCATCACGCGCTCGGTCGGCTTGATCCTCATCGGCCGCCACATCGAGCGCATCGCGGACCACGCCACGAACATCGCCGAAGACGTGGTTTTCCTGGTCCAAGGCCGCACGATCAAGCACCACGCGGCCGACCAAGCCACTTAAGAACGCTTGATCCGGGAGCTCGCCGGAATGGTCGGTAGCGTGTATACTAGTGGGCAAGATGAAACTGTTCGGAAGATTCCCTCAACTTAGCCGGATGATCGGCCTTGCGCTGGCCGGCGTGCTTTTGGCCGGAATGGCTCAGCCGGCCGCGGTTTGCGCGCAGAGCAAGGCCGAATGCTGCCGCAACGGTTCAGCCGCGCAGGCAATGCCGTGCGCCATGACTTGCGCGTCAGGCGCGCAAGAGCCGAATGTTTCAGCCCCGGTTCAAGCTTTGACTTCAGACAGCGCGGCTCAAGCCCTCTCTGAAGTTCCCGCTGCATTCGCTGCAACGGTTGCCTTTTCGAACCACCGAGTCTTTCTCTTCGCTGCGGCGCACGACTGGCCCGAATCCAAACGCTACTTACGTTCCCGCACACTCCGCCTGTAAACCCTCCTCCTGATCGCTCGTTTTGTTTGTCATCGAGCTTTACTACAGGAGGAGAGGATGCTTCGCTTTAAGTTCCATTCCATGATCGCCGCGACCGCTGTCGCCGGGTGCTTTTTTTCGGGCGCCTCAGCGCTTGCGGCTGCCGATTCGGTTCCGGCAGAGCCGCCTGCGGTTGACATCGACTTAGCATCGCTGTCGCAAGAGCTGCTGCAACGCAATCCCAGTGTGCAGGCTAAGCGCCGCGCCTACGAGGCGGCGCGCGGCCGCGTGATCGCCGCCTGGCTTCCCGACGACCCGGAGTTCGGCGTGGACGTTGAGGGCCAGTCGCGGCCTTTCCGCTTCAGCAGCCGCAGCGACCTTGAATACATGGGCACGCAGTCCAGTCCGTTCCCCACCACGCTGTTCCTGCGAGGCCGCGTGGCTCTGCGCGACGCGCAGATCGCTCATCAGCAATATGAGGAAGCTATTCGGGAAGCGCTCTGGCATCTTGAGCAGCCATATTACGATCTCGCGTTGACCCGAGAAACGCTGCTGGCATTGGAGGACGTGCGGGGGCTGCTCGACAGGACCGCGAATACCGTGCGGACCCGGTATGAAACCAACCGCAGTTCGCAAGAGGATTTGCTCAAGGCTAACATCGAGCTGTCCAAAATCGAGATCGAAACCTTTGCCGCGCGGCAGCGCGAGCGCGTCGCCGAAGCGCACTTATCGCATCTGTTCGACAAGCCGTTAGCCACGCGGTACCGATTGCCGGAGCTGGGAAACGTCCCAACTCTGCCCGCATCCCGCGAAGCGCTGGAGCAGCAAGCGATCCGCACGCGGCCCGAGCTGCTGGCGGCAGAGATCGGCATCCGCCGCGCCAGAACCAGCCGTTGGCTCGCCGCCACGAATTGGCTTCCGGATGTGGTCGGCCGCGTGGAAGCGCGCCAATTTTCCGGCGAGAGCGGCATCCGCGAGTACGATACGTTCATCGGCGTGCGCGTGCCGGTGTGGTCGCTCATCAAAGGCGCGGGTGGGGAATGGAAAGCGGCCGGGGCGGACGTCAAGCAAGCGGAAGCAGCTTACACGGAGATGAAGAACGAGGTTCTCTTGGCTGTGGCTGAAGCTTACGCCAAGGCGGCGGCCGCCGAGCAAGCCTTGAATACGTACAATCAGTTCATCCTGCCGCAAGCCAGGCAACAGGTGGAGGTTGCGACCGCCGCGTACGAGGCCGGCCGCGAGGATTTTCTTAACTTGATCGACGCCCAACGCATGCTCAAAGAAGCGCAGCTCGCTTTTTACCAGGCGCGCGCCACGTACGAGCAGGGGTTGTCCGATTTGCAGCGGGCCGTCGGCGGAGGCATCCAATGAAAAATCAGCGGCGACTAGTCGCAATCGTCGCTTGCTTCGGCGTGTTGGCTGCCGGAGCGGGCGTGTATATCTCAAAGCATGCGCAGCCGAACGGGGCAACCGCGCAAGCCAACAGCTATTACTGCCCGATGCATCCTTCCTACACGTCGCCGAAGCCGGGAAACTGCCCGATCTGCAACATGGCGCTGGTCAAGCGGGAATCTGAGCCGGGAGCAGGGGCGGCAGAAAAGAAGGCGCACGACGACACGGATCTCCATTCGATCTGCTACCTGCACAACTGTCCCATGCACCGCGACGGCAAGCCATGCCCCATGATCGTATTGGCCAAGCCGGGCGAGAAAGTCACGTGCCCTATCTGCGGCACGCATGTGGCTAAGGAAACCGGAGAACCAAAGGAACGAAAAATCCTCTATTGGACCGATCCCATGATTCCGGGTTTCCGGGCTGAAGGGCCGGGTAAATCGCCCATGGGCATGGACTTGGTTCCCGTGTATGAGGAAGAAGAGCCTGTATCGGGTGTTTCCGCTGCATCGCCGGACGGGTATGCGCCCATTATGCTGACGCCGCAAAAACAGCAGCTTATCGGGGTAACCGCGGCGCCGGTTGAACGCAAGCAAGTGACGAAAATAATCCGCGCGGTCGGCACCATTGCGCATGATCCGGAGCTCTACCAAGCCCAGGCGGAATACATTCAGGCGATGCGCACGCTTAAGGATGCCGAAGCCGCCGGCAACGAGTCCGCGGCCAGCCAAGCCAAGCGCATGGCGGATTCAACGCGCATCCGGTTAAAGCACCTGGGTCTCAGCGATGATCTGATCGATGAGATTGAAACGTGGAAAGAGCCCGAGCACAGCCTTTTGTTCTCGCAGCCGGGCGACCCGGTTTGGATGTACGCGCAGGTGTACGAGTATGAACTGCCTTACGTCAAGGTCGGGCTGTCGGTGGAGGTAGAAGCGCCGTCCGCTCAAGGCAAGACCTTCAAGGGCGTCATTCGCGCGATCGACCAGATGGTTGAGCCCAGCACGCGCACGACCCGCATCCGTGCGCAGCTCGAGGATCCGGAAGGGTTTCTTCGGCCGGATATGTACGTGAACGCGTTGATCAACGTGGACTTGGGCGAGGTTGTGGCCGTGCCCTCGAGTGCGGTATTCGATACCGGAGCAAAGCGCGTCGTGTTTATACAGAGAGAGCAGGGGCTCTTTGAGCCGCGCGAAGTCACGCTCGGCGCGAGCGGCGACGGATTCTATGAAGTCCGCAGCGGTCTTGATCCGGGAGAAGTGGTCGTCACCAGCGGCAACTTTCTCATGGACTCGGAAAGCCGGTTGAAAGCGGCGGTCCAAGGCGCGGGCGGCGGCGGGCACCAGCATGAATAACCTGCAGGGCGGAGGCCCGGCGCTTCGCAAAGAAGGCTGGATTGAAAAGCTTATCGAGTTTTCAGCCCACAACCGATTCCTCGTGCTGACAGTCGTCGCCGCAGCCGTGGCGGCGGCGATCTATTCGATCCGCAACATCCCCTTGGATGCCATTCCGGACCTTTCGGATACCCAGGTCATCATCTATTCGCGGTGGGATAGAAGTCCGGACATTATGGAAGACCAGGTGACGTACCCGATCGTCTCGGCGATGCTGGGCGCTCCGCAGGTAAAGGCCATTCGCGGATTCTCGGACTTCGGTTTTTCATATGTTTACGTGATCTTTAAGGACGGCACTGATATTTACTGGGCCAGAAGCCGTACGCTCGAATACCTCAGCAAAATAATTCCCAAGCTGCCGGAAGGCGTACAGACCGAATTGGGCCCGGATGCGACGGGCGTGGGCTGGGTCTTTCAGTACGCACTTGTCGATAAAACCGGACAGCACAGCCTCCAGGAGCTCCGTTCCTTTCAGGATTGGTATTTGCGCTACCACCTCCAAAGCGTGCCGGGTGTCGCGGAAGTCGCTTCGCTCGGCGGGTTCGTGAAGCAGTATCAGGTGACAATCGATCCCAATCGTCTGCTTGCCTATAACATCCCGATCTCCCAAGTGGTTGAGGCAATCCGGAACAGTAATCAAGAGGTGGGCGGGCGGCTCTTGGAGTTTTCCGGCGCGGAATACATGGTGCGCGGCCGAGGCTACCTGAAGTCGGTCGGCGACATTGAAGGCATTGTTGTCGGAACGGACAAGATGGGCACCCCCATACTGATCCGGCACATCGGCAATGTAGCGATCGGTCCGGAGATCCGGCGGGGCCTGGCGGATCTGGACGGCCGGGGCGACGTGGTCACCGGAACGGTCATCATGCGCTACGGAGAGAACGCTCTGAACGTTATCAAGCGCGTGAAGGCAAAGCTCGAAGAGGTGAAACCGTCGTTTCCTCCGGGGGTGGAGTTGGTCGTGCTCTATGACCGCTCCGAGCTGATCACGCGGGCCATCGATACTCTGAAGCACTCTCTTGCGGAGGAGATGATTGTCGTCAGCCTCGTCATTCTTCTCTTTCTCTGGCACATTCCCACGGCGCTGGTGCCCATCCTTACGATACCGATCTCGGTGCTCCTATCCTTTATCTTGCTCTACCAGATGCGCCTGACTTCCAACATCATGTCGTTGTCCGGCATCGCGATCTCCATCGGCGTGCTGGTCGACGGCGCGATCGTGGAAGTGGAAAATGCGTACAAGCGCTTGGAGGAATGGATAGCCGGCGGGCGCAAGGGCGACTACCACGCGGTGAGACTGCAAGCGCTGAAAGAAGTTGGGCCGGCCGTGTTCTTTTCGACGCTGATCATCGCCGTTGCGTTCATGCCCATCTTCACCCTGGTCGACCAGGAAGGGCGCCTCTTCAAGCCGCTGGCGTGGGCGAAGAACCTGACCATGCTCATGGCTGCCGTGCTGGCCGTGACATTTGATCCGGCCGTGCGCACGCTTTTCACCCGGCTTGATCCGGTGCAAGTCCGCTGGCCTTGGCGGCGCCGGGGAGAGGAGCCGACACGATCCGAGCGGATTCTGTCAAAGGTGGTCACGACGGCGACCGTAGGGACCTACTATAAAGAAGAAGATCATCCCGTGAGCAAGATGCTTTTTCGATTTTATGAGCCGGCGTGCCGCTGGGTCCTGGAGCACCGTAAGACCACGATCCTCATTGTTCTCGGTTTGATCCTTATTACGATCCCGATCAGTTTCCGGATCGGTTCGGAATTCATGCCGCCGCTGCGCGAGGGTTCGCTGCTTTACATGCCGACCACGCTGCCAGGGATCTCGGTTACCGAAGCGCAATCGCTCATGCAAAAGCAGGATCAGATACTCAAGAGCTTCCCGGAGGTTGAGCGGGTGTTCGGCAAAGCGGGCAGGCTGGAAAGCTCCACGGATCCGGCGCCGTTCTCCATGATGGAGACGGTTGTTTTGCTCAAGCCAGAGGAGAGTTGGCGCCTGAAGCGCCGCTGGTATTCCTGGATGCCGGGCTTTCTGCAGGGCCCGTTCTGCCCGTTTTGGCCCGACAAGATCAGCTACGAAGAACTCATCACGGAGATGGACGGCGCGCTCAAGATCCCGGGCACGACCAACGCCTGGACCATGCCGATCAAGAACCGCATCGACATGCTTTCGACCGGCGTGCGCACGCCCATCGGCATCAAGGTTCTCGGCGCGGATCTCAAGACAATTGAAGAGCTCGGCGTCCGTCTGGAGACAATCCTGCAGAACGTGCCCGGCACGCGCAGCGTCTACGCGGAGCGGGTCGCGGGCGGCTACTTCATGGATTTCGAGCTGAAGCGCGAAGAGCTGGCGCGCTACGGCCTGTCGGTTGCGGACGTCCAGATGGTCATCATGTCCGCCATCGGCGGCGAGAACATCACCACGACCGTGGAAGGCCGGGAACGCTACCCCGTGAACCTGCGCTACCCGCGGGATTTCCGCGATAACCTGGAACAGTTGAAAAAAGTTCTCGTTCCCACGCCGATGGGTCAGCACATCCCGATCGCGCAGTTGGCGGATCTTAAGCTCGTGTCTGGTCCGTCCATGCTGCGCAATGAGAACGGGCTCCTGGCAGGTTACGTGTACGTCGACGTTGCGGGGCGCGACATCGGCGGTTACGTGAATGAAGCTAAGAAGATTGTGGCCAGCGAGCTCAAGCTGCCGGAAGGCTATGCGCTTATTTGGAGCGGTCAATACGAGAACATGATCCGCGTGCGGGAGCGCCTGAAAGTCGTCCTGCCGTTGACGTTGTTCATCATTATCTTCCTGCTCCACATGAACACGAAGTCGTGGCCCAAGACGGGTATCGTCATGCTTGCGGTGCCGTTCTCGCTTATCGGAGCGATTTGGCTGCTCTGGATGCTGGGTTACAATATGTCCATCGCCGTCTGGGTGGGCATGATCGCCCTCATGGGATTGGACGCGGAAACAGGTGTTTTCATGCTGCTGTTTCTTGACCTGGCCTATGATGCCGCTGTGAGGGCCGGGCGCATGCGCACCGCGGCCGATCTGGTAGAGGCGATCATCCACGGGGCGGTGAAGCGTGTGCGTCCCAAGATGATGACGGTGATGGCCGCATTGTTTGGGCTTCTGCCGATCATGTGGTCCACGGGAGCCGGCGCCGACATGATGAAGCGCGTCGCAGCGCCTATGGTCGGCGGTTTGTTTAGCTCTTTCGCGTTGGAGCTGCTCGTTTATCCGGTGATCTACTACGAGTGGAAGTGGAGAAAGGAAGTTCGCCCGGTTCAGCCATGAGTCTCAAGCGCGATCCCATCTGCGGGATGAACGGCGCGATCGAGCTGGACGGCTACGGCTTTTGCAGCCAGCATTGCGTCGAGATTTACGGCAAGCAAAAGACGGGATCCACCGAGCCTGCGTGCTGCGCCACTCCGGCCAAACGCGCGGCCTGGCGAGATCCGCTTATTCTGGTTATTATTTCCGGCGTTTTTCTCCTGGCGCTGGGAACCCTCTGGCCGGCCGCCGCCGGTATCAGCGTCCGCTACGCCGGGTACCTGCGCACCATGGGCCTGCCGATCCTGGCCGGCCTGCTCATCGGCGGGTGGATCGACTACGCTATCCCGAAAAGCTACATCATCAAGCTCCTCGCGCGTCCGCGCAAACGGGTGATCCTGCTCTCAACCGCGCTCGGGTTCTTAGCCTCTACCTGCAGCCATGGCTGCTTGGCGCTGGCGGTCGAGCTGTACCGCAAAGGCGCTTCCACAGCGTCGGTGATCAGTTTTCTTCTGGCGAGCCCCTGGGCGAGCCTGTCGCTCACTTTCATTCTCTTGAGCCTGTTCGGCGCAAGCGGCGCGGTGATCATCGTGTGCGCGCTGCTGGTTGCGATGACAACCGGCCTGATCTTCCAACATCTGGCCAAGCGCGGCTGGGTTGAAACCAACCCGCACACCGCCGCGCTGCCCGAAGGGTTTTCCATCCGCCGCGATGTGCGGCAGCGGCTGAGTTCTCGGAAGTGGTCGGCGCCTCAGCTTGCGCAGGACCTGCGAGGCACCTGGGAAGGGATGATGCCGCTGGCGCGCATGGTGCTCGGCTGGCTGCAGCTTGGGCTTATCTTGAGCGCGGTGATCGGTGCCGTGGTGCCGCACCAGGTGTTCCTCCGCTGGCTGGGCCCGACGCCGGGCGGGTTGGCGCTCACCTTGGCCGCGGCCACGGCCATCGAAGTCTGCTCTGAGGGAAGCGCGCCCATCGCGTTTGAGCTCTACCGCCACACCGGCGCGCTCGGCAATGCGTTCGCGTTTCTCATGGCGGGCGTTGTGACGGATTTCACGGAGCTCGGCGCGCTCTGGACCATCGTCGGCAGGCGAACGGTTTTTTGGCTGCTGATCGTCAGCTTGCCGCTTGTTCTTGTTTTAGCGGCGGTGTTAAATGGATGGGTAGGTCTATGAAACGTTCGTCACTGATCGTTAGGAGGTTCCGATGTCTCTAACCCCTTCCACCATGCTTCCGCTCGGCACGCCGGCTCCCGCATTCTCATTGCCCGACGTCGTATCCGGCAAAACGGTTTCCTTGAATGATTTTGCCGGCAAAAAGGCTCTTCTGGTCATGTTCATTTGCCGGCATTGTCCCTACGTAGTGCATGTCAAAGAGGAGCTGGCCAAGCTGGGGAAGGATTATGCGGCCAAACCCGTGGGCATTGTGGCGATCAGCGCGAATGATGCGGACAAGTACCCGGACGACGCTCCGGACAAACTCAAGGAAATGGCAAAGGAACTGGGATTCACGTTTCCGTTCTGCCATGACGAAACCCAGGCTGTTGCCAAAGCGTACACGGCCGCTTGCACGCCGGATCTTTTTCTCTTTGACGCCAACCGCAAGCTCGCCTACCGCGGCCAGCTCGACGACAGCCGCCCCGGAAACGGCAAGCCTGTGACCGGCCGCGACCTGCGCGCCGCTATCGATGCGCTTCTGGCCGGCAAGCCGGTGAGCCAAGACCAAAAAGCCAGCATCGGCTGCAACATCAAGTGGAAGCCGAAGAACGAGCCCGCCTACTTCGGCTGATCGACCAGGTCGCGAAGGGAAATGGTCGGCAGGTAAAATCCCAGGCGCTCTTGCGTCCACCACGCGCCGGACAGCTTGCGCGTTTCCCCATCCGTAAAACGATAGCGGTACATGACCGCACGCACATAAACCGGCGGTTTTTCCGGGAACGGATTATTCTCCAGCAAGCGCAAAACCGCGGGCGAGCCTTCCATCAATCGCTGGCAAAAAAGAATGAGCCACGAATTTTGCCGGTAATCGCCCAGAGCCGCGAACCACATCTGCCAGTCGAGCCTAGGCTGGTGCGGCGCCACAAAGCCAGGTGGCCGGTTGGTCGGCCCGGGTTTGTACTTAAAGAGATACGGTTTCCATTCTTTGCCGTCCGCGCTGCCTTGGATCTCAATCTCGCGGCGCTCGGTGGTCATCACAGCGAACAGGCCGTAGCGGCTAACGAGCCGCAGCGGCTGGAACGTGTCTTGAAGCTCCGCAAACGGCTGGAGCGTGGGCACGTTGAGCGCAACGAGCAACAGAGCGAGCGGAACCTGGATTCCCAGCCGCCACCGGCTCGCGGCCGCCGATACTGGCTGGCCGCCGGTGAATCGCTTGCGAAGAATTTCCGGCCAGCACGCATCGTCCAGAAGAATCAGGCACAATCCGATCGCAAGCCAATTGAAAAAGCCGTAGTTGCCGGTCAATAAAATCAAAATCTGCAGGAAAATCAGCGGAACGGCTGCCCATCGCCGAAAGCGTTGCGGAGTAAAAATCACAAACGGCGCGCCGATCTCGATCGCGAACATCGCGGCGCATGAAAACGTTTGGAACCAAACCGGAAGCTGGTGCGCGTACCAGCCGATCGCCGTCGGCAGCGGCTGGGTTTCATAATGCACCCGCAGCGCGGTCAGCTGCCGCCACGTCGCATCGCCGCTCGCCAGCTTTACCATGCCGGATGTGAACATGAGGCGGAACAACAGCCACCGCAGCACCCACAGCGAAATGCGCGAAGGATCGCCCTGATCCGTCGGGCGATAACGAAGCCGCCACGATGCCAGCAAGAGCGCGGCGAACCCGGTCTCGAGCAAGAGCGCGTCCCACTGGTATGAGAGAAAAATCTGTCCCAACCCGGAAATGGAAAGGTAGCAAATCCAGGCGATAATGAGGCAGGGAGCTTCGGCGAGGCCGAGCAACGCCAGCGCAGCGGCGGCCGTGCCCGCGGCGCACAGCCCATGCAGCATGCCGTCGCTCGCGCTAAGCCATCCCAGCGTGGGCAGCAGCCAGTAAGCGCGCGAGCCGAGTTGGCGGTGAACGGCTTCCAGAAACTCCGTGGACGGAAGAATGCCTTGGCTGCCGATAAGTCCATGGATCTGCGACCAAAGCGAAACAAATGCGATAAGATAGGTGACCGCTAACCAGCGCACAAAGACCCACCGGGTCACGGTGAACGCGGTTTTGGCGCGATCAGACATGATTGAATCTTACACCAGCAGGCGATGATGCCGCGACGAGGCTTTTTTTTGCTCCCCGCAGCCCTGGCGATCAGCTTTTTGGCTGCGCCGGCGGTCGGCGCTTTTACGTTGGCTTACGAACAGACGGTGAAGACCGGCCAGGAGGAGACTCAGTCCAGAGTGGTCGTGAAGGACTGGATGTTCCGCATCGAGCGCACGTTAAAGGGAAAGCCCATTGTGACCGTGCGCAACCCAAAGGGCATGTTTTCCTTTTATCCCGAAAAGAGCATCGGCACGAAAATCACCAGCATGGACTCCACCCAGCAGCGGTTTATCGACAACGTCGCCAACTACCCGAAATACCTGCAACGCCAGCGAGCTCGGCTCATCACTGAGGAGACGGCCGGCATTTACCCGTGCCAGGTGTACCTGGTGGAGGATCGGGCCATGGGCGGGAGCATGAAGGTGTGGCTGTGGACCGGCGAGAATGTGCCTGTCCGGCTGCAAATGCTCTCGCCGCGCGGGAAAGTCACGGTGGAGCTCAGCAACATCCAAGTGGGTGTGCGCGCCGCGGACACGGTCTTTGAGCTGCCCGTGGGCATTGAGTTGACCGACCCGGATACCTTCCGCAGCCTCCAGACCGACGAAGCTGCCGACGGCTGACGGGCCTGTTTTGCCGTGCTATAATTAACGTTTCCCACTGCATCATCACAGGAGTCTTCCATGCACAAGGGATTCACGCTTTGGTTCACCGGTCTTTCCGGCGCGGGCAAGTCCACGCTTTCAAACATGATCGCGGATGAGCTGCGCCGCCGCGGCGTGCGCGTCGAGATCTTGGACGGCGACGAAGTCCGCACCAACCTCAGCAAGGGCCTCGGCTTCAGCAAAGAGGACCGCGACACGAACATCAAGCGCATCGGCTATGTCTGCAAGCTCTTGAGCCGCAACGGGGTAGCAGCCATCAGCGCCGCGATCTCGCCGTACCGCGAGGTGCGCGACTTCAACCGAGCTGAAATCGGCAACTTCATCGAAGTCTATGTTGAATGCTCGATCGAAGCGCTCACGAACCGTGACGTGAAGGGCCTTTACAAGAAGGCGCTGGCCGGCGAAATCAAGAACTTCACCGGCATCTCCGACCCGTACGAGGCGCCTCTCAACGCCGAGATCACCGTGAACAGCGGCAAGCAGACCAAAGAGGAAAGCCTGGCGGTCATCATGGGCTACTTGGAAAAGGAAGGCTGGATCCCGAAGCCGGGCGTTAAGGAATCTTCCACGTCCGCGTGCAGGGCCTGATCCCACACCGGAAGGCAAATGGCTCAAGCCGTTGTATCCGCTCAAGATGCGCAACGCCTGAACACGGCGTTTGCGACCGTGCACCCCGTCGACATCATCCGCTGGGCGGTGGAAACATTCCGCCCGGACGTGGCCATGACGTCGTCTTTCGGCGCGGAAAGCGCGTGCTTGATCCATATGGCGATCCAGGTCGACCCGACCATCAGCATCCGCATGGTCGACACGGGTTTTTTGTTCGACGAGACGCTGCAGTTCATGGAAGAGCTGAAAAAGCGCTACAAGCTCAACATCAGCGTCTTCCGCACGAAGATGGACGTCGAGCAATTCAAGAAGGACCACGCGGATCTGCCGCCGGAGCATCCGGATTATTGCTGCGGCGATTATAAGGTGGAGGCTACAGAGCGTGCGCTAGCTGGCCTGCGGTCCTGGATTACCGGCATCCGCCGCAGCCAGGCGACAACGCGCGCCCAAACGCCGTTCGTCGAAGTGCTGAGCAGCGGGCTTGTCAAAGTCGCGCCGCTCGCGGCCTGGACGCCAAAAGATATCCACCAATACATGACGAAGAATGATTTGCCCTACCACCCGCTGTGGCACAAAGGCTACACATCCATCGGGTGCTGGCCGTGCACCCAAAAGCCGCTGGACCCGAACGACCCGCGCTCCGGGCGCTGGGCCGGCCAGGACAAGAAAGAATGCGGCATCCACTTCATCGGTAAGCCGGACCAGCCGGATAAGCCGCAGGAATAACCCGTTGCCATGGTTTCAAGCCGGCTTTCCCATCTCCGGGCGGCTGCGCTGGCAATCTTTCTCTTAGCGGCCGGCTTCCTGGCTTACCGATCTATCGCCGGCAACACCCCACTTACGCCTCAAGCGGTTCGGACCTGGATCGTTTCGTGGGGCCCTTGGGCGCCCGTTATTTACCTGCTCGCCTACAGCGTTCCGATTATCCCGCTCCCGTTCAGCGTCATGGCCGCCGGGGCGGGTTTAGCTTTTGGGGCCGAATGGGGAACCGCCGTGGCCGGACTGGGCGCCACGTTGCGCGCTTGCGCCACTTATCCCTTGGCGCGGGCGCTTGGCCGAGCTTCGCTTCCGGAGAAATGGTGCTTGAAGGCGGAAAAAATGGGCCGGAATTTGCGCGTTTCTCCGTTCAAGACCGTGTTACTGATCCGCATCGTGCCGAACGTGCCGTACGACGTGCAAAGCGGCATCGTGGCGCTCATGGGTGTGTCCTTTTTCACTTATCTGGCCGGCACCGCGCTGGGCGTTCTCTTTCCCGCGTGGATTTGCGCGAATGCTGGCGATGCGCTGACGCGTCCGTCACAATGGGGATGGATCGCGCTTGGCATCGCGCTGGGTATTGGATCGCTAAGCCTTTGGCAGCGCCGCCACGCATCCGACGGAGAGTGTAAATGAAGTGGACCGCCGCAGACAAAAAACAAATCCGCAAGCAAGGGGCTTCAACCGAAGTAGTCCAGCGCCAGATCCGTCTTTTTGCCAACCCGCCGCCGGCTCCTGTTTTGGACCGGCCGGCGACCGTGGGCGACGGTATCCGGAAATTGAGCGCGTCCGAAGTGAAATCTTACGCGGCAAAAGGCAAGCGGTCGCAGGCCAGGGGTCGCCACATGAAATTTGTGCCGGCTTCGGGAGCGGCCAGCCGCATGTTCCAGTCGCTGCTCGCGCTGAAACAGCGGGGCATTCCGCTGACTCGCTCCTCCGTGGCCCAGGCGGCCGCAAACGATGCGGATGCCAAGCAAGCGCTCGTGTTTATCGACTACTGGGACCGGTTCGCTTTCAGCGATGCGCTCCGCGATGCCATGCGCAAGCGTGGCCTTGATGCAAACGCGTGTGCCGCGCGCGGCGAATTCGAGCCGATCATCCGGCACCTGCTCGAGCCTGAAGGCCTGGGATATGCGCATCTGCCGAAAGCGCTGATTCTTTTTCACCGAGAGGGAAAGGAAGCGCGCACCGCTTTAGAGGAACATTGGGTTGAGGCCGCGGCGTATGCCGCGGATCGAACGGGCCGCTCGCGGCTGCACGTGACGGTCTCGCCTGAGCACTTGAAAAGAATTCAAGAGCTTGTGGCCGAACGATTGCCTGTTTGGCAAAAGCGGTTGAAGGTCCGCTTCGCGATCGCTTTCTCGACGCAGCCATTGTCGACGAACACGATCGCCGTTACTCCGGACAACAAGCCCTTTCGCACAAAAGAGCGAAAACTGCTCTTTCGTCCCGGCGGACACGGATCGCTGATCGAGAATCTTGCCCGCCTCAAGGGAGACATTGTCCTGATCAAGAACATCGACAACGTTGCCCCGGATCACCTCAAAGCGCCGACCATTCTCTGGAAGCTTGCGTTGGCCGGGCTCTTGGCCGACCTGCAGCAACAAACCGCCGGCTGGCTGGCGCGCTTGGACAAGACCCCTGCGCCGGCCATGTTGCGGCAGGCGGAGGCCTTCTTGAAGCAAGCCTTTGGCCGCGAAGTGCAGGCCGCGGATAAGCCCGCGGTCCGGAAAAAAGCGCTCATCACGGCGTTGGCCCGCCCCATCCGCGTCTGCGGAGTGGTGAAAAACAGCGGCGAGCCGGGAGGCGGGCCTTTCTGGGTGCAAGATGCCGGCGGCGGGCGGAGCCTGCAGATCATCGAGTCCGCGCAAGTGGCGAACGATGCGCGGCAGAAAGCGGTTTTCCAGGCCGGCACGCACTTCAACCCCGTGGATTTGGTCTGCGGGCTCAGAAACCACAAGGGCAAGCCGTTTGCGCTTGACCGTTTCATCGACTCCGACGCGGTTTTTATCGCCGAGAAGTCCAAGGACGGCAAGCCGCTCAAGGCGCTTGAGCTGCCGGGTCTCTGGAACGGCGCCATGGCCAAGTGGTTGACGGTTTTTGTCGAGGTGCCGGCCGAAACATTCAATCCGGTTAAGACGGTGAACGACTTGCTCCGTCCAAGCCATCAACCTGCAGTAGAGGAGGGAAAGCATGGACGCTAAACCGAGCGTTGTTTTTGTATGCGTCGCCAACTCATTTCGTTCCCAAATGGCCGAAGGGGCCGCGCGCCGCATAGCCGGCGATTCGTGGGAAATCTGGAGCGCGGGATCTTCGCCTTCAGGGCGCGTCCACAGCCACGCTATCGCGCTGATGAAGGAAGTCGGCATCGATCTCAGCGCCCACCAGTCCAAGGGGCTCGATACGCTGCCTCAGCGTCAGTGGGATTACGTAGTGACCATGGGCTGCGGCGATAACTGTCCCAGCCTGCGGGCAAAAAAACGTGTAGACTGGCAGATACCGGATCCGGCGGGGCTTTCCATCGAAGACGCCCGCAAGCTGCGCGATCGCATCCTGCAAGACGTTGAGAAGCTGCTTAAATCAGGGAGGAAGGAATGCAACACAGCTTGACCTTCAAACACGTAACCGTTAAGCCCTATCTGACCCAGCTCGTGGACGAGCTTTTGGCTCATCTGGAAGAGCACACCGCCACTTTCGAAGACGACGCCGCTTTTATCCATGTCGTTATCGAACAGAATAAAGCGCGCACGCTCTTCAAAGTTTCTCTGCACTGCGAAGTGCCCCACCGCACGCTCGTCGCCCGCGAAGAAGGGCATGGCGCCGTGGCGGTGATGCGGGAAGCGTTCGATGAGCTGGAGCGCCAACTCGGCCGGTACAAGGATAAGCGGCGCCGCACGCACCTGCGCAAGAAGGACGCGAAGCGCAAGGATCAAGCGGCCGAGACCGGCAGCGCGAGCCGGTAAGTCCGCTTAGAACGAAAAGAGTTTTCCGGGCCGAATCCGGCCCTCGATATTCCGCAGCGGTATGCAGCCGAATGCTCGGCTGTCCTCGCTTACCATCCGGTTGTCGCCCAGCACGAAATACTCCTCCGGACCGATCTGCATGGGCGCGTGGTCGGGAAACGTGTCGCCGAGCACGTACGGCTCATCCAATAGGCGGCCGTTGATATAGACTTGGCCGCGCCGAATGCTCAGTGTTTCTCCTGGCAAGCCCACGACCCGCTTCACGTACTGCCCCTCGGTGTAAAGATTACGAGCGAGCACAACAACGTCCAGCCGCTGCGGCCGCGAGAAGAGATACACATACTTGTTCACCAAGAAGGTATCGCCGTCGCTGAGAAGCGGTTGCATGCTGCGCTCATGCAGAATCCCAAGACTGATCACATGCTTCTCAAAAACAAAGTAGAGCAGGATCGACCAAAACAGGATGAACGCGAGCCGGTACGAGCGCCGGGATTCCCGAGGTAAGTAGCGGAAGTCGAACAACCTGCGTTTTTGTCTTGCGCGGCGGTCTTTCAATTCAGGCGGGCGCCAATTGCGCGTCGTGGCGCGCTTCGAAAGATGAAATGGCATCGCCGTATTTCAGCGTAAGGCCGATCTCGTCCAACCCGTGGACCAGATGCTCTTTGACGGACGCGTCGATCTCAAAATGGAAAGAAATTTCTTCCGGCAGATGCAACGTCAGCCGCTGGTGGTCCAAGTCCACGGTCGCTTCCAGGCCCGCGTAGCGCTCGACCATCTGAAAAATTTCTTCCACTTCCGGCTCTGATAGCTCGATCGTGAGCAGCCCGTTCTTGACGCTGTTGTTGCGGAAGATATCGGCGAAGCTGGGGGCCACCACGGCTTTGAACCCGGCTTGCTGCACGGCCCACACCGCATGCTCCCGGCTCGATCCGCAGCCGAAGTTGCTCCGCACGACGAGGATCGAGGCCTTGGCGTACCGCGGTTGGTTCAAGCTGAAATCCGGATTCGGCTTCCCGTCGTTGGCGTAGCGCCAGTCGGTGAACAAGTGCGGGCCGAATCCCGTGCGGCTGATCGATTTCAGGAACTGTTTCGGGATAATGGCGTCGGTATCGATGTTCGCCCGGTCGAGCGGCGCTACGATCCCGCGATGCGTGCGAAAGGGTTCAGGCATCAGCCGGCTGCCGACATTAATTGCCGTTCCACGTACGGATGTCAACGAAGTGGCCCGCGATCGCGGTGGCGGCGGCCATTTGCGGGCTGACCAAATGAGTGCGGCCGCCCTTGCCTTGCCGTCCTTCGAAATTGCGGTTTGACGTAGAAGCGCACCGCTCGCCCGGCGTCAGCTGATCCGGATTCATGCCCAGGCACATGCTGCAGCCCGATTGGCGCCAATCGCAGCCCGCGGCTTTGAAAATAGTGTGCAGTCCTTCGGCTTCCGCCTGGGCGCGCACTTGCTGCGAACCGGGCACGACCAAGACCTTCACGTTCGCGGCGATCTTGCGCCCTTTGAACAGCGCCGCGGCCTCGCGCAGATCCTCGATGCGGGAATTGGTGCAGCTGCCGATGAAAACCGTGTTCACGCTGATTTCCGTCATGGGCGTGCCGGGTTTTAATCCCATGTAGGCCAGGGCCTGCTCCACATCGGTGCGGTTGTAGCCAGGCACGCAGTCCGGCTCGGGAACATGGCCGGTGACGTCCGTCACCATGCCGGGGCTCGTGCCCCAAGTGATCTGAGGAGCCAGCGCCGCGGCGTCGATAGTCAGTTTTTTGTCGAAGCCGGCGCCCGGGTCCGTCGGTAGCATGCGCCACGCGGCGATGGCTTTGTCCAAGGCCGCGCCGCGCGGGGCGAACGGACGGTTGCCGGACGCGACGTATTGAAACGTAGTGTCATCCGGCGCGATCATGCCGGCGCGCGCGCCCGCCTCAATGCTCATGTTGCCCATGGTCATGCGGCCTTCCATGGACAAGCTCCGCACCGCCTCGCCCGCATACTCCAGCACATACCCGGTGCCGCCCGCGGTGCCGATCGTTCCGATCAGCTTGAGGATCATGTCCTTGGCCGTGACGCGCGGCTTTAGCCGGCCGGTGAACTCAACGAGAAATGTCTTCGGCCGCTTTTGAACCAGGCATTGCGTGGCCAAGACGTGCTCGACCTCGGAGGTTCCGATGCCGAACGAGAGCGTGCCGAACGCGCCATGCGTGGACGTGTGCGAGTCGCCGCAAACAACCGTGGTGCCGGGCAGGGTAAGACCCAACTCCGGGCCGATCACGTGCACAATGCCTTGGCGGTCGCTCGACAAATCGTAGAGCGTGACCCCGAACTCGCGGCAATTGGATGTTAACGCGTCCATCTGCGCTCGAGCGATCGGGTCCGCGATGACCGTCCGGTTTTCCGTGGGCACGTTGTGGTCCATGGTGGCAAAGGTCAGGTCGGGCCGGCGCACTTTGCGGCCTGAGAGGCGCAGCCCTTCGAACGCCTGCGGGCTGGTCACTTCATGGACCAGATGGCGGTCAATGTAC
>JAHFGY010000130.1:1981-6091 GCA_023247195.1 Candidatus Omnitrophota bacterium | reverse complement strand
TGCCTGTAGTCGGGCTGTTGAAAATTTCAGGATACTTGCCCGGCAGCTCCCATGCGTGGAAGAAAAAGCGCCAATCAATGCGGTCCGCGAGCTCGGCAACAGGATAATCCTTGAACGCTTTAGGGCCGATAAAGCTGGGCTTGGGCGGCACGTACTCGTTCCAGTCGAGCTTGAGACTGTTCTTGCGCGCCTCGGCAAGCGTGAGCCATTGCGCCTCGCTCATGGAAGCCTGCCGCTGCGCGCGCAGCTCGGCATAGTCGGCCTTCATGCGCGCCACGTAAGCGTCCCGCCCGGTTGGGCTCAGCAATTGCTGCACCACCGCGACAGCGCGCGACGCGTCTTGCACGTGGATCGTGGGACCATGATACTTGGGCTCGATGCGCAGCGCCGTGTGCACGCGCGAGGTCGTGGCGCCGCCGATGAGCACCGGTACCTCGAATTTTTCGCGCTCCATTTCAGAGGCAACGTGGACCATTTCGTCCAGCGACGGCGTGATCAAGCCGCTCAGGCCGATGATGTCGGCCTTCTGCTCTTTGGCGGCGGCGAGGATTTTCTGGCTCGGCACCATGACACCGAGATCCACGACCTCGTAGTTGTTGCACTGGAGCACGATGCCCACGATGTTCTTGCCGATGTCGTGCACGTCGCCCTTGACCGTGGCCATCACAATTCGGCCCTTGGCGGACACGCGGTGCCCTGCCGCGGCGGCCGCTGCCTTTTCCTTTTCCATGAACGGCTCAAGATAAGCGACCGCCTTTTTCATGACGCGCGCGCTCTTCACCACCTGCGGCAGAAACATCTTGCCCGCGCCGAACAGATCGCCCACCACGTTCATGCCGTCCATGAGCGGGCCTTCGATCACATCCAATGGCCGCGCGACCTGCTGGCGCGCTTCTTCCACATCCTGGTCGATGTAATCCAGGATCCCCTGCACCAGCGCGTGCTTGAGCCGTTCCTTGACCGGCTGCTCGCGCCAGGAGAGGTCTTGGGTCTGCTTTTTGATTTGGGACGAGGCGGTCTCGGCTATTTCCAAAAGCCGCTCGGTCGAGTCGTCGCGGCGGTTGAGCACCACGTCTTCCGCGCGGTCGCGCAGCTCTTTGGGAATGTCTTCGTACACCGCCAGCTGGCCCGCGTTGACGATGCCCATGTCCATGCCGGCCTTGATCGCGTGGTAAAGGAAGACGGTGTTGATCGCCTGGCGCACAGGCTCGTTGCCGCGGAACGCGAACGACACGTTGCTCACCCCGCCGCTGATGTGCACGTGCGGCAGCGTTTTGCGGATGGTGCGCGTCGCCTCGATGAAGTCGAGCGCATACCGCTGATGCTCTTTGATACCGGTGCCGATGGCAAAGATATTGGGATCGAAAATAATGTCCTGCGGCGGGAAGCCCACCTTTTCGGTGAGCAGTTTATAGGCCCGCGTGCAGATCGAAACCTTCCGATCAACGGTGTCCGCCTGGCCGGCTTCATCAAAAGCCATGACGACCACCGCCGCACCGTAGCGCAGCACGCGGCGGGCGTGTTCGAGGAACGCGTCTTCGCCTTCCTTGAGGCTGATAGAGTTGACCACGCCCTTGCCTTGTAAGCACTTGAGCCCGGCCTCGATCACCGACCACTTGGAAGAATCAGCCATCACCGGAACGCGGCTGATGTCCGGCTCCGCGGCCACGAGGTTGATGAACTTGACCATCGCTTTCTCGGAATCGAGCAAGCCTTCGTCCATGTTGATGTCGATGATCTGCGCGCCGTTCACGACTTGCTGGCGCGCCACATCAAGCGCCTGGTCGTATTGGTTCTCTTTGATCAGCTTCGCGAACTTGGCGGACCCGGTCACGTTTGTGCGCTCGCCGACGTTGACGAACAAGCTCTTTTCGTCCACGACCAGCGGCTCGAGCCCGCTGAGGCACAGCGCCCTTTTTTCTTCCCGCGGCTGATGCGCGGGAACGCCTTTGACAGCGTCGGCGATGGCGCGGATGTGCGCCGGCGTGGTGCCGCAGCACCCGCCCACGATGTTGAGCCACCCGTTCTTTGCAAAGTCCTTGATCGTGGCGGCCATGGAAGCGGGCGTTTCATCGTATTCGCCCAGCGCGTTCGGCAGCCCGGCGTTGGGGTAGCAGCTGATCGGCACCCAGGAATTTTTGACCAGCTCCTGCAAGTGCGGCCGCATTTGCGTGGCGCCGAGCGCGCAGTTCAGGCCCACGCTCAGCGGGCGCGCGTGCGCAACCGAATACCAAAACGCGGTCGGCGTTTGGCCGGACAGCGTGCGGCCGCTCGCGTCGGTGATCGTGCCGGAGAGCATGATGGGCAGCTCCCGGCCGATCTTCTGTGCATGCTCGAGCACGGCAAAGATCGCGGCCTTGCAGTTGAGCGTGTCGAAAATTGTTTCAATGAGAATGACGTCCGCGCCGCCGTCGACCAACCCGCGCACCGCGTCCGCGTATGCCGCGGCCAAGTCATCGAACGAAACCGCGCGGAAACCGGGGTTGTTCACGTCCGGTGAAATGGAGGCGGTGCGGTTGGTCGGCCCGATGGCCCCGGCCACAAAACACGCGCGCTTGGGGTCCGCACGCATTGCGGCGTCGGCCGCCTCGCGCGCGAGTTTCGCTCCGGCGAGGTTCAACTCATACGCGATAGCCTGCAGCTGGTAATCGGCCTGCGCGATCGTCGTGGACGAGAAGGTGTTGGTCTCGACGATGTCTGCTCCGGCTTCGAGGTACTCGCGGTGCACGTCGCGCACGATGTCCGGCTGCGTCAGCACGAGCAAGTCGTTATTGCCCTTCAAATCGTGCGGATGATCCTTGAACCGGTCGCCGCGGTAGGCTTTTTCATCCAGCCGGTGCCCCTGGATCATGGTGCCCATGGCGCCGTCGATGATCAGGATGCGCTCTTTGAGCAGCTGCTTCAATTGATGGATGCGCGGGTTCACAGGCATGGGCTGACCTTACAGGCTCGCGGAACCGTTACCCGATGTCGCGGCATATCACCGCGCGGGCTTGTCCGGTCTGCGGATCGGCATAAACAAACACGATGCGGCCTTTTTTGATTTTTTCAATGGCGCGCAGCGATATTTCCTTGGCTTTGGTGCCATCTCGGTTCACCCGGTAATACCGGGTCGCGTTCGGGCCTTTGCGCACAAGCGCGAACTGCTTTTCAACGTCGACCACCAGCACTTTGATCGCTTGCTCGGCCGTGCCGCTCAGCGGCCCGGCGTACAATTCCGATTTGGCAAAAACACTCGCCATCATCTTGAAAAGCTCGGGGTTGATGTCGGACGCGGTTGAGCGAGGATCCGACCAATGAGAGGTTGTCCGAGGCTCGGCCTCAGGCGCAGGCGCGGCCGCGCCCTTGATCTGCAATGTCCGCCGCACGGCCGAGGCAAGCTCAGGGCGCAAGGCGGCCGGATCGGCCCGCAGCGATTGGATCACCCACGTATCTTCGGAAATACGCTCCGCGCCGAACAAACACCCTTCGGCGCCGGACCCGACTTTTTCCAGCGCGAGCAGCGCCCGGCCTCGCGCGTCGCCCACCAAAAGCGGCAATCGCGAAAAGAACCGCACGGGATCCGTGCGCGCGGTTTGGGGCTCGAGCCCGCGATCGCTAAACGTGTGCAACGCCGCGTCCCGCGGCAATCCCGCCAGCGTCAGAGCCGATCCATCCGCGAGCGTCACGCGCGCGATGACCGCGTCCGGGGCTTTGTCGCACGGCTCAGCGGCCTCGCAAGCTTCGGATGGGGTCAGCACTTCAAATGCGGTCAGCTGCGAGAGAAAGCTGCCGTCCTCGGCCCGGTCGTGCGGAAGCGGCGCGGCCTGCACCGCGGCCGACGGCAGCGAGGCTAGCGCAACGGCTAGGCAAAAATAAGGGAATCTACGGTAGGAAAGAAGCCTGCCAGACATGCGCACAGTTAGCCACAGCGTCACTAGCGCGTCAAGGCATTCCATCAGCCGGATAGTCTTGGGTCCCTTTGCCGAGCATTCGCTTGCCGGCAAAAGCGACCCGTCATCGGCAGCGGAGCTATGAGAATGCGGCAAGGCATCGATGGCGAGGACGTTGATTTTGCGAGCGGCCAAGGTGCCCCCTCTGGTTTTCTGCCTCTTGGGCGAACGAGCAAAA
>JAHFGY010000130.1:0-1971 GCA_023247195.1 Candidatus Omnitrophota bacterium | reverse complement strand
GATGCCTTGCCGCATCCAAATAGACCCACTACCATCAGCCGGCCCGGCGCGCGAACCAGCCCTTCAAATACGATCCTTCCGGGAAGCCAACGGGATGATCGACCGGGTGCGCGGTGCGGGCGATTTCCTCCATCCTTTTGCCGGAACCGCGCACGACCCGCGTCACCGAGCGATAAAACGCGTCAGCGTCGACTTGCGACGAGCAAGATGAAACCATAACCGCTCCCCCGCGCGCCACCAATCCCAGGGCCAGAGCGGTGAGCTTCTCATAAGCCGCGAGCGCTACGGTCACATCCGCCATTGACTTGGCGAAAGAAGGCGGGTCCACGAGCACAAGCCCAAACTGCTGCCGCCGGCGCGTCATGGCATCCAAAACGGCGAACGCATCGCCTTCTGTCCAGGCGAACTTGGCCTTGGCAACGCCGGAAATGCCCTGGTTCAGCCGCACGTGCCGCCGCGCCACTTGCAGCGCGTGCGCGTTCACGTCCACGCCGAGCACGGCGCGCGCCCCGCCCCGCGCGGCCGCGATGGCGAATGCGCCGGTGTACGCGAACACGTCTAAAACCTCTTTCCCGCGGCTCAGCGATTCGGCCAGTGCGCGGTTCTCGCGCTGATCCAAGAAGAAACCGGTCTTGTGCCCCCGCACCGGATCCGCTTCGAATAGAAGGCCGCGCTCCTCAAAACGGATCGCCCCTTTGGGCGGCTCACCGATCAATGTCGAGCCGTCGGCCAGAGCGCCTTGCGCCAGACGGACAGGCGCCGCTTGCTTGACGTCCACGTTGCGGGCCAGGCGAAGCACCAGCCGGGACTCGGGCCATTCCGCGCTGATCGCGGAAACAACAGCCGCCAACTGCGATGCCCACGCAGCCGTGTACAACTTGAGTACAAGGGTGTCCGCGTACCGATCAAGGATAAGCCCGGGCAGGTCGTCGTTCTCGCCGTGGATCAAGCGGTAGCCCGTGGTGCGCTGGGGATCTTTCCGGATGGGTTCGCGCCGCGCAAACGCCTGAGCCATGCGCTGCCGGAACCAGGCTTCGTCGATGACCGCGGGCTTCATGCGCTGCAGGACGCGCACGCGGATAGGCGACCGGGCATCGTACAGCCCGAGCGCTAAGAAACGATCCCGCCGATCGTAGATAGTTGCCAGATCGCCGGTCTTTCCTTTGCCGCGCTGCCGGCTGATGGCCCGGTCGTACAACCAAGGATGCCCGAAGCGAAGCATCCGCTCAGCTTCGGCGCTCACGTGCAGGATGGGCCCTTTCAAATATCCCTCACCTGCACGTTTTCAGGCGCTTTTTCAACCGCGCGATCAAGCGCTTCCGCGCGCTTCATGACCGGATCAAGCAGGTCCTCGGCTACCATCGCGGGGTGGTCTTGCCCCAGCCGGTCCAGCGCGGACCACACGCGGCTGATCGTGATCTTTTCGGGCGGCTGCGCGGGCTGATGCCAATCGCCCGCTTTGTCTTCTCTCTGCACCTGGGAAAGAATCCCCGCGGCTTCAAGGTCGAATAACAGCTCCCTCACCAGCCGGATCGGCGCGTCGAGCTCATGCGCCAATTCAACCGTTTCCGCCGGGCCTTGGCCTTTGTCAAAGCGCTTGACGCACAGCTCCGCGAGTTTTAAAGCCACGACGCGTTTAAAGTAGTGGCTCGCGCGCGTGCAGTCCCGCTCAAACTCATACTTTTCTTCGTTGTCCACGGCGAACGAAACTTCCGCGCCGAAGAGCACGACGAGCCAGCTGATCTGCAGCCACGTGAGGAACAACGGAAGAGCCGCAAAGCCTCCATAGACCGCATTAAAGCTCGACACGCCGATCTGAAAGTAAACATAGATCCATTGGACCAATTGATAGATGGTGCCCGCGACCATCCCCGCTGTCAGGCCGGCGCGCAGGCTCACGCGCGTGTTGGGCATCAGGATATAAATGAAGCTGAACAAGCTCCCCAGCACCATGAAGGGCAAGATAGTCAG
>JAHFGY010000129.1 GCA_023247195.1 Candidatus Omnitrophota bacterium | reverse complement strand
CCCTTGGTGCTCAGCACCTTTGTGATCGCGCTCGTCAGCGTGGTCTTGCCGTGATCCACGTGCCCGATTGTCCCGATGTTCACGTGCACCTTGTTACGCTCAAACTTTGCTTTAGCCATTAATGCTTTCCTCCTCCGGTCAGTCCTGCAGCAATATTGGGAGGGACCCTGTCATACCGCGCAGGTTCCATGGAATACGCCGCGCGGCCCTGCGACAGCGATCGGATTGCGGTCGCGTAGCCGAACATCTCCGCTAATGGCACAAAAGCACGGATTACCCGGCTGGAACCTCGCTGGGCATTGGATTCAATCTGCCCGCGCCGCGAGTTCATATCCCCAATGATTTGACCCATAACATTCTCGGGCGTGATGACATCGACAAGCATAATGGGCTCGAGTAAAGCGGGTTTACCTTTCAAAACCGCCTGCTTAAAGGCCTCGATACCCGCGAGCTTGAACGCGATTTCAGAAGAGTCCACGTCATGATAGGATCCGTCATAGAGCGTGACGACAACGTCTACCACCGGAAAGCCGGCCATCGGCCCATTGCGGGACGCTTCCATGACGCCGTCCTCAACCGCCGGAACAAATTCCTTCGGAATCTTGCCGCCGACGATCTTGTTGAGAAAGGTAACGCCGCTCTTGGGCTCGCCCGGCTCAAGTTTTATCACAACATGGCCGTACTGGCCGCGGCCGCCGCTCTGCTTCACATGCTTGTAGTCCACCTTCTCAACCGCGGCTGTCACTGTTTCCTTATAAGCAACCTGCGGCTTTCCGGTGATGACTTCCACGTTGAACTCGCGCTTGAGGCGGTCCACGAGGATTTCCAGATGCAGCTCGCCCATTCCTTCCATCAGGGTCTGGCCGGTCTCAGGGTCGAAACGCACGCGGAAAGTGGGATCCTCGGACTGCAAACGGCCCAAGGCGGTGCCCAGCTTGTCCTGCTCGCCCTTGCTCTTGCATTCAATGAACATGGCGACGACCGGCTCAGGAAAATGAATCCGCTCGAAAATCACCGGCAAATCCTCGGAGCAGAGCGTGTCGCCGGTCTTGACGTCCTTTAGACCGACCACGGCGGCGATATCGCCTGCTTTAATCTCGTCGATAAGTTCTTGTTTGTTGGCATGCATGCGCAGGAGCTTGCTGACTCGCTCTTTTCTGCGCTTAGTGCCGTTCAAAATGGATTCCCCGGCTTTCAAGGACCCGGAGTAGACCCGCACGAAATAAAGCTCGCCTACGAATTTATCGGTCGCGATCTTGAATGCCAGTCCCGCGAAAGGAGCCTTGTCGTCCGGAATCAGCTCCTTGGTCTCCTCGGTTGCCGTCACCAAGGCTGGCGGAATGGTAACGTCAAGCGGCGACGGGAGGTAATCGCAAACAGCATCGAGGAGCGGCTGGACGCCGACATTCCTGAACGATGCCCCCGTCAATACGGGAACAAAGATCGGAGTCTTCATATCTTCTTCGGTAACAAGATGGGCTGTGCGGATGACAGCGACGCGGATCCCGGCAATGAGTTCCGCTTCAGTCGGCTCCTGCTCCTGGATATATTTCTCCATGAGCTTGTCATCATACTCAGCGACCGCTTCGAGGAGTTTGTGGCGAAACTTAGCCGCTGTATCCTTCAATTCAGCAGGAATTTCGCCGATCTCGGGCGTTTTTTGGGGGTTGGCCGAATCGAATTTAATGCTCTTCATTCGAACAAGGTCGATAACCCCTTGGAGGGTATCTTCGGTACCCCAGGGAATCTGGAGAGGCACAGCATTGGCACCCAGGCGGTCCCGGATTTCATTGACAACGCCGAAGAAATCCGCGCCTGTGCGGTCGAGCTTGTTAATGAAAGCAACACGCGGAACGCCGTATTTGTCGGCCTGGCGCCAGACCGTCTCGGACTGAGGCTCGACGCCACCGACGGCGCAAAAAACAACGACAGCCCCATCCAATACTTTGAGGCTACGCTCCACCTCGGCGGTGAAGTCCACGTGGCCGGGCGTATCAATGAGGTTGAACCGGAAGTTTCTCCAGAAGCACGTCGTGGCCGCGGCCGTGATCGTGATGCCGCGCTCGCGCTCCTGCGCCATCCAGTCAAGCGCGGTGGTGCCTTCGTCGATCCCGCCGATCTTGTGGATGCGTCCGGTGTAGAAAAGGATGCGCTCAGAGGTCGTAGTCTTACCCGCGTCGATGTGCGCGACGACCCCGAAATTGCGGGTCATGGTAAGCCGCTCGAGCTGTTCCTTGTTAATTTGTTGAGTGTCGATACCAGCCATCAGTTCTACCTGGGACTCTTACCAGCGGTAATGGGCAAAGGCGCGGTTGGCTTCCGCCATCTTATGCGTCTCTTCGCGTTTCTTTACCGCAGCCCCTTCCCCTTTGTAAGCGCTCATCAATTCGTCCGAAAGCCGTTTGGCCATGGGCACGCCCTTCTTGCCCTGGGCCGCGTTGCGCAACCACCGTATCGCGAGCGAGATGCTCCGGTCGTGACGCACCTCGATCGGCACCTGATACGTCGCGCCGCCGACGCGCCGTGCTTTGAGTTCCACATGCGGCCGGACGTTTTCCAGCGCCTTGTGAAAGACCACCAGCACGTCGTTCGTTGCTGCGTTCTTGCGAATATGATCGAATGCGTCGTACACGACTCGCTCGGCGACGGATTTCTTTCCGTCGAGCATCATCATGTTGATCATCTTCTGAACAAGACGGTTATTATACCGCGGATCTACCGGAGTTTCTTTCTTATTTATTCGTCTGCGTCGGCTCATGGATTCTCATTCATTCATTGGTTGCGGCCTATGCCTTGGCCTTGGCTGCTGTGCCAGCCGCCGCCCCCTGCGGCATCTTGGCCCCGTACTTGGATCTCGATTTCCGCCGCGCATTCACGCCGGAAGCATCCAGCGTGCCGCGCACGATGTGGTAGCGGACACCGGGCAAGTCCTTCACGCGCCCGCCGCGCACGAGCACGATCGAGTGCTCCTGCAGGTTGTGCCCCTCGCCTGGAATGTACGCGGTGACTTCGATCGCCGTCGTCAAACGCACGCGCGCGATCTTGCGCAGCGCTGAGTTCGGCTTCTTCGGCGTCATGGTTCTCACCTGCACGCACACGCCGCGGCGCTGAGGACAAGCCTTAAGCGCCGGCGACTTCGTTTTCTTGCGGAGAGCTCGGCGCCCGAGCCGGATTAACTGGCTGACTGTGGGCATGCTTATTCTCCCGCCTCTTCCTGCGCGCCATCCCCTGCGGGAATTCCCTTCGGCTGCGCCACACCCAGCGAATCCGGTAACTCTTTCACCATTTCTCCAATCCGGTTGGCATGGAACCCGGTCCCTGCCGGAACCAAGTGGCCCATGATGACATTTTCCTTCAAGCCTATCAGCGTATCCCGCTTGCCGCACGCTGCGGCCTCGGTGAGCACGCGCGTTGTTTCTTGGAAGCTGGCCGAAGCGATGAAGCTCTCGGTCGACAAGCTGGCTTTGGTGATGCCCAGGAGAATCGGCGTGGCCTGAGCCGGACGACCGTTCTTGCCCTCGACGCGCTTGTTCTCTTCCGCAAACTTCGTGCGGTCGACCTGCATGCCGATAAGGAACTCCGTGTCGCCGGGTTCATCGACGCGCACCTTGCGAAGCATCTGGCGTACGATGACTTCGATGTGCTTATCGTTGATCTTAACGCCCTGCGACCGGTAGACCTCTTGAATCTCGTTCACAAGGTACTCGTGCAGCTGGCGCTCGCCGCCGATGCGCAGAATATCCTGCGGAACGATCGGGCCGTCAGTCAACGCGGCACCGCTCTGCACATAGTCTCCCTTGTACACGTTGAGGTGCTTACCGTGCGGGATCAAGTATTCCTTGGACATGCCGGAGGCGCTCTTGATGATGATGCGGCGCTGCCCCTTCTTCGCGGTTCCGAAGTCCACAATGCCGTCGATTTCCGCGATGATCGCGGGGTCCTTGGGCTTGCGAGCCTCGAACAGCTCGGCCACGCGCGGCAGACCACCGGTGATGTCCTTGGTCTGGCTGATCTTGCGGGCCGTCTTGGCGATGATATCGCCGGGCTTAACGACCTGGCCTTCCTTGAGCAGCACGTGCGCGCCGATCGGAAGACCGTAGACAGCGAGCATCTCGCCCGCGTCGGTCTCGATTACGATCTGCGGCCGGTAGTCACCCTTGTGCTCAACGATGACGCGGTTGATCAAGCCCGTGGCCTCGTCGAGTTCCTCGCGCATCGTAATGCCCGCTCGCACGTCTTCGAACCGCGAGGTGCCTCCGAACTCCGTGAGGATCGGGGTGGTGTACGGGTCCCAACGAACGACCAGCTCATCCTTTAGAACTGTCTCGCCATCACCCTTGGACAGAACGGAACCTTGCGGGATCTTGTGGCGCTCGAGCTCGCGGCCGTCAACATCGACGATCGCGAGTTCGCCGTTGCGGTTCAGGGCCAACAACTCATCCGGCTTAGTCTTGACCGTCTTCAGGTTGTGGAACTTGACGAGTCCTTTGTGCTTGGTCTTGATTTGGGATTGTTCGATCGCGCGATGCGCGGTCCCACCGATGTGGAAGGTGCGCATGGTCAGCTGCGTGCCGGGCTCACCGATGGACTGAGCCGCGATGATGCCAACGGCCTCGCCCAAATCGGTCATCCAACCCGTGGCCAGGTTGCGGCCATAGCACTTGGCGCAAGCGCCCATCTTGGCTTCACACGTCAACACGCTGCGAATGCGGATCTTCTCGATCTCCGCGGTCTCGATGCGGTCGGCGGTCGCTTCGGTAATCTCTTCTCCCGCGCGAACCAGCACCTCGTCGCTCACCACGTCCACGATGTTGTCCAGCACCACGCGGCCGACAACGCGGTCCTTCAAGGGCACGATCTCTTCGTCGCCCTCGCGGATCGGCGTCATCATGATGCCGTTCGGCGTGCCGCAGTCATGCTCGGTGATGATCACTTCCTGCGCGACATCGACCAACCGACGCGTGAGGTAGCCCGAATCCGCGGTCTTCAGCGCGGTGTCGGCCAGACCCTTGCGCGCGCCGTGCGTGGAGATGAAGTACTCGTGCACGGTAAGGCCCTCGCGGAAGTTCGCGGTGATCGGGCTTTCGATAATTTCACCGGACGGCTTGGCCATCAATCCGCGCATACCGGCCAGCTGGCGAACCTGCTGTTCGGAACCGCGCGCGCCGGAGTCAGCCATCATGTAGATGGGGTTGAACGCATCGAAGTTCTCCATCACGTGATCGGAGATTTCTTCGGTGGCGTGCATCCAGATGTCGATGATCTTGTTGTAGCGCTCGCCGTCCGTGATCAGACCGCGGCGGTATTGATTCTCGACCTGCTCCACTTCCTTGTGCGACTTGTGGAGGATCTTGTCTTTGTTCGGTGGAATCACGAGATCGCTCACGGCAATGGACAAACCAGCGCGCGTCGCCCATTCGAAGCCGAGCGTCTTCAGATCGTCGAGCAAGTCAACGGTGCGGCTGTGGCCGCACACGCGGTAGACGCGAGTGATCAGGTTGCTCAGCCGGCCCTTGTCCATGAGGTCGTTCACGAACCGCACCTCAACAGGCAAGACCAGGTTGAAGATCACGCGTCCGACGGTCGTGTCGAGCATCTGATCGTTAAAGCGGAGCTTGATCTTGGCATGGATGTCCACCTGCTCATCTTGGTAAGCCAGGATGGCTTCGGCCAGGTCTCCGAAGATAAGACCCTGCCCCTTCAAGTTATCCCGCATCTTGGTCAAGTAGTAGCAGCCCAGCACGATGTCCTGCGTGGGCGTCACGATCGGCTTGCCGCTCGCGGGCGAGAACAAGTTGTTGGACGCGAGCATGAGCAACCGGGCTTCGAGCTGCGCTTCGATCGAAAGCGGCACGTGCACGGCCATCTGGTCGCCGTCGAAGTCCGCGTTGAAAGCGGCGCACACGAGCGGGTGAATACGGATAGCCTTGCCCTCGATCAGCAGCGGCTGAAAAGCCTGGATGCCGAGGCGGTGCAATGTCGGAGCGCGGTTCAGAAGAACCGGGTGATCCTTGATGACTTCGTCCAGGATATCCCAGACCTCGGTGCGCTCTTTCTCGACCATGCGCTTCGCGGTCTTGATGGTCTGCGCAAAGCCCTGCTCGCGGAATTTGCGGATGATGAACGGCTCAAAAAGCTCGAGCGCCATCTTCTTCGGCAAACCGCACTGGTGCAGTTTCAGTTCAGGACCGATGACGATG
>JAHFGY010000128.1:1370-6210 GCA_023247195.1 Candidatus Omnitrophota bacterium | reverse complement strand
TGACGCCCGAGGCGCAGGCTCAGCTGCGGGATGTGATCTCGACGCGTCTGGGAATCGCCGACCGGAAGAAAGACCGAGAAGAAGTCGTGGGGCAGCGGCAACGCAAGCTGCAAAATATTACAGCTATCCAGCGCCAGGAGCAGCGGGATCGAACTCTGCAGGCTCGAGTGACCCGGCTGCTGCCGCAAGTGGACGCTATGTGGAACTCGTGGCAGTTGTCGCGGGTGCAGAAACAGCTCGAGGGTCAGCAGGAAATTCTGATGAACCGGCTGATTCCGATCGCGGAGTCGACGGTTCCGGCGCAGGCGGAATCGGCGGAATCGACCGCGACCACCGCGCAAGCCGACGCGATGCAGGCTGAGCTCGCCCAAAAGCAAGCCGATCTCGAAGCGCGGCGCAAGCGGCTGGAAGACCGCCGCATGGCGCTTCAACTGGCGCAGCAAGAGGAAGCGGCCGGACGCCAGCCCGGCGATTTCGCCGCAATCGCGCGCACCGGCGATGCGAATTTGCCGCGCACCGGCCAAATGAGCCGCGTGCCCGTGACGGTGCTAGCCGAAGAAGTTGCCCGCGAGCAACAGGGGCTTACGCAAGCCGAGCAAGCCATCGCCCAATTTGAAGAGATCATCGCCCAGGCTCACGCGAACGCCCCATCCCGCGCGCTGCAGGTGGCTCAAGCTACCACCTCGCTCGTTGCGCTCACGCGGCCCATGAGTCCGAAAGATTCCGCTTCAATGACAACGGCTGTGCAAACCTTCTACGAGGTAGATCCGGCGCTTCTCGCGGAAATGCCCATCAACAGGGTTGTTCAAAACTACACCCGCTACGAGCACATCCGATCGACGCAGCCTAAAGATTCGACAGCGGATTCCGCGGCACTCGCGCGGGCCGTGTTGCTGATCGACAAAAAGCAACAGGCGCTCGCGAAGCAGAAAGACTGGAAGCAGTATTTGCCCGAGCCCATGCGGGCGAAAATGGAACCGTACATGAAGTACATGCCCGGAGCGCAGTCCGGCGCAACAATGGGATGGAAAACCAAGGTATTCACCAATGTGGTTCTGCCTGTTTTTACCACTAGCGCCGACATGCTGAAGGCTCCTCTTACCGTCGGATTCTCGTTGGTGAGCAGGCTTATCATCCCCGCCTTGCAGGAACGAGAAACGGCACCCAGAAAGTCAGCGATAAAGGTTGGGTTGGGAGTTGGGTTGATCGTCGGGTTCTTCGTGATCGGCGTGAGCCCCATCGCGGCGCTGGCCGCGGTGGGCGCAGGCGCAATCGGACTGACCGGATTGCCGGTGACGATTGCCATGGCGCTCGCGCCTCAAGCGGTGGTTGCCGTCATCGATCGTGGCCCCGGAATGGTGCGCGGGGTTGTCGGCGGCCGCGCCGGCCGCACAGCCATGGCGCTGGAAGATTGGCAAACCCATTACGTGGCGCTGGCCGCCAAAGGCTCGGAAAGCGCCTCAGCGCAGCTGGTCGAAGCGGTTCGCTTGCAGCAGCAGCTTGAGCAGACAAAGCCTTCTGACGCCGCATTCGCCGATATCCAGCAGGCGATCGCCCGCGAGAAGCAGCTTCGCCAGGAGCGCACGGCGCTGGCCAAGGCCGAAGAAGAAGCGCAGAAAGCCCGCCAAGAGATGATGGCGATGGTTCAAAACCCGCAAGGCCTGGATGAAGCGGCTATGAAGAAGGCGCAGGAAGCGATGCAGGCTTCCGCTAAAGCAGTCAACCAGGCAAAGGCGGGCGTACAGGTGGCGACTTACCAGATGCAGGTCGCGCAACAACCGCCGTCACCTGAGCAAATTCAAGAAATGACCGATTGGTTTGCGAAGACCCCCGAAGCCGCGGCCATGGTCCGGGATAACCCGAAGAAATTCGCTCAGCTCGCCGTTTTTGTGCCGGAGAAGCCTATCGAGCCGGAAGCCGCGGCACCGCAGCCCGCCGCACCCGCCGAAGAGCCGGTAAACCCCAGGATCACCACGCTCGACCTGGTGGATGAAGTCGCCCGGCATCTGCACACCATGGGCATCAGCGCGGAGTCTGTTCAGTATTTTGTCGACAACCCGGAAGCCCCGGCAATGATGGGCTACCCTTCAGGATTTATCCTTGAGTTCTTGGCCCATCAATACGGCAAAGATGAGCCGACGAACAAGCAACTGCTTCAGCAGATGCTCGCCGGCACGAAGCTTGAGTTCACGGATGATCCACGGCCGCTGTTGCGCGTGACCGCGCAGATGATGGCCGATCGCGAGCAGCGGGCGGCCCGTGACCCGTCGACAGGCAGCCAGCCGGCGAAGACGCTCGCTATGCCCCTTTTCGGCAGCTTCAGGGAGCAGTGGGCAAAGTTCGTTCAGCAGAAAACAAACGAAGAAGAAGCCCGGATCGAAGCCGCCAAGCAAGAGGCGGCGCAGGCAAAGGCCGCGGCCGCGCCGGCTGCAACGCCGCAGCAAGCCGAGCCTGTTGTGGATGAACGAGCAATGCCGACCGTTCAGGATTTGCTGGACCAGACAGCTAAGCATCTGCACATGATGGGTATCCGCGCTCAGGATGTTGCAGACTACGTTGCCGGAAAACATGCAACAGCCGCCATCACACCGGAATGGGCCGCTTGGTGGATCGGCGATTTCCTCAAGAAAGATGGCGAGAACAGGAAGTTCTTGCAGGAGGCGTTGACCGGAACGCCTTTGGCTTTTACGAATGATCCCAGCGAGTTGCTGCGCGGGGTTGCCTACTACATGGACCAGCAAGAGCAGCAAGGAACGAGCCGGCCTGCCGAAAAACTGGGCGAACCGCTCGCTAGGTTTAGGAACAATTGGGACTGGTTTGTTGCGGACAAGGCGAATCGGGTGAAAGCGGAAGCGACTTCAGCAAAGGCCGCGCCCGCGCTGCAGCCCGCAGTACCCACGCCTGCTCCCGTGCCGCAGACTCCCACCGTTGCCGATATGCGCGCCCAGGCGCTGAACATCGTGGCGAAGATGCGCATGCCAGATGAGAACCGCCAACGGCTGCAGCAATTGCTTACCGCTCCGGAGGCGATTACCCCGGACCAGATGCGCGAGGCCGAAGCGGCGGTGTCGGATGTGATCAGCCGAGGGGCCTCAGACATCGAAGCTGAAGTGTTGACCCAAATCCTGCGCTTCATCAACAGCCAATGGATTTTGGATTCAATGAACGCGGCCGGCCGAGCTCCGGTGGTGGTCGGCGCGATGCACCAAGGCGACCGGCGCTACGAGGCAGCCATACGCCTGGCGCGTTGGCACAAGAACGAACTGGGGGCATGGCTCGAAGAGCAGGCCGGCCAGATGACAGATGCTGAGAGCACGGGTATTCAAGCCGCGCTTGAGGACATGGGGTTCAGACTTGAGGACGCCAAGCGTTTAGCCGGCAAGGTTGTGCTGGCGACGATTCCCGCGGATATGAGGCTGGAGGATCGCGCCAAGACAGACCCGACAAGCATCGGCGGGCTTATCCTTGAAGTGGATCGTGGGGAGTTCGTGATTGTGCTACCCAGGGAGCGTTTCAACGCAGCCAACCTGAGCCGCGAGAGCTTGGGCGATCTCTTGCATGAGGTTCGCGAAGTGCAGTTGCGCGAGGCCGGCCAGACAGAAGAGCAAGCGCACAACCTGGCGATGGCGGCGCGTGAGAAGTTCATGCAGCAGCCCGAACATACGGCTGAGCTCGTTGAGGATGGCGTGATGGAGAGTTATCCCCACGTTGTCGGCGCTATGCACGGCTCGGCGGGCACCGCCGAGCCGGCTGTGAAACAGCAACCGACCCGTATGGGACTTCTACGCTTGATGGCGGCTCTCTTGAGGACCAAGAGCCCGAACGCTGCCCGGGAGCGCCAGAGCGCGGAAGCCGTCAAAGACCGCTTTGAGGTGCATGTCGAAAGCATGGCCGGCCATGCGCTCTTCGGCGGAGTCGACTATGCCCAGATGAAGCTGGAATCCTTTTGGAGAGCTATGCGGCTCTCGATGGAAGAAGACCCAGGCTTTTACGGCCAGGCAATCACGCCGCAAGCCCGGGCAGCCTGGGATGCCTTCATGAAAGCTTTCTCCGAAATGGCAGCGATCAAGCAGCGCGAAAGCACTCGCCACAGCCTATCGTTCGACCTGATGCTTCCGGCCTACCAACAGATGCTGCAGACCATCGACACCTTGAGTCCGGAGCTTGCAGATTTTGTCGCCGAGCTGGAAAGGATGCCGGTCAAGCCGGAGCATGCGAGCCAGTATCGGCGGCTGATGGGCGCTATGGACGATCTAGCCGGAATCCGGGACATTATTCAGGCACAGGTCTTTTTCATGGAGTCGCGGACAGGGGATGACTCGACGAGTGTGGCGGTCGAAGATTTGCCTGGGCAATTCCTGCAGGCTGTGGCCGCGCGTCCTTATGTCGGCAAAGCGCGGCCGTGGTTCGCGGTATGGGCGGACGCAGGCAGGATCCACTGGCACAACGAAGCGGGAGATGCCCGCGTGGCTGTCCACCCGGAGCTCTTGCTGCGCATGCTCGGAGAGATTCTCAAGAACACGGCCCAGTACGGCGATCCGAACATGCCCGCGATTATCCAGTCCGGAGACATCACTGACATGCTGCGCGATGGCTTGCCGATTCCAATTGCCAACGTCGACGCCCATGTGACCTTTGCTCGAAAAGACGGGTTTGTGGAAATTTCGATCGAGGATACCGGCGCCGGCCTTCCGCTGGAAAAGCTTCAGTTCGAGTCCGGTTCATCGACGCCCATAATCCTGACAAGGAAGGGCACAACCCGTGACGCGGCAGCTAACCGGCCCAGCGTCGGATTGCCCGAGATGCGCATGATTGTCGAGGACGCCGGCGGCACGGTTAC
>JAHFGY010000128.1:0-1360 GCA_023247195.1 Candidatus Omnitrophota bacterium | reverse complement strand
GATTCTCAATACCGCGAAGGCGGCGCAAAGTTCGTTATCCGCCTGCCGGAGGCGGCCGCTGAGGAGTATCCCAAAGTTGTCGGCGCTATGCACGGCCCGCTGTTCACGGAATCGCCGGACGCGAAAAAGCCTGTGAGGCGCACCGTTGAATACGTCATTAGTCTTGTCGCGGTCGGCGCTATAGCGGGTATCGTGGCGAGCGCCGCGGGCGTTGTAGCTGCCGGGGTCGGCGTTGCCAGCATCGGCATACTGGCGGCCACCGTAATCGCGCTGGGCGTGGCGCTGTGGCGGGCGCTGCGGGGAGGCCCGGTTGTGCAGCTGGCCAGCGGCGTCACGTTCCGCGTTCGGCAGCGCGACCTGAACAACCTGGACCAGCTCGATTTGAGCCAGCTTGACGACTCTATCGACAACGCGGCCATCCAAATTCAGGGTCTTGAGAAACAAGTCGAGGATCAACATGGGCAAGCGTCCAAGGCCCTTACGATTGAGTTGGCGCGCGCTCGGACCTTGCAGGCGCATGCGCGCGTGCTTTTTGCTCAGCAGCTTACCCAATACCTGGAGCAGGCTATCCGCGGCGAGGCCGACCGCGACCGGTTCACCTTGGAAGCCATCGTCGACACGCTGAATTACAAGATTATGGAAGACATCGCGCCGATTTCGCAGGCGCGGAATTCCGCGGGGCCGGTTTTGGATGAGCTCAACCAGCTCGGCCGGCAGCTCGAAGGCATACGCAACCAGCTTGGAGCGGAACTGGGCCGCAAGCTGGATCCCGCCATTAACCAGGTCGATCTTGAAGTGAACGTTGTCCGGCTCCACCAGCAATTTGCCGCTCGGCTGGCCGCCATTCGGGCTTCGGCGCCGAAAGTGGCGCAGCAGGTGGATGCCTACCAGAAGGAAATCGATGAGTTCTGGGCCGGTGAGCAGGCGGACTTCAGCGAAGGGCCGGCAGCCTACTATTACACCGTGATTTTTGATCAAGTATTCGGCAACGCGGAAGCGCTTCGCCGCTACCGTGAAGACCCGCTGCTGCTGCTGGACGAGCGGCCGGCCGATTTCAACGCATTGATCGAAAACGCCATGACTCGCATGCAGACGGCTAAAGGCAACGACTTGGTTGAGGCGGGCAGGCAAACCGCTTCACTGCTGTCATTGCGCAACAAATTCGAAGACTACCTCGCTTGGGTCGAATACGTCACCAAATTCCACGGGGCGGTTGCGGTCCAATACGCCGAAGTCGAACAAAAACTGAATGAGCTGATGGCCCGCCCGACGGACAAGCTGCCGGCTGAGTTCCAGCCGATGTTCCGGGAAATCCGCGATCTCCACGATCAGCTCGAAGCGGCGCTTGCCTCGGACGACG
>JAHFGY010000127.1 GCA_023247195.1 Candidatus Omnitrophota bacterium | reverse complement strand
GCTGAACGCAACGGGAATGCCATTCGCGTCTTCAATGACGCCGTCGCCGTCCCGGTCGATGTAGCCCGCGGATTCCAAGATCGCTTTGGCTTTTTTCGGATCGTAGTCGTACGTCGGCACGTCGGCATTGTAAAAAAAACCGGCGGAAGGGCTCATGGCCGCATTCTGCGGAAAGCCCAACCCGTCCATCACGATATCGATGATGCCCATGCGGTCGATCGCATGCGCCACGGCCTTGTGGAACGCGGGGTCCGTGAACCAGCGCAATTTTTCGGGCTCGACGAACGGCCTTCCGGTTTCCGGATTGGACCGCGGATTCTGGTTGAAACAAACAAAGCTCGTGCCGAAGTCCGGCCCGAGCTCGTACACGGTGAAGTTGCCTTGGGCTTCAAGCGGCTTGAGCACCTTATAGTCGGACGAGCGCATGCCGTACGCGTCAATCTCGCCGTCCTGAAACTTCAGCAAAGCGATGTCCTCATTCTGCACGATGATCAATTTCACCTCATCCAAATAAGGAAGGTGGCGGCCTTCGGGATCACTGCGCCAATAATGCTCGTTCCGCTTAAAGCGGATGTACTCGCCGGGGCGGTACTCAGCCAGAATAAACGGGCCTGTGCCGACCAGCTCCGTGAGCGGCGTTTCCAGACCCCATGTGGAAGTGAACGTGCCGGCTTCGAGAGCGGGCCGCAGCTTGTGCGCGGGAACGATCTCCTGCCCCATGGCGCGCAAAAAGGGCGCAAAAGGTTTGGGAAGGCGGAACTCGACTGTCTTCGGATCAATCACCCGGACTTTGATGGTTTCGCCTTCAATGCGAAAGATATCGCCCGCGCTGGAAGGAATGGCCGGGTTGTTGATCAAATCGTTGAACGTAAAAGCCACGTCGTCCGCGGTGAGCGGCTCTCCGTCGGACCACAGAACGCCCGGCCGCAAATGAAAGGTCCAGACCAGCCCGTCGGCGCTCACCTCCCAGGATTCCGCCAAGGCAGGCTCGACCTGGGTTGTTTCGGCGTTGGTCTTGGTGAGGCCTTCAAAGAGGTAACCCAACACAGCGGTGCTGGACGTTTCCTTGGCCATGATGGGATTAAAAGACTTCGGCTCAGCGGACGTGGAGAGCGTGATGCGGCCGCCGTGCAGCGTGCTTTCGTGCGGCGCGGTGTCTTCCGGCTGAGCGGCTTTATCGGTTGGTTTTGAAGCGGATCCGCCGGAACATCCGGGCGCTGCCGCGAGCGCGGCGGCCAGGATCAAGCTAAATCGGCGAAACGGGTTCAGCCTCACGGCGCTGGAGCAGCTTCCGGTTGGCCGGACGGTGCCGCGGCAGGCTCGCTTGCCGGGGTCGAACTCGCGGCCGAATCCGGAGACGCCACGGGTGCCGCGGCAGGCTCGGAACTCACCGGCGCGGCGGTTTCAGCGGTAGTTTCAGGAGCGGAGACAGGCGCATCGGGTTGGGAAATAGGCGCCTCTTCTGAGATCAAAGGCGTGTTCAGCACACCGGGCAGCGCCGAAGGCACTTGGTCAATCACGGACTTTCCCCGCATCGTGGACAGCATGGCCAAGCTCAAGCATGTAACCATGAACGCGCCGCCGCTGAATGCCGTTACTTTGGCGATCACGGTGCTCGTGCCGCCGCCGAAAAGCGACTGCGCTGCCCCGCCGCCGAGCGTTTCGCCCAAGCCTCCGCGGCCGCCCTGGATCAGGATAATGGTGATCAAAATAAGACAAACCACGATATGCACCGACAAAATGAGGTAATAGAGAATCATGCCGCCACCGTTTTCGCTTCCAGCGCCGCTCGGACGATCGCCGTAAAAGCGTCTGCCTTAAGACTTGCTCCGCCGACCAACGCGCCATCCACGTCGGTTTGCCCCATCAAAGTCGCCGCATTATCCGCGGTCACGCTGCCACCGTATTGAAGACGGATCTTGGCCGCGGTCTCCGCACTCCATTTTCCGACCAGCCACTTGCGGATAAAAGCATGTGCTTCCTGCGCCTGGTCGGGCGTCGCGGTTTTGCCTGTGCCGATGGCCCAGACCGGCTCATAAGCAATGACAAGCTTGTCCGCATCGGCCGCGGAAGCGTCCGTGAACGCGCCGGCAAGCTGGCGCTCAAGCACCGCAAACGTCTGGTTTGCTTCCCGCTCTTTGAGCGTCTCACCGATGCAAACAATCGGCTTCAAGCCATGCTTGAGCGCGGATTGGAACTTACGCTTGACCGTCTCATCCGTTTCGCCGAAATAGGTGCGCCGCTCGGAATGCCCGATGATCACATAACGGCAGCCGACGTCGCGCAGCATGAGCGGCGAGACCTCGCCTGTGTACGCTCCCGAAGGCTCCCAGAAAAGGTTCTGCGCGCCCAGGCTGATCGATGAATCCGCCAGAATCTGGCCCACGGCGGAAAGCGACGTGTATACCGGGCACAGCACGACCTCGACCGCGTTCCAGTTGCCGCACGAAGCTTTGATTTTCTCCGCGAGATCCCGGCCTTCTTGCACCGCCAGGTTCATTTTCCAGTTTCCGGCGACAATCGGCCTGCGCATGGGCGTTTTCACTTCACCGCTGCCGCGCTCGCGGTCTTGTCGCGAAGAATGGCGATTCCCGGCAGGACCTTGCCTTCAAGGAACTCGAGCGACGCGCCGCCGCCCGTTGAAATATGGCTCATCTTGTCCGCGAGCTTGAATTTCTGCACCGCCGCGGCCGTGTCGCCGCCGCCGATCACGGTGGTCGCGCCCTTGAGGGCCGCCAGCGCCTCGGCTATTTTCCGGCTGCCTTTCGCAAAACGGTCCTGCTCGAACACGCCGAGCGGCCCGTTCCAAATCACGGTCTTGGCATCGCGCAGCGCTTGCGTGAACAGCTCGGCTGTCTTAGGGCCGATGTCCACCCCTTCCCAACCGTCTTCGATCTTGCCCGCGTCCACGATTTTGACCGCGCCGTTCGGGTCATTGAAAGCATTGGTGATGACATGGTCGACCGGCAGGAGGAACGGGATGTTTTTTTGTTTCGCTTTCGCCAGCAGGCTCTTGGCAAGATCGAGCTTGTCATTTTCGCACCGAGACGATCCGATGGCCAGGCCCTGAGCCTTCAAAAAGGTGTACGCCATGCCGCCGCCTATGATGACCTTGTCGACCTGGTCCAGCAAACGGGTCAACACGCCGATCTTGTCCGAGACTTTGGCGCCGCCGAGGATCGCCGCGTACGGCTTGACCGGCTTGCTCAGCGCCTCGTGGAGGTATTTGATTTCCTTTTCCATCAAGAGCCCGCCGACCGCGGGCAAGTGATGCGCCACGCCTTCGGTCGAAGCGTGGGCGCGGTGCGCGGTTCCGAACGCGTCGTTGACGTAAATGTCGCCCAGAGCGGCGAGCGATTTGGCAAAGGTGGGGTCGTTCTTCTCTTCCTCGGAATAAAAGCGCAGGTTCTCCAGGAGAACCACGTCGCCGGGCTTCAAGGCGCTTATGCGGGTTTCGACTTCCGGGCCGATGCAGTCGTCGAGAAAAAGCACTTTCCGGTTCAGCAGCTCGGAGAGGCGGACCGCGACCGGCGCCAATGAAAAAGCCGGCGCGCGCTTGCCGTCCGGCCTGCCCAAGTGGCTCATCAGGACCACGCAAGCGCCTTGGTCCAGGCAATACTGTATCGTGGGCAAACTCTCGCGGATGCGGGTATCGTCGGTAATCTTGTTCGTGGCCTTATCCAGCGGCACGTTGAAGTCCACGCGCATGAGCACGCGTTTGCCGCGCAGCGGAACATCCCGGACGGTCTGCTTCATGAAATTCCTCGGTTGCTTATTGGATGATGACGGTTGTGAACGAAGCGACATTGTATCATAATGATTCCCAGTCGACATGTACCTTGACTACCTGGGCTTAAAGGAAAAACCGTTCTCTGTAACGTCAGACCCTTCTTTTCTCTTTCTCTCCAAAAAACACCGCGAAGCGCTCTCTCACATGATCTACGGCATCCGCGAGCGCAAAGGCTTTATCGAAATCACGGGTGATGTCGGCACCGGAAAGACCACGGTGTGCAAAGCGCTGCTCCGCCACCTCGACGCCAACACCAAGACCGCGCTGCTGCTGCACTCTAACCTGTCCGAGCTGCAGCTCCTCCAATCCGTACTGCAGGATTTCGGGCTGAATCCCATGACCTCGAACCGGCTGACCATGCTGAATCAGCTTAACCGGTTCCTGCTTGAGCAAGTCCAAATCGGCAAGAACCTGGTGCTGATCATCGACGAGGCGCAAAATCTCAGCCTTCGCTTGCTGGAGCAGATCCGCATGCTCTCCAATTTTGAAACGGATAAGGAAAAGCTGATCCAGATCGTTCTCGTCGGCCAGCCGCAGCTTCGGCAAAAGCTGGCCCTGCCGGCGATGGAACAGCTCAGACAGCGCATCGGGGTGCGCTACCATATTTACCCGCTGAGCCAGGAAGAGATCGCCACCTACATCGACCACCGGCTTCGGTTGGCCGGTTCCTCGGGATCGATTGAATGGACGCCGGACAGTTTTGAGGAGATCTTCCGGTATTCCAAAGGCGTGCCGCGACTGATCAATCAGCTGTGCGATCGCACATTGCTTGCCTGCTATATATTCAAAACCCGGCGCATCGATGCCGAAATTGTCCGGCACAGCGCCCAGGAACTATCGGGTGAATCATTTGCCGACGCATCCGCCACCGAGACGCCACTGGCAACAGGAGGGACAGCGTTATGAGCCTTATCGAAGAATCGCTGCGACGGCAAGAAGATCCGACGATCAAGAAAGCAACGGTGCAGCCAGCATCCGGAGCGCGCGCCACGCAGACCGCTGAAGCGCCCCCAGCTGCAAAACCGGCTCAGGCCTGGGCGCCGACACGACCTGTTCAATCAAGCTCCTCAGCCGACGGCATCCGCATTTCCTCTCTTTTGCTCGTTGCCGCGATGGCTTTGGTAGCCGTAGCCGGTTGGAAGGTGTGGGCGGCGCGGGATCAATGGCTCCCGGCTCGGTCATCGGCCGAGCGACCGGCTCAGGCAACGTCACCGCTCGTAAAGACTCCGGCGGCGCCGGTCTCTCAAGCGGCCAGCGCGCCGGCTCCTCGCTCGCGCGAGCGTGACTCACGCGCGCCGATACTCCAAGGCGTGGTTCTGGGCGGTGAATCGCCTTACGCGTTGATCAACGGCGGTATTTTCCGGGTGGGCGATGCGTTAGGCGATGCGACGATCAGCGGTATTGAGCCGCGGCATGTCATCCTGGACCGCAAGGACGGCAGCCGGATCAGCTTGGCGATGAAGGACTGAGGTAGCGGCGGACCGTTTTCTCGACAAGGCTTGCCGGCACGTCTTCTCGAACCGCCACCTTGCCGATGGCGGTGGGCAATACCCAGCGCGGCCGGCCGCGCGTGAATTTTTTATCGAACCGCATGGCATCCAGCACGGCTTTCACCGGCACCCCGGGCGCGCGGATCGGCAGCCCGGCGGCTTGAATCAACCGCACTAACCGCTCGTGACTCTTCTCCGGCCATGCTTTCAGCCTGACCGCCATCTCCGACGCCGCGGCCATGCCCACGGCAATGGCTTCCCCGTGCGTCCAGCGCCGGTAGCCGGTTGCCGCTTCGATCGCGTGGCCGAGCGTGTGCCCGAAATTGAGCCGGATGCGGATATCGCGCGTTTCGCGCTCGTCTTTTGACACGACATCGGCTTTGATCGCGGCCGAGCGATCGATCAATGTGCGCGTGATGCCCGGCTTCAGCGACAAGCAGTCGTCCATGCGCCGTTCGAGCAGTTCAAAGAGCTCGGCGTCGGCGATCACGCCGTACTTAATGATCTCTCCCAAGCCGGAGCGGATTTGCCTCGGCGGAAGGCTGGCTAAGATCGAGGTTTGGTTCCAAACAAGCCGCGGCTGATAAAAAGCGCCGACAAGATTTTTTCCCGAAGGAAGATCAACTCCGGTTTTCCCGCCGATCGCGGAGTCAACCTGCGCGAGCAGCGTGGTCGGCAGCTGCACATACGGAACTCCCCGGCGGTAAACAGCGGCCACAAATCCCGTGAGGTCTCCCACCACTCCGCCGCCGAACGCGAGCAAGAGCGGGGTCTGCATGGGGGATGCCGCGGAGACGGCGCCGATCACGGACTCGGCGGTGCGGAGCGACTTGGATGTTTCCGATGCCGCGATGAAAACAGGTTTGAGCGTCCAGCCCGCGCGTTCCAGCGGCTGCCGCAGCAAACGGCCGGACCGCTTCCAGATCTCCGGATGGGTCACCACGATAGCGGCCCGCGAAAGATTGAAGCGGGCCAAGGCAGCGGGCAG
>JAHFGY010000126.1 GCA_023247195.1 Candidatus Omnitrophota bacterium | reverse complement strand
CTCGGCCGCGCTCCAGAACTTGCTGCCGTCGCGGAACACGTCGTAGCCCTTGAAAGCACCGTCCGGGCTGGATACAACGCGAAATGAGATGTCCAAGGCGCCGTTGTACACGCGATTCGGGTCCGTGTAGACGGTGTAGTCGTCAGTGCCGGGCACCCGCTCAATGTACGCGCGGGTTCCTGATTCAACCGGTAAAGCTCCGGATCCGCCGCCCCCGCTATCGCCCCCGCTACCATGGGAAATGAGCGCCGGGCCATGGAATGTCAGCCCGTTCGGATCCAAAAGCTGTATGCCCAAATTCCGGAAGCCTTCTTCAGTAGTGATCCCCACAAAATCAACGTCCACGGGCGTCGCCGTTCCGGTGCCGTCGTTGTTGACCAGCGATACCGAGCTGCGGTGGAGGCCGTTCACGATCGACTCATCAATCGCCCCGTGATCCGCCAGCTCACCCCACTGGGCGCGATACGCATTGACGTTGGCGATGATCTCCTTTAGAGAAACCATGTGGTACTCGTGGCCGTTAGCCGTTCCCACATTCGCGGCGCCCGCGTTCGCCTCGGTCATGGTCAATACCGTCACCAAGCTCTGATCCGCGCTGAGCGTGTTCGCATAGGTAAGCGCCGTGCTCTCTTGAATTCCGACCAATCCGGGACCGTCGTACACCTGGTAAAAAGAGTCATTAGCATTCACATCGATCGCTGTGCCCTCGGTCATAATCATGGTGGGCGCAAACGGCAAGGTGGATGCCCCGTGCTCCACTCCTTCGATCACAATACGCATGGTTCCGCCGGCAACATTCCGCGAGTTTCCGATGTTGAGCGTCAAAGGCTGGATGCCGTCCGACGATGTATCCACCCGCCCGATCCACGACCGACGGCTGTCGAAGTAGCCGCTGTTGCTGAACTCCCAGCCGGTCGGCGTGGTGTTGACCTCCGAGTACATCTTGAAGCGGAAGTCGTTGGCCAGCAGCAAAGGATCGCCTGCTTCCGGCGGGGGAGCGTTTGGATCCGGCGGGGTCGCAGGCGCGTTTGAAATATATCCGGTAATGGCCGCGGATCGGATGCCAACTTCAAAGTCTGTCGAGCCCGCTGTCCACGTGTTGGGATCGATCACGACCGCCATATCCCCGGAAACAAGACGGTTAAAAGGTTCCGCGCTGCCTGCTGCCGTCATGCGGCCGAAGACCTGGTCATACTGCATGGTGCCCACGCCGCCGTCGGCCGTAAACATCAAGCGCCCGCCGGTCATTCGCATGGCCCCTGCTTGGCCATCCTCGTTGCCGAAAATCGTGATCCGGGAAACAATATTCCCTTGGTCATTCACGAAGCAGGCTGAACCCGTTGCCGCCGTACCGGTACAACCAGCCACCGCCATCCAACTGTCGCCGTCTCTACCTTCAACGACCGCTCTCCCGTAAATATCCAGCGTATCAACGGTGCCCAGTACAACAGCGTCCGGGTTCCAATCCACCAGCCTGTGTTCACCGTTTATCTGCCAAGTCAGCACATGTTCACTACCGTTCTGCCCGATGAAGTCCATGGCGCCCATGGCGCCGCCGCTGTTCTGGTTCATGGAGCCATACATCCAGGTGCCGCCGACCGACATCTGGCCGCTCTGAGTGATGATCGTGTCTCGGTTCATTTCGATCAGGTCGGTGTTGTAAACGCTCATCACCCGCTCGATGCTCATGAGGTTGCCGACAGTGCTCGGATTCGTCTCGGCAAAAACGTCGCTGACCATCAGTTCATAGGTGCCTCCCCGGACGGCCTCAAGCGTGAACTCGATGTCCAGAAACGTGCCGTCGTCCAACACGATGCCGGGAGCGGTCCACAAAGCGCCGCTGGCCGTGAGCGATATATCTCCTTGCCTTATTACCTGCACCCATTCGCCCCGCGAAGCATCCCAGCCCAGGAGCCGGTGGTAGTTGGGTCCATACTCTGCCCGCTCAGCATCCGTCGTCACTTCAATGACGTCCGAGATGTTGTCTCCGGCTGCGGCTAGACTGTCATTAGCCAGGTCGTTCTCCGCCATATTCCCGATATTCGAACGGATTCCCATAACGGAATCGAAGAAAGCGTTGTACGTGCGCACCATTAACCCGTCGAGCTCTTCCTGGGTAGCCTCCGGGTGAGCCGCCGCGTACTGCCTAACAGCCGCCTCGGCTGCTGAAGTCGCAACGCTTTTCACTTCGTCCATATCCGCGTACAGCAGCATGTACCCCATGTAAGTCTCACGCCAAACCTCCGCCACTTCTTCGGCAGAGGCGTCGGGATTGCGCTCGCCATACCGGAAAGCCTGGTATGCCGCCACCGCTTCCGCATCGGCCATGACGCTATCGAGGCCTGTTGCCCGCCTTATGTTCGAGGAATAGGCGCTTTGCCAAACGGCCTGTATCTCTGCAGCCGTGGCATGGGGATTCAACTTGCGGTATTCCCTGACAATCGCATCGGCCGAGAGAGCTGCTTCGCTGGCCACTTCGTCCGAATTCCAGGCCTCAACAAGAAGACCCTCAACCTCTTCGTCTTCGTCATCCCCGTTGTGCCTATTCCAGGCGTCTTTGTAGTTCGACTTCTTTTTAACAACCGGTTTAACAGGTTTTTTCCTTCCGCCCACTCGGTACCCGCGGCCGCCGGATCCGTAAATCCCGCCGGCCTCTTCGCCGAGCAAGCGGCCCTCGGTCAAGCCGGCCACGCGCAGCAGCGCGAAACGGGAGAATAGACGCAAAAATTCATACGTGGGCAGTACTTCTCGGGTTCCGTCCGACTCCACGTAATTCACTTGTTCATCGTTGGCGCTTTCGACCAATACATAGTGATCCGGCTCGCCGTCCTGGTTCATATCCATGGCGGCGATCATCGTGTTCTTGATCGCCAAGAGTTCGTCCGGCGTTATTTCGACCGCGTTCAACTCAAGGCCGCGCGATTGGGCCACCCGCTTCACAGCGGCCATGGACAAATACAGGTTGCCGCTGAAAGCGCTGTCTGATCCCACAACCGACTTCTTCTGCGCGCCTTCCAACTCCTCGCGCAGCGATTGGTGCAGGTTGTCGGTAAGCAAATCCACGAGAAAGGCCTCGGTCGTGAGCACTTCGCGCGATACGCGCTGGCCTTCCGTGGCGAGCATGGGCGAAAGCGCGTTGGAAGCGCAGTTCGCGCAAAGCGTGTCCGGGTTCTCAAGCCACGCCTCGATCGTCTTGATCCGTTCCTCGGTGAGGCTTTCGAGCACTCCCGCGGCCGGCGCAACGCGCAACGAGGCCGAGATCGCAACCTCATTGGAATTTTGCACGGGAATTGCTTGAACGCTCTCGCGCAGCAGCGATACCGCATGCGCGGCCGCTTGGGCGGCCGGCGCAGCAATCGCCTTCTCGATGGCATCCGCGCGCTTGCCGCTCAGCCGGTTCTGTTTCAGCAATTGGGCGCGCGCTTTGTGATCCTGGCTCAGCAGCAGCTCGCCGGCCAGTAACGCTGCATCCGCGGCGGGCCAGCCTGAATCGCGAATGCCCGCGGCGACCGCGTCCACACGCTCAGTCTCAATGCCCGCATCGCGCAGCACAGACAGATCGCCTGAAAGCAACGATTCGATCAGCGCGGCCGCCTCGGCAATTTCGTAGCCGCGCGCCGCCAGCCGATTCGTGTAAAAACGCTCGAAGGCAGCGCGGCGCTCAGCGCTGATGGGGCTTGTTCTTGCCGGAGGCTTTTCCAAGGGCTTTGAGACCGCATGCATGGCATCCGTAGTAGAAGAAGATAAAATCGACCGCGCAGCCAGATTGCGCAGGAAGCTGCCAGACATGCGGCGGACCGAGTCGGAAATGCGCGTCTCTTCAGCCTTGCGTTCCGTCACCCGCTGCGGGTTCAGTTGCCGCATGCGCCAGCGGGCTTCGGGGGAGCCGACCATTTGTTCCCAGAAGCGAGCTTGGCGGGGATTTTGATCCAAAAACTGAAGCACCTCTTGCCGTTCCGCGTCAGTCGGCAGGCGGCCATACATGTCCTGATAAACGTCGTCGAGGGAGGCCGAACGGGACACAAAAGCCGCCTCCTGCATTTGCTGGGAAGCGGCAATCAGGTGAAGCGAATTTAGATCAGCCCCGTAGAGCACCTGCTCAGCCGTGAAAACGAATGCGAGGCTTAAGCAGAATATTTTGGTCCGCTTGAGTTCAAGCCAGCGGTGAATCCGCATGCTTAGTGCTGCCCTGCCTGTTGAGCTTGCGCCGGCGGCGTTCCGTAGTCTTCGCCCGCCAATCCCATGACACCGCCCCGTAAGAACTGGATGATGATCGGTCCGGCCACAACGACCATGGCTGAGCCGAGGCTTAATACCAAGGGAATAAGCATTTTGAGCGGTGCCTTTTGGGCATAGCGTTCAGCCCAGTGGTAGCGTGCAAGCCGCATGTCTTCAGACAAGACAGTCAACGCATCGATCAAACCGGTTCCCATGCGGTCGGCCTGAATCAACGTGCGCGCGAACGTGCTGGCTTCCGGCGTTTGAATCCGCGTGGCAAAAGCGCGCAGCGCATCCCGGCGTCGCTTCCCCACCCGAATCTCCGAAAGCACGATGGCGAGCTCATCGCGGACCGGGCATGGCCGAAACTCGCGCACGATCCGGCTCATAGCCGTCATGAAGTCGGCTCCCGCGCCCACGCACAAAGCCAAGAGGTCCACGACTTCCGGAAGGTCGCGGGCAACCGTCTCGCGCCGCGATCGCGTGCGCCCGCTCAGCCAAAACACCGGAAACATGAAGCCGCCCGCCATCAAGATGATGAGATAGACCGGATTCGCACTCTCGTGGGTCATAGCCAAGTACTGGGCATAGCAAAAGCAGGCGCCGATAATCGCAAGCTCCTGAACAACCAGCATGTGCCAGGCCGGCATGCGCACCCCGGCGGCCTCAAGCTTGGTGTTCAGCCAATCCGCATAGTTGCCCAGCTTCAACGCCTTGTGCACCGGCTCCATGACCAGCGCCAAATTCTTCAGAATTACGTTCTCTTCCGGCTGGCCGACTTCCGATTGCAACCGCGCGCGGACAAGCAGCATCTCCGGATCCGGCCATAGCGCCCAGACAAAGGCCGCGCCGATAAAGAAGGCCAGCAGCGAGATCGCTATTTCCATCACTGGCATAAAGGAGATTGTCGGCATCGTCATCACATCGGTGATTTGCTGAAGTGCAGCATCATGACCAGCACGACCAGTTGAACAATGCACACCCCGCCAAAAACAAGCTGACCGACCGGGTCATGAAAGAAAAATTGGATGTGGCGCGGATCGATTCGGTACACCACAAACAGAAAGAAAATGGGCAAACACCCCATCACAACGCCTTGCGCTTTTGCCATAAATGTCAGGGTCAAAATCTTTTCTTTTATCTTCTTACGTTCACGTAAGGTTTCGACGAGCTTTGCGAATATTAGCGTTACGTCGCCACCGGTTTCTCGCGCGACAAGGACCGCGGTCACGAACAAGTTCACCTCATCCGATGGCATCCGCTTTCGGAAGTGCACCATCGCGTCCTCAAGGCTGACACCCATCCGGATCTCTTTCAGCACAAGGCCGATCTCTTGGCTCGCGGGAGCGGGCATTTCCTCAGCCACTACCGTGAAAGACTGCAGCATGCTCAAGCCCGCCCGCAAACAGCTCGAGATAAGCAAGAGCGTGTCCACAAGCATGTTGTGAAAGCGGCTGTATCGGTTCTTTTTGAGATAACGGATCCAGATGTTCGGACCGATCAGTCCCAGAGCCACGCCGACGGCCATCGCGTATGGCTGGCCGGTCAAGCTCCAAGCCATCAAAGCCGCGATAGGAGGAGCGATCAAGTACAGGAGTTTCAATCGAGCCGTCGACGAGGCAATAAACATATCCTCCAGCTGGAGGTTTGCCTGCTCAACGTTCTTGTTCACATAAGCTTCGGAACGGCGCTCGACGGCTGGAAAAAGAATCCACCCGAGCAGGGATGCCACCCCGAATACGCTGCTGTAGATTGCTATTTCCATTTTTTAAGTATTTTCTATTTGTGAAACATTTTGCTCAATCGATTTAGGATCGAGCAAATCAAAAAGCCGAGCTTGCCTCTTAACGCTTCGGCAGCTCGGCTTCCCCCGCGTCCCATGCACGCTTGGGGACCGTGGCTTTGCGCCCCCCGATTACTCGAGGTTTGCCCTTTCGTACTACATCAACAAGATTACCCACAAACAACGTCAATGTCAAGCTCAATTGCCATCCTTAACTCTAATAGATACAATATGTTAAGGATGGTAAGGGATAAAGCCGCTGATCTGATCCGCAGCACTCTTCCACATCCAGGC
>JAHFGY010000125.1 GCA_023247195.1 Candidatus Omnitrophota bacterium | reverse complement strand
TAGACCCTTCGCGCGAGACGTTCTGCACGATCATGTCCACGTTGATCTCTTTCGCGGCCAGCTTCTCGAAGATGCGGGCGGCCATACCGGGTTTGTCCGGTACGTCGCGCACCGTGACCTTGGCCTCGTCTTTGCGCAGCGTGACGCCGCTGACAACGATGTCTTCCATGGCTTTGACCGACTTGGTAATCATGGTTCCCTCCCGCATGGAGAAGCTCGACCGGACGTGAATAGGCACGTCAAACCGCTTGGCCACGAAAATCGACCGCGCCTGCATGACCTGCGCGCCGAGCGAGGCCAACTCAAGCATTTCATCATAGCTGATGTGCGAAAGCTTTTGCGCGTCCGGCACGATGCGCGGGTCCGCGGTATAAACGCCTTCGACATCGGTAAAAATTTCACAAGAGGTCGCGTTCAGCGACTTGGCCAAGGCAACCGCGGTGAGATCGGACCCGCCGCGGCCAAGGGTGGTGATTTCCTGATTCACGTTCACGCCCTGGAACCCGGCCACGATCACGATCTTTCCTTCGGCCAATGCTTTTCGAATGCGTTGGGTATTGATGGAAATAATTTTAGCCTTAGTGTGCGTGCCATCCGTGAGGATGCCGACCTGCGCACCGGTAAACGAGACAGCGTCTTCCTTCAATTCCATGATCGCCATGGCCAGCAGAGCCACGGAGATTTGCTCGCCCGTTGACATGAGCATGTCCAGCTCGCGCTCCGGCGGGTCTTGGCTGACCTGCGCCGCGAGCTGCACCAGCTCGTCCGTGGTATCTCCCAAGGCGGAGACGACCACGACAACGCTGGCGCCGGTCCGCTTGGTTTCCACGACGCGCTGAGCGACCCGCTTGATGCGCTCCGGGTTCGCCACGGAGCTTCCGCCAAATTTTTGCACGATCAGCTTTTTCTTCATTTTTCGGCTTTTCCCAGCCAGGCGAATAGCTCGGCCGCGTCGGCGAATGACAGCGCATTTTCCTGCAGCTTCTCGACCGAGAGATCGGCCACCGGCTTGTGGGCCAGCCCATCCCCGATGGCGACAAACGGTATCCGGCCCGCGTCGCGGCTGTCTACGACAACGGCCATCCTCCCGTTGCCCCGGGAAACCGCTTGCGAGAGCGGCTTGAGCAAATGCTGGTCCAAGCGCTCCATGGCGCACAGCCGCTCAACCGGGTCCGCGGTGCGCACCTGCACGTGTATATAAAGGAAGGGCTGCTTTTCCAGCGTTTGCAAGGCGGCGTGCGCGAGCTGCTGGAAACCCGCCTCATCCAAATTTTGCGGGACCGGCTGGCACCCGAGCCCGTACGAGCGGCTCAGCCCGCGAAGCAAAAAGTCGCTCGAAAAAATCGTGCCTTCTCCGCCCGCTGCTGAGGAAAACGATCCTTTTGCCTGAGCGGACGCCCCTCCCCACAGCCAGATGCAGTTCGCCGGGTTCTCGTTCAAGTCAAGGCGCACCCGGTTCACGGAATGGTTTTCAAGGATGCCGCTCGCCTGCTCGATCAGAGCCATGATCGCCTCGCCCGCGGCGTTGCGCGGAAGCCGGCGGCGCCAGTCTTCGCCCGCGAGCGTGTCCGAGCTTTCCAGCCGAGGCGACTTGCCGGAAAACGCGGCCTCTTTGACCATGAGCAAGTGCCGGAAACCGTCGCCGACTTCCCAATGGCGCACGTCCGAGCCAAGCTGCTCGTCCAAAGCTTGCAAGAGAATCTGGGCTTCCTTTGTCGTTAAAGCGCTGGTTGTCGGATCCGCCACGCGGCCGTCTTGCTGGGTGATGAAATCGCAGCACCAGATCATCTCGTCCGGCTCGGCTGAAATACCGGCCGCGGCCGCGTACCACCGCCCGACCTGCGCTTCAAGATCATCCTCTTTTAATCCAACGAGCCCGCGATGAATCTGCGCGCGATCAAACGCCTGGCGCCAGGTCTGCGGCCGCAGCAACCCGGCGGTCCCCGCCTGCGCGAGCTGCTGGAGGTGCGCGGTCTTTGCGCCTTCCAGGAGCGACACAAGCCCGTCCTGGGACAGGGTCAGGTCTTCGCAGCGCAGAATGACTCGCTTCAGCATAATTTTAACCGTTTGATCAGAGCCGGCATCGTAGGCGCGACCGGCTTGGGCACGCGTACGCTTGCCAAGGCACGCTCCGGATCTTTGAGCCCGTGCCCGGTCAGGATGCACACAATCGTAATGGCGTCGCGGCTCTTCCACGGCTGCCGGTCAAAGTAACGCTCGGCGGATAGCTTTAAGAGGCCCGCCACCGATGCCGCGGACGCCGGCTCAACGAACACGCCCTCTTCTTTGGCCAAAAGCATATACGCCTGCAAAATCTCTTTGTCCGTGACCGCGGAAATAGCGCCGTCGGATTCTTTGACCGCGGCCAAAGCGCCTTTCCAGCTCGCCGGGTTGCCGATGCGGATCGCGGTCGCGATTGTTTTCGGCTTGGCGACGATTTTTCCGAGAACAATCGGCGCCGCGCCCTTGGCTTGGAAGCCAAGCATAACCGGCACGCGGCTGACCCGCTTCGCGGCCTGGTACTCGCGGTAGCCTTTCCACTGCGCCGTGATGTTGCCGGCATTGCCGACAGGCGTCACGTGCAGGTCCGGCGCATCGCCGAGCACGTCGCAAATCTCAAACGCGCAGGTCTTCTGGCCTTCGATGCGGTACGGGTTGATGGAGTTCACAACCGTGATCGGAAACTTCTGGGCGATTTCCTTGACCAGATTCAGGCACTCGTCAAAGTTGCCGTTAACCGGCACCACGGCCGCCTGGTGAATGAGCGCCTGCGACAGCTTGCCCAAAGCAATATTCCCGCTCGGGATCAGCACGATACAGCGCATGCCCGCGCGCGCGGCATAAGCGCTGGCGGATGCCGACGTGTTCCCGGTCGAGGCGCAGAGCACGGCCACGGATTTCGCTTCCGCGGCCTTGGAAATGGCGAGCGTCATGCCGCGGTCTTTGAACGACCCCGTGGGGTTCATGCCCTCGTATTTAAGGAAGACGCGCGCCCGCGGATGGACTTTGCGCGAAAGAGCCGGAGCCGGGATAAGCGGTGTGTTCCCTTCCAATAATGTGACGACCGGCGTTTGAGCGGAAACCGGCAGGTGCGAGCGGTAAGCCTCGATAACGCCGGGCCACCGCGGCGCGCCTTGGCGCATCGCAGGCTCGGAAACCGGAACGCTCATCGCTGCCTGGGCTCTTCCGTGCGGATCGCGACGGTCGGCTGCTTGGTGAAATCCGCCTGGTCAAGGATGCGCAACGCGTTGCGAAGGTTCGATTCTTTGGCCATATGCGACATCATCACGACATGCACGGCGCGCGCGCCGGTGCGTTCTTTCTGATGCACGGTTGCGATGGAAATATGGTGCCGCCCCAGCACGCTGGCGATCTTGGCAAGCACGCCGGGCTGATCCTTCACGGTAAAGCGAATGTAGTAGCGGGTCTCGATATCGCCGATGCGGCGGAAGCGCACCCGCTGATGCTTGGAAAGCGCGCGGGCGATGGGCGGCACGCCGCCGACGCCGGCAAGGTCGCACGCCACGGAAACAATATCGGACACGACCGCGCTGGCGGTCGGGTTCTGCCCCGCGCCGCGGCCGTAATAAAGCTGCGATCCAACGAGATCTCCATGCACGTACACGGCGTTGTACACGCCGTTCACGTTTGCGAGCGGATGGCTCTTGGCCAGCAACGCCGGGTGCACGCGGACTTCCAGCTCGTGATTCGTCTCCTTGGCGATAGCCAAGGGCTTGATGGAGTACCCGAGCTCGTCGGCATACTGGATGTCGGCCTGCGAAATGCGGGTGATGCCCTCGACGTAGATATCGCTTTGCCTCGGAAACACATTGAAGCCGAGCAGCGTAAGAATCGCCAGCTTATGCGCCGCGTCGTTGCCGTTGATGTCGAGCGCGGGGTTGCGTTCGGCATAACCGAGGCGCTTGGCTTGCGAAAGCGCCTCGTAAAAGCTGAGGTTCTTCTCGCGCATCTGCGTGAGGATATAGTTCGACGTTCCGTTGATGATGCCGAGGATCGCGTCGAACTCATTCACGACGAGTCCTTCGCGCAGGATCTTGATGATCGGGATGCCGCCGCCCACGGAGGCTTCAAAGGAAAGGTCCACGTCGGCCTTGGCGGCCGCGGCAAAGAGCTGCCGGCCCGATTCGGCGAGCAGCGCTTTGTTCGCTGTAACCACGTGCTTTTTCTTGCGGATGGCTTCGAGCAGGATGGATTTTGCCGGCTCAAGCCCGCCGATGAGCTCGACCACGATCTGAACTTCGGGGTCGTTCAAAACCTTGGCCATATCGGTCGTGGCGATGCCAACGGGCAGCTTAAACCCGCTCGGCCGCGGAACGTCGCGGTCGCAAACCCACTTCAGGTTAACGGGCTGACCGACCCACTTGCGGATCCAATTCCGCTTCTCGAGCAGCGTCCGGACTACGCCGGTTCCGACTGTTCCAAATCCTATGACGGCAACTTGTATAGGCATTGTGAAGACGTAATTTTAACATGTAAAAGGTTTTTCTGTTGCCTATTGTAACTTCGGGCCAAAAATGCCGATTACGCGGCGATGAAAGCTTCCAAGAGCGCCCGGTATTGCTCATCAACGGCTTCCTGGTCCGCATCGCCCGGCTCGGTCAGATCGGCCTGAGGCGGGATAACGGGCTCGATATTCAACTCAGCCAAAATATCGAGACCGGCTTCAGCGGCCTTGGCGGCCCTGGCGGGCGAAGTGATCAGGACGACGGCCGGATTCTCGGAAGCCGGGGCCTGTTGCCGGTTGGCGGCTACAGCCGCGGCAATCGCCTCGGCTCGAGTACGGACCGCGTCATACCAAGGCCCTTCCATCGCGGAGATGGCGTGAAGGAGCGGTGCGGCGCGCGGATCGTGGGCAAAGTCGCCTTCGAGAATATTGAGTATCCGATGCACCGCCTGCTCCACCGTCGCCGCGGCTGCATCGGCATTGCCTTCATTCAGTTCAGCGATATTGAACGCCTCGGCGTCAGAGAAGACACGAACGATATCCGTGAAAGTCTCGCTTTCGAGCGTCACGTCAAGCTGCATTGCCTCTCTGACCCAAGGGGCTAAAGAATACAGATCCAGACTTTGGTGTCTTTTTCTTCGCTGCTTCTGAAGCAAGCCCAGTTGCCATAATCCGCGCACCTCGCGCTTTGCCGCCGACTCTCCGCGCTGCGAACGCTGTTTTAGATGGAACGCTTTTATGCTCGTCCAATAGGGACCTCTGGTGAACCGGGCTTCCTCGAGAAATTCGTGCCAGCCGTTGGAGAGGTATCCCTTGTCGGTATTACGGCGATTGGAAGCCGCGGCATGGGCTCCTCCGATGAAAATCTCGCCCGTCTCCCAGTTGATCCGAATATCCGCATTTCGATGCGCCTGGAGCGCCATTGCTTGCTTCGGGGTGAGAAACAGGGCCGGTTTTCCCACGCCTTTCGCAAACTCGAGAAGGATATTCCTATCGCTCTCAGGGCCAACGAGCAAAAATCCGCCCACCGAAGCGAGATCGTCCATTTTCGGAAACGGACCCATTAGCGTGTAAGAATCGACCAGCAGGATGGCACCCGCGGCGGATTCCACAGCCGCCCCGCCGGGAAGCAGATCGTCCGCAGCGAGATCGCCCTGCGTTCCATCCGCCAATCCACCCACCTGAAGCAGCCTTGCGTTGGTCGATGTCTCGCCGGCAGTATGGAGAACGTCGCCCTTTGCCAGCACCGGCTCCGGCGGTGCGAATGCGGGCGCGCCGAATACGGCTGCATTCCGGATCACGTGATCGCCCGACCGCACGGTTCCCTCTTGGGGGTCGATCCGGACCGGCTGCCCGGCCTGCGCGCTCAAAGCATCCGCGTCCGCCTGGCTGATCAGTACGACCGGTTTGCCCATGATTCGGGAGAGGGTTTCGGCGCGGTTCGCATGATCGAGGCCGTCGCCGATGACGATGAATCCGCCGGCAGCGGACCAACGGGCATCCTTCTCATCCAATTCGGATAGGAGCATGCTGTCAACGATCCAAACGTCCGCAGCAACCGCCGGCTGACGGAGCGAGTCTTCAGTGACCACACCGAGCGTTCCATCGATCAGCGCGTATTCCTCAACGGCCTTGAGGAACGCGGCGTGCGCTTCCAGGATCGGCTTCGGAAGCTCAATGCCCGCTTGGCGCAGCGTTTCGATCCAAGCCGTGCGCCGCTCCGCTTCCAGCTTCCAGAAATCAGCGTCATAGCTCAGCAATTGGTCCAGGTTGGCCAGGAGCTGGTCCCGGGCCGCCCGGTCCTCGGGGCTCAATTGGTTCTCATCCATGTCTTCCCGAAGGATGGTCTCAATCGCGGCGCGCGTTGGAACCCACCCGAACGGCGTC
>JAHFGY010000124.1 GCA_023247195.1 Candidatus Omnitrophota bacterium | reverse complement strand
GACCTCTCCAAGTCCACGACCAGGACGTCGATCTTCTCCGGAGAGAAATCATCCTGGAAAACCTGCGGCGAGGGCACCTGGATAACCGTGCAACCATCGCTCCCCAGAGTAGACTTAAGGCCCTTTTTACGGTTCCAATCGTCAGAGACAAAAAGCACTCGCAGCATGGCCGACGCTCCGCCTCCCCTAGCCTTGCCAACGGTTGGTGATGGGCATGCGCCGATCTTTGCCAAAAGCCTTGGGAGTTATTTTAATCCCGGGCGGCGCCTGGCGGCGCTTATATTCCGAATGGTCCACCATGCGGATCACGCTTCGCGCCAGCGCGGCGTCGCCTTTTCCCCGGCGAGTCACGGCCTTTAAACCGCCGTCGGACTCGACGTATTCGCGCAAAACCGCGTCCAGCACGTCGTAAGGGGGAAGCGTGTCCTGATCGCACTGGTCCGGCTTGAGCTCCGCCGTCGGCGGCCGGTCGAAAATGCTTTGCGGGATCGGGGGCGGGTTGCTGCAGCCATTGCGGTATCGCGACAACTCATAGACAAGCGTCTTGGGAACGTCCTTGATGACCGCGAACCCGCCCGCCATGTCGCCGTAAAGCGTGCAGTAACCGGTTGCGGTTTCGCTCTTATTGCCGGTTGTGAGCACCAGCCATCCGAATCGGTTGGAAAGCGCCATGAGCAAGTTGCCGCGGATGCGCGCTTGAAGGTTCTGCTCGGTAATATCCGATGCAGGGGCTTCGGCATGGCTCTGCTTGAACAGGCGTTCGGTGGTTTGCCGGTAAGCGTCGAACACAGGCTCGATGGGTGTTTCCAGGCAGCGGATGCCCAAGCCTTTTGCGAGCGTGCGCGCGTCCTCTTGCGTTGCGTCGGATGAATAGCGGGAGGGCATAACCACGCCGACCACGCGCTCAGGTCCCAACGCGTCGGCCGCGATCGCGGCGGTGAGCGCGGAATCGATGCCGCCGGACAGCCCGAGCACAACGGTTGAAAAACCGTTTTTGCCCGCATAGTCCCGCAGGCCGAGGACGAGCGCATCGTAAACCTCGGCGAGCCGGTCAAGCCGCTTTACGGTCCGCGGAGGCAACGGAGATCGTTCGCTGCTCTTAGTCTTGATCCGGGCCGGCTTTCGGATGCCTATGTGGGCGGGCAATAAGTCGACCAGCACGAGGTCTTCTTGAAATTGGCGGCCCTGGGCGAGCCGGCGGCCGGCCGAATCGAGCACCAGGCTGGCGCCGTCAAAGACGAGCTCATCTTGCCCGCCGATCAAGTTGCAAAACGCGATAGCCAGGTTATTCTGCCGGGCGCGATGCGAAAAAAGGCGCTCGCGCATCGCCAACTTGCCGGCATGGTAAGGGCTAGCGGACAAGTTGACCGCGAGCCGGCAACCAAGCCGGGAAAGCCGGCGAGCCGGCTGCTCTTCCCAAAGGTCTTCGCAGATCATGACCCCTACCCGCACCCCTTCCAACATAAAGCTAACAGGCTTATCGCCCGGGGTGAAATAGCGCTTCTCGTCGAATACGCCATAGTTCGGCAAATATTGCTTCCGGTAAAGCGCAATCAGCTTCCGGTCGCGGATAACCGCAGCCGCGTTGTACAGCTTGCCATCCTTGGAGCGATCCAAACAGCCCACGACCGCCGTTAGGCCGACAATCGAAGGAATCAGCGTCTGCAGTGCTTGCACGCCTGCGGCCAGAAAATCCTGCTTAAGAAGCAAGTCTTCCGGCGGATAACCGGTTAGGGCCAGCTCCGGCACCGCGACAAGATCCGCCTGCGCATCGCGCGCAAGGCGAACCGCCTGCTGCACTTTCGCGAGGTTGCCGGGGATATCCCCAACGGTCAAGTTGAGCTGAGCCAGCGCCAGGCGCAGAGGCTGAGACATAAGCGCTGATTATAGCACGGGGCGGGAGAAGCGGATTCGTTCTCGATCAGGATCTATGCAGGACGCTTTCTAGATTGAGGCTCGTATTACGCGATAGATCTTCCGTTTGTATCTGTACAAAACATGCGCAACCAGAACAACCGGCGATGCCAATCCAAGGAAAGTGTGGAGTTGGCTAGAGAATGTCCGGACGCCTTCGCTGCCGGCATAATAGAGAAAATACCCGGTCACGATCAGCGCCGCGAGCGAGCCAATGAGCAAGGAGCCGCTTGCGCGGTTCTTTTTTGCCGCTATTCCCTTCTTCACGTGGGTCGGGAGCAGCATGCCGAAAACCACTAAGAAAACCATGGCCGCTGCGCCGTGGAACTTGAGCAGCACCGAGCGATTCAACAACACCCAGCCCAGCCCCGTGCCGAAGAGAAGGGAGAAAGTGCCGTAAAGCCAGATGCGGGTGATGCCGGATAGCTTCATTCCCACCCAAGCAGCCGAGCCAACCCGCCTTCGCCAAGGATGGCCGCCTTGGCTTGAAATCGCTCCAAGAGGGCGGTTGGGCTGTCCGAAAACAGAACCGCTTTGGTTAGCGCATCCGCCGTCATGCAAGAGGCGGCAAACACCGAGACGCTCCGCCGCTCCAAAAAAGCTTGCCTGGATATCGGATGAATGAGGGCAGAAACCCGCCTCGCACCGAATCGTTTGAGAGAAAAATAGGGCGCGGATGTGGCGACCGCTACTCTCCGAAAATTCCCAAAGGGTAGCCGCTGTTCCGGGTAATCCGGAGAACGCAAGCAGAGCGGCCGTTCGTTTGAGCCGAAAAATCGCAAATCTCCCCCGGCATTGACGCACCCGGAAGAAATCCCGGCCGATTCCAATGTCTGCACCGCCTGATCCACGGCAAACCCCTTGGCAATCCCGCCGAGGTCGATTTGCAACGGGCGAAGGAAACGAACGCGGCGGCCGCGCAATAACGCGACATCTTCACCGCGTCCGGTATAGCTCTTCCTCCGGCCAACGAACGGATGGCGCGGCAGCAGGCGGTGACTGATTAATTCAGGCGCCACAGCAATGTCAAATACACCCTGTGTTTGCTTATGCAAAGTCTCGGCGCATTTGAGCACTTCATAAGTATCCGTACTAACACGCACCGCTTGCCGCGCAGCCAACCGGTTCAACCGCGATACCTCGCTGTGGGGATCATGGAAGCTCATCAGCCCAGCCACTCGCTCGACAGCGGCGAAAGCAGCGCTGATCGCGGCGTGAGCCTTCGCTCTATCCGAATAGCTGGCGGTGATCTCGACAAAGGTCCCCAGCAGGGGCCTCATCCTTCTGAACTCAGCTAGGCGTTTCATGAGCCAGCACGAGCTGGTGGATGGCCAGAAGGCGCTTTACACCGTCTGTGACGTTCCGGCTGGAAAGAGTGGCTCCGCTGATATTCGGGATATCGACATCCAGCTTGAAAGGCTCTTCGAGACTTTTCCCTTTGAAGTGCTCTCTCCATTCGGGACGGCGGATCTCGCCGCCGTGCGTTTCACGATACGCCATGATCTCAATGCCCAAGACCTTTCCGTCCGCGGATAAGGCCACCGCATAGGTGATGAATTCGTGCTTGCCGATCACCTCATCCACCATGAACCAGCCGAGCAGGCTTCTTTCCTTCTCAACCCGCCAAACCCGCTGCTCACTCCATCGCTGTCTTACTCCGGAAAGCTTTTTGATTTCCTTTTTCAGATTGTCGGTCATCGTAATGGGGCGCTCTTCGAAGCGCTGCGCCTGGGGAAACAGCAGTTCTTGCGCTTGCGGGATGGAAAGATAATCCTCCGCGTAAGCGGGACTCGCGATCACGATCGCGGGCAAAGAGATAAACTGAACCCAGCCCCGCTGATTCATGCTTGCTCAAAAATTGAAGCCAACCTTTACGCGGAATTCCTGCTTCGTCTTCTCGATCAGGTGCAGGTTGGAGTCTTTCTGATCGGCATACTCTTCCCCGCCGCCGGCGAGCTGAGGCATCCAGGTTACTGTCGTCCACCACTTGCTGCCGCCGTAATGCAGCGACGGCCCGGCAAAGATGCTCCAGCGTTCCCGCCCCACCTCGGTCTCATGCTCCGCCTCATAGAGCGTCTCGAGGCCGATAAACCATTCGGGCGCGAAGCGGTAGCTGAGACCGGTCCCCAACTTAAGCTCCAGCTCTACTTCAGGGTTCGTGGTCCACTCGAAGTCTGCGGGCAAGTCCGTAACCTCGCCGCGAACGGCATACGTTCCTTCCACTCCCGTATTTCCCACCCAGATCAGCTGCCCCTCGAGAAAGTACTTCTGAAATAAAAACGAGATATCCAGCGAGGTGCTGCTCTTATCCTGGCCGGAATGGGGATCCAGCCAACTGTGATCCAGCCCGAGAAGGCCGGAAAGGCCGATTACGTCTTTGGCCGGGCTGAGGAAATTATATTTGAGCGAGCCTTCCACGCCGGAAGCCTTGAGCCCATAACTCTCGTCCTTGGGCAAGTAGCCGTCGATGACCAGCCCTTTCGTATCGATGCCCTGCAGGCTGAAGGCCCCCATCATTGTCAAGCTATCGGTCACGCCGTACTCCACCTCTGTCTCAGAATTCCAGGCTTTGTATTCCCCCTGCCCTTTGTCGGTGCGCAAGGTGGCGACTTCATAAAGCTCCCACGCGCCTTTCGGCAAGGTTTCCGATCCCTTCACATAGCCGAACAAGTTCTCGTCGGCGAACGCCGTCGACGCCACCGCTATCAAGCCGATACACACAACCATCCCAAGCCCTAATTTCATGCCCGTTCTCCTCCTGCACCCTGGTTATATGAGGGCGCTGGATTCGAGATCGCGGGCCGCAGTACCCCTTGTTTATCCTTCAAGTACCGGATTATCATCGTGCGCCGGCAACGGGCGCACTTGAGCTCCAAGCTCCCGTCAGGCAACACCCTGACCAGCAGCTTGCCGCAAAAACACCGAAGATCGTTCTTATCCGCTTCTTCCATTTCCTTGACTGTCACACCCCTTTATCAGCGACAAAAAAAGCGCCCCTGTCAGGGCGCTGGACGCGAAAAGGTCTCGGGCCTCTTAAAAACGTCTTAACCGCGGGGAATATAAAACTCCATTGGCGCCCACTGCCGGCCTTTGAGCACCGATACCTCGATATGCAGCAACTCGCCGGTCACCGGCGGGATATCACCCACAAAGTACGCGCCGTCTTCGGCCGGATGGAAATCGCCGCTTGCGGATGATTCCTCGTCGGGATTCACGCGCCATTTACCCTGGTAAGCGCGCGCATCCAATGGGCGGTTGAAATCGTCGTTGATATAGAGAATCAACTTACCGTCCTGCAAAAGCACTTCGTAATGAAAAATGTCGTCCGCGTCGCCGAAAAAGCCGCCGTGCCTGGGCTTGTGGCGCTCGGACTCTGCCACAATGGCGGGCGCGCCGGGCAAGAGTTGGGTGCTTTGAACGTTGCTGTGGGCCATCGCGCCCACGAGCGCAAAATCCGTGATCAAAGCCACGAAGAACCCCGTAAGCAGGCCGAACTCAACAACCGCTTCTTCCTTTAGAACTCGACCGAGGTGGAGGAGCTCGCCTATCACATAAAGAATGGTTCCGGCCGCCAGCGACAGACAGAAAACCTCAACCGGCTCGCTCGTCCACCAGCCGCCGATCAAAGCGCCCAGCGTGGTAGGCCCGCCCGCAATCAACCCCGCATAGAGCAGGAAACGCCACTTCACCGGATGACCGGATAGCGGGGCGGCGATACCAAACCCCTCGGTAGCGTTATGCAGCGCAAAGCCTATCGCGAGCAGCCAGGCCAATTGCACTGCGCCGCCCGCCAGCCCTTGGCCGATCGCCAACCCTTCGCTGAAGTTGTGCAAGCCCAGGCCGATGGCGATCATCATGGCCATTTGCTTGGAGCGGCGCTCAGGGGCTACATTTTTCGCGTTGCCGATGAACCGCCGCTCGAACCAAACCAGGCCAAGCAGCCCAATGGAAAATCCGAGCGCAAACAGCCCTCCGTGCTGAAGGGCTTCCGTGAAGCCCGGCTGGCCGGATGCCGCGCGCTTAACTTTCTCCTCGATGCCTTCCAAAAGATGGCCGGCGATTTCCACGAGCAGGAAGATCAAGATGCCGGTCGAGATGGCGTTGAAGAAAGCCTTGGTCTTAGCGGACAGATGGCGGACGCGCGCAATCGGGAATCCCAAAAAAATGGTGACCCCGGCGATCGTTCCCAAAACCCAAGGCTGCTGCCAAACGCTCATATCAGAATTCAACCTCCACGAGGCTCTTGAATTGCACGTCATTGCTTGCGCGCGTCAGCCCGAATGCTGGGCCAACCAGGATGCGGACGTTGGGAAGAATGTTCGTATAGATCCCGGGAATGATGTAAGCGGGCTGCGTGCTGTCGGCATGGAACGAGTCGCTGTTGCCCAACTTCTGCTGCAATTCCAGGCCTAACCGCGTGCGCGGAGTAACCGCATAGTTCACGCCGGCGGT
>JAHFGY010000123.1 GCA_023247195.1 Candidatus Omnitrophota bacterium | reverse complement strand
TCCGAGGGGAGCTGCCGGAGCGCCCCAGCAAGTCGAGGAGACTGAAGTCGTGGGCTTGCGGATCCGGCTTTCGCCGGAAGTGCGGGACTACATCGGAATTGAGGACCTTATTCCGTACATAGACGAGAACATCTCAAGCGGAGACCCCCGCTCGCTTCAGTTGCTTCAAGGCAGAACAATCACGATCCGGATGGGAGATGTTGGCCCGCGGAGCCTATTGCACTTTGAGACAGATCTTGAAAAAGGCGAACTGGTCATCGATTCCACCCAGAAAGCCACGCTGGCTTCAACGTACATTATCTTCGGATTCATTACCTACCTTGGCAGGTTCGCGCGGAACACGGGAGAATCGCCCCCCGCGGCTTCGACCGATGGCACAGCGCATATCGAGATCTTAAAGCGGCGAGGCCACGAAAAATTCCAGTGGGCGGATCCTCAGGGTGATCCGAAGCCGGAGCTCGATACCCCTCAGAAAGTGGCGGCGCAAGCGGACGCGTTGGGTTTCAATCGCGTCGCGGTTGATTTGGGGGAAGGGGTAACTTTGAACCTGCGAGTGGATCCCAATCACCCGCACCACAATCGTTCCGATGCCGAGTGGAGGGCTCTTCTGGCGCATGCGCTTTCTCAAGAGTATTCTCTGGAGAGCCTTAGCTCCGGGCGCTATGAAGACGATATCCGGTTTGCCATGGCCGACCTGCGTAAGATTGCCCGCCGCTTGAATAAGGAAAACAGACCTCTCACCTTTGTCATCGCAAGAAACTATCCGTACTGGGGCGGTAACTGCTTGCCTGACGGCGTTATCGTAGAACACATAGATACTTTTTCAGAGATCCTCGAATCCAATACCACGATCAAGGACCCCCTCTCAGATTCCGAAAATCCGGTCTTCTTGTCCGTGATTCTCAATCCGGTCGAGATGTTAGTGGCGGACCATGAACTCTACGTGCACGAAAGGGACCGCATCGGAGAGCTTGCGGATACGCCGCAACGGATGGAAACGGACCTGATTATCCTGCAGCTTCTTGCGGGTAATTCTCTTCAGCCGGTGATTGAGCAATTAAATACCGGCCTGGCTCATCCCATCCCGACAACCGTACCGAACGCCTCAACGGAAGCCCGTCGATTTGATTCGAAGCAGGTAGCCGTTGCGGGCTTTTCGCCGGAAGAGGCAAGGGCTCTGCGCGCAGCGTCCAACTATATCAACAGGCTGTTGGACAGGAATCAGCCGATCACGGCCGAGGCTGTCCATGAGCTCCATGAAATTGCCCTACATTCCATTTACGACCGAGATATGCGGATGCTTATTCCCGCAGAATTCCTCGGCCGGTACAGGACCGGAAAAGTCGAAAAAATCAGGGTCTCTGGATTGGATAGAAATGATTATCACGACGTCCAAATGAAGTTCGATATCAGACCCTACGACTATTGGGTGGATGTGAGCCCAGCGAAGAGAGTCGAAAATGACATGGCCCAGCTCTGGCAGGACCTGAGCGAGCGGCTCGCCCGAAAAGAAGAAAACATGGAGGACCTGGCATCGGAAATATGGGTGAGGTTCATCAAGATCTATCCCTACGTGGATGGGAACGACCGGGTTGCGTGGATGGTCATGAACTGGATTCGCTTGAGCGCGGGAATCGAGCCGTACTACGTGACGGCGGCGAGCGCGGGCGCCTACAGCCGGTTCGGCGATCATGTCATGCGAATCCCGACGCAGCAGGGCATCGAGGAGGCGAAACGGTTTTTCCGGACAAGGGATACAGATCCACTTGATGAAATGCTTGATAATCTCCTGCTGCTGCAACCGGATAGCGACGAGTTCACCCGCTCTCTCTCCGCTTTCTATTTCTCCGTAATGACCTTCCCGATTCTCTCTGGGGGAAGGATGAGAGTCCAGCCAACGGCTGAGCAAGGCTGGACACCCGCACGCATCGCCAAATTGGCGCAGCTCGCGGGCTACAAGAACCCGGAGGTGGCTCAACTGGCGGCAACTGCTCTTATTCGATTGCCCGCAGCCGACTTCAAGGATTTCCGGGTTATCTCGCAAGCGATTACCGAAGATCCCGTTGTTCCCGAGATTCGCGAGGTGGCAACAGCCAAAGTCATCATGGAGTACGATCCGGCCGCAAAAAGCCAAGTTTTCCATGAAGCCTGGGGAAATGAGTGGGATGACGTGAATGAAAAGCTCGGCTCCTTGGAGCGGCAAATACAGCTGGCTTACGGAGATAAAATAAATGAACCACTAAACGATTTTGTGCAGGCTTTTACGGCGGCCGACGGCAATACCCCGCTGAAAGGCTTTATGCGCAGGCCGTTTGATCCGCGGTACCGCTTGCTGGTGGCGATGTGGTACCTGACGACAGATACCGTGCATCCGTTGCTGCATGATGAACTGCTGAAAGAAGTCGACGGTATTCTCAGCCTTATGCGTGAGAAAGGCGACTCGTTGGCTTTCGTGCTGCCGCATGCGAGCGACTGGTTTACCCTCCCCCTGCGACTTGTTTATAACGAAAGCGAGTTGGCTTTGCGCACGCAACGGATAGCCGGCTCTTCCAGCCGGTCCGCGGCATTGGTCTTTGCTTCCATGGGGCCGCATGACCGTTTTATTCGAAAGCGGGCTGCTATTGACAGTGGCGATCTGCGCATGCTCGCGCCGCTGGTGGACGGTTTCCTTCCGGAATTGGAGGCGCGGCTTGCGGACCTCCGGGACATGGAGCGGGCAGGGAAAACGGACGAAGCCTTTAAATCAGAGACCTTTTTCTTCATCGCTTCGCTGGTAAACGGCCTATGCGTCTTGCCGGGCCAAGCTCCGGAAATGCTGGAACCGGCCCGCGCTTGGGATGAGTACCAAACCTCCATGGGTGAAGCGCTCGGCCCCCAGCGGTGGGCGCGTATCCAGGCCGCGCTGGCCGAAGCGGCGGGCATTTGGAAAGAAGAACTCCACCCTGAAGCAGGGCCTCCTGACTTTGCGCTTCGCTGGGCTGGAATCATCGGCCTCCAAGATATCCTCAGCATGGCGCAGAAAATGGATGAGGGCACGCTTCCCCGGGAAGCGACCTATGCCGCATGGCTCACGCAAGACGCGGCTTTCGGAGCGGAATCTTATGGACATCAGCCTGCAGCGGAGCATTTGGCCGCGCTCCGCCATATTTATGCTCAGCTTTTCGCCAACAATCCAGGCGCGCAATCGCGGGCCGTCCGGGAGCCGCTGCATGGCTCGACGGAAGGCATCAACGGCTTAATCGAAGATGCTTGGAAATTGGCGGAGCAGGAGAACAACCCGCTCGAAGCCGCGCGCATTGTCCGCGATGGGCTCTACGCCATGGATGAGCCGGAGTTCCTCGTCAATCTGAAGCCCGCCGAGTCTCTGCTGCGCGATGCCGCGGGCTTGGGCGAAACGGTTGTTTCGGTGCAGGACGCCGAAGAGTTCATCGCATTGGCGGACATTCTGGCTCGGTACGCGTCCAGCACGGATCACACCGAGCTCTGGAAACAGGTGCGGCCATTGTCGGCCATGCGCACCAAGACGTGGCCGGCATATTTCGCGGACGCGTACTTGAGAATCCAGCAACATACGCAAGAGGCTCTGTCGAAGCCGGCCGATATAGACCAAGAAATCGAGTCGCCGGTTCTGCGAGACTTCTACCGCGAGCTGACACAGTCGCTGCTCGGGCTGACCGATCAACAAAAGACGCTGCTGTGGCTGTTGTTTTACGGTCCGGCGTTTTTCAGCAGCGCTGATACGCCGACGTGGGTTCTCGGCGCTGAGGCGCAGACCATGGCCGCTGTGCGCGGCGCATCGGCCATGCCCGAGATCTGGAGCAAGCAAGTGCTTGACCGGTCGATTTTCTTCGCGGATCAGAACCTGCGGTTAAAGGCCACGGGTTACACGGAAGAGATGCCGATCCAGCTGAAAGCTAGCCATACGGATACTTGGAGCCTCGTGGGCGGAAGTCCGAAAGTTTTCCTGGCGATGGAGCAACTGAACAGCTTGGCGCTAGCCTGGTACGTTGAGCGTCTTCTCGGGCCGGAATACCTTGACTCATTGAGTATTGTGCTGGGCATTCGGCAACTGGTGACCGTGCCTTATGAAGGCATGCAGCTTCCGATCCAGGACTACCTTGAGGCCATGGTGCTCTCCGATCCGTTAACGCATGGCCGTGCGCTCCTCGCGCTTCTGAATTATGCGAAATTGCAGGATGTTGACATTGATGTAGTGAAGTCGGTCACGACGAGCGAGTGGAAACAGTTCGTGGCCCTCTATCTCAAGAGGGAACAGCCTTCCCAGGCTATTTCTTACAACAGCTCGCCGGTAAGAGTTTCGCTGCTGTACGCGCTGGCGACGCAAGCATGGGCGGTTGAGGATTATCTCCAGAATGTCCTGCACGTAGACACCGAGATCACGCGCTGGCGCGAATGGGCACCGGCGGTTATCTCTACTCTGGATGGGGTCTACACCGAGATGCTGGGCGATGCCTACGTGCGTCCGGACCCCCAAGCCATCATTGCCGATTTGGAGGAGGTTGCCGGCTCCTTCCAGTTTGAGGAAGACATGACAATGGAAGAGATGCTCGATAACCTTACCGATCTCTATCGCCGGCAGGCCTTCTCCGGGGCTAACCAACAGGCGATGAGCCAAGCCTACAGCGAGTTTGTCTCAAGCCTGGGAGGTGTACTGGCGGTGGTCGGAGCCGTCGGAGGCTATACCGACGGAGAAGGTTTCGATCCCACGAATGTCGCCGCGCAGCGCCGCAACGGCAGGCTGGTCGGGATCATGCATGACATCGATGAAGGGACGATCCCCAACACCGAAGAGCCGCTCGTCACCGGCAGGCAGCTTGCGCAAGGTTTCTGGGTAGACGTTGACCGGTTCCAAATGACGTGCGACCGCATGGCTGCGGTCCTCGGCATCACCGATGATGAAAAGGCGCGTACGATCGACGAATTGGCTCCGCTGTTCCAAACGGTTGTCGCCCGCGCGCATGCCGAGGTATTTGCCGCGGCCGATCCAGCCATCACGACGTTTGAGGACCGCATGCGCTATCTGCGGTGGCTGGTGAGCGACGAACAAGAAAATCAGCCGCTTCCGGCGCCTTTCAATGTCTTGCGCGATGAAAGCCGAAGGTTGGCCGCCGCTGCGTTCGATACAGACCCGCCCATATCGTCGATTAGAGATGCGATCTGGCCCGCTATTCCGGCTGACAAGCAGAATCGCTTGTCCGAGATAGCCGCATTCCTTTACAGCCGGTTCGGTGATGATTGGCAAGTCGCGCTCTCCTTGATCGGTCAGCAGGTTCTGGATGAGAGCCGCTGGCCGTTGATTGACCTTGCGCTTCGAGAACGGTCAAACATCCCGCCGGCGAAGCTGGCGAATCTCCTGCTCCATTCTCAACCGCTGCCGCTTGAGTATTACCCGCTGACTTTCCAGAGATGGCTACTCAGTCATGCGACGTATGCCCGGGTCGATGGCGCGCACGTAGGCTTCCTGTGGGGATGGTATCGCGCTTGGAATGATTCCCAATCAGAATCAAGAATGCAGTCCCCCAATCCCGAGCTCGGAGGTTATCCGGATCGACAATCCGAGGTGGGGAACGTCGATCTTGCCTCTATTAGCGATGAAAAATTGTTCAAACTCCTGCATGCCTTCTTGGACAAGGAAAGCGCTCAGAAGAGCGATATTTATCACGAACTTGGTGTCCATTATACGTCTCCGGTTGAACCGTACGCTCTCGCGCTGCCGGCGGGCGTACCTCTGCCCGGCACTGTGCCGGCCGAGTCCTTGGGTCTTGTCGTAGAGCCAGGCGTTTATGGCCGGCGTGAACTTGTTTTGGTGTTGCGCGGAGAAGATCCCAGTCGGCCCGCCTCCGTTAGCGAACTGTTCACCGATCGATCCAAGTACGGACGCTTGCCGATCGCTACGATCATGTTCGGTGTTGTAGATACGGATCATGGCAAAACGATTGATGTGGATTATCAACAGACTTGGATACGGTCCGATGTTATGCAGGGAGGAGCCAAGTCGTACTTGGGAAGAGTCGCGGCGCTGGAGACATTCATGGAGGAGTTGTTCGAGGCGGCGGCGCTGCTGAACGAGAAAAACGTGTTTGAAGGCGCCCGGGTCGTTCGTATTCCAGCGGGCGCGCGCTTGCTGCAAGAATCCGACATGCATCCAAGCGCCGTCGGTCGCTTGGCGCGCGTCTATCAGCAGGCAGGGTATCGGTTGTCCTATGAGGAAAACGCGAGAGAAAGAACAAAGGGCTGGTACTGGGTGAAGGATCTTTCGTCGGATGACGAAAGCGTGCAGCCGGTCCTGCTCGTCCAGCACGACCCCGAAGCGCGGTATCTGAGCGAGTTGATTGCCGCAGCTGAAAGTAATGCCCCCGTCG
>JAHFGY010000122.1 GCA_023247195.1 Candidatus Omnitrophota bacterium | reverse complement strand
GGCATCCCGAGCTCGCCGATGACTTTGTCCGCGAATTGGGTGATGAGCTCTTCGAGTGAGCGCGGGTTATGGTAGAGCGGCGGCGAGAGCGGCATGACGATCACGCCCATCTGGGAAAGCTCGTGCATTTGCTTCAGGGTCAATGTGGACAGCGGCGCTTCGCGCACCACGAGAATGATCTTGCGGCGCTCTTTGAGCGCGACTTGCGCGGCGCGCGTGAGCAGCGAGTCGCCCAGGCCGCACGCGATCTTCGCCAGCGTGGACGTGGAGCATGGCAGGACCACGAGCGCGTCGAACGGCGGCAAGCCGGAGGCAAATGGTGACGTCAGGTCATCGTCGGAGAATGTTTTCTTCACGTGCTCAGCCAAGTGATGCTCGGTTTGGCCGGTCTCTTCCTTGAGGACATACCGGCCCCACTTGGTCAGGATCAAGAACTTCTCAGCGGTGCACCGCCGCAAAAACTCCACGCCGAACGCCGCTCCGGACGCGCCAGTCATCCCAACAACAACTCTCATGCCAATCCTCCCCAAACCAGCAAGAATACAAAAAAGCCGATCGCGCCGTTCAGCTTAAAGAATGCGAATTCCGGGTTGCGGCCGGCGGCGAGCTGTTCCCAGATAAGCGCCACGCCAACCACGAGCAGCCAAACGAACGATGCGAACGTATGAAAATGATCCCGCCACAGCGCATACAACGATAGGAACGCCACGGCATGCAGGCAGGCGGAAAGCTGCAGCGCATGGGCTTTGCCCAGGCGCGCCGGCAGCGAATGCAGCCCTTGCTGCCGATCAAAAGCCTCGTCCATCGTCGCGTAAATGATATCAAAGCCCGTGACCCAGCACAGGGAAAAGAACCAAAGCCAGCCCACTTCCCCGATGCCGCGCAGGTCTTTCACGACCGCGAGCCAGCCGCCCACGGGCGCGAGCGACCATGCGAGCCCGAGCCCCAGGTGCGCCAGCGCGGTGAACCGCTTCAGATACGGGTAGCCGGCGAAGAGAACCACCGGGATGGGCGAAAGTTTCAGGCAGATCGGCGCCAAAAGCGCGGACGCGGCTAGGTATACGGCCGTTGCGCCGGCGATAAACAGCCAGGCTTGCTTCTTGTTCATCATGCCGGCCGGCAGCTCGCGCTTCTGCGTGCGCGGGTTGCGCGCGTCGATCTCGGCGTCGATGACGCGATTGAGTCCCATGCCCACGGCCCGGGCGCCGGCCGCGGCAACGAGCATGAGAAAAAGGGTCCAGGGCGACGGCCAGCCCCACCGAGCCAGCAGGGCGCCTGAGAGCACAAGCGGAACCGAGAAGATCGTGTGCTCGATCTTCACAAAGCTGGCGTAGGTTTTAAGACGGGTAAGCAGGCTCAAAGGGCAAAGGGGAGAATCTTAAACAGGATAGGAACCGTGCCGCGCGTGATATGGAGCGCGCCGCGGGTCGTCATGGTCAGCGTCTGCAGCGTGCCGACCAGCGCTCCTTGCAGCGTGCCCACGACCGGGGGCCCGGTGAACGTACCCACGATCACATTCAGCGGCAGCGAGACCGCGCCGGAAACGATCTCGCCGACGCCGCCGATGATATCGCCGAGCGGGTTGGCTCTGGCCGCGGCCGGAGCGGCCAAGCACAAAGCCAGAGAAAGAACACCGACCGTGGCTGCGCGGACAGGGCGGCGTTTAGCCGCCATAATGCCAGCCCGTGTCCATGAGCGTGAGCGCAGGCCCATCCCGGTGCAGGCCGGCGTCCACCACTTCTCCGATCACAACCGCATGGTCGCCCTGGGCGTTCGCAATCTCGCGCACGCGGCATTCGAAATAGCCGAGCGCGTCTTCGAGCACAGGCGCGCCCGTGGAGCCGGGCCGGGTGCGGATGCCGGCCAGCTTGTCGTGATCCGCGCCCGCGGGCTTCACAAAGTGCTCCGCGATCGGCTTCTGAGTTTTATCCAAAAGGTTGACCGTAAAAACCCCGGCGTCCTGGATCATCTGGAACGAGCCGGAGTCTTTGCGCACGCCGAGCGCCACCAGAGGCGGCGTGAAGGAAACCTGCGTCAGCCAGGTGCCGGTAAAGGCGTTGGTATGGCCGTTGTGCGCCACGCCGATGATGTAAACGCCGTGCGGCAGCTTGCGCAGAACAGTTTTTTTGACTTGAGGATCCATTACTTCAAGTACCTGCGAAGGCACCGCAGGGTCGCTTGCCAGGCCGCTTTGGCATCCTCAGGGCTGTATTTATCCGCACGCGTGTCGTTGAAGAAGGCTTGCCCCGCGTTGGGATAGACCTGGATCTCGCCAGGCTTGCCGAACTTCGCCAGCGCCTCGCGAAAACCGTCGACTTCCGCTTTCGTGATCCAATCGTCTTTCGCGCCCCAGTGATACTGGATCGGACACAAGAAATACCGGATGGATTCCGGCAGCGGGACTTTTCCATAGAACGCGATAGCTGTTTTCAAATCCGAATTGTGGCACGCCTGGGTTAACGCATGCGTTCCGCCCATCCCAAAACCGACAATGCCAATCGCGGGCGGCCGGACGCCGGGCTGAGCCCGCAGGGCTTGGACAGCGGTGTTGACGTCCCGCAGCACGGTTTGCGATTGCAGCGTGCTCATGAGCTTCGCGGCCTCGGCCGCGTCCGTGGTGACCCTTCCGGCCTGCCGCGCGTAAAGATCCGGCACCATGGCCACGAAGCCTTCAGCCGCGAACCGCCGGGCGATATCCTTCACGTGGTCGTTGAGCCCCCACCACTCATGGAGGATGACCACGGCCGGCGAATCAACGGCCGCGGTGTCGGGTCTCGCCAGAAAAGCATTGATGGAAAAACCGTCACTCTTGAATTGGATCTGCGATGTTGCCATGCGTTCCGGGACTCCTGTTGAGCTCTGCAAGGCGGTCATGCGAGCGCTCGGCGCCAAATCACCCGGCCGATGAAAAAAGGCCCGAGCGATTGGATATAGTGGGCTGTCTGCTGCGACTTGCGCATTTCCTGGATCAAATGGGAAAGCGGAAACAATTGCGGGCCGATCAGGCCCAACACGAATTCATTGTCGTTCGCGTCCATGCCGTAGCAAGACAGCCGGATGTCCGCGGCCGCTTCCGCGTCGCCATAAGGCCTGGCCATGGTCGCGTGCTCCACCAGCAGCTTGCCCTGCTCTTCCCGCGGAAGCACGGCGAATTCCGGCTTGCGGCGAAGCGGGTACCACACGGCCCAGTCCCACGCCGGGTTGCGCGCATTGCGGCGCGGGCGTTGGAGCATCCAGTCCTCCGGGTTCGGGTCGCGGCCCGTGGAATAGGTGCACCCGGTCATGGTCAGTTGCGGCCGATGCGTCAGATCGGAAAAAGCGGACGCGTTGAAGAGCTCGCGGCCCTGCGACACGAAAAATTCCGGCTTTTCGTCCATCAAGAGCACGCCGATGCCGCGCGGGTCCAAGAAATCTTGGTAAACCACGGCCTCAAGCCCGCTCTCCTCAACAGCGCGGATGACCGCGTCGCGGTCGCGCGCGCCGGTGAAGACTTGAAGCTGCATGAAGAGTCGGGGCCGAGCCAGCTCCGCGCGCAGCCGCTCAATTTCTTGAGCGGACGGGGCGGCCGGGCCTGCGTGCAAAGGAGACGCCGGCTGCATCAGATCAGCCTTGCGTACGATTCAAGCGGCAGCTTCCAAACCGGAACGCCGCAGAAGCGATCGCCTTCCGGGCAATGCGGTTTCACCCCGCCCTGCGCGCGCACCCAGCACGGCGCTTTGATGTACTGGCCGATGCGCGGAAAACGCTGCGATACCTGCAAGGTCTCGTCGCGGCAGGCGCTCCAGATTTCTTCCTGGGCGGTATAGCACAGCCGGTGCACCCATTTGTGGTGCAGGTTGAGCAGATCGCCCGATTCCTCGAACCGGATCGGAAACGCGTTGGGAAGAAGATAAAGCGCGAATTCCTCGGACACGCCGCTGTTCAGCAATTTATCCACCGCGATCCAAATGCGAGCCATGGTCTCGCGGTAAAACGATTCGGCCTCCGGGCACGCGCGGATGAGCGGCGGCACGATGTAGTCCGGCCGGCCGTTCACAAAGTGCGCGCTCAGGATCGGCCGCGAGCCCGGCACCATGCGGTGGCGCTGGTCCTGCGAGTCCGCGGTGTGCGAAAGCTTTTTCTTGAAAGTGAAATGGGGGTGGGATAGGGCGCGAGAGAGTTTGCTGAGCGTAGTCAGATTCAGCGAATCGGAAAGGTATGGGTTTGACGCAGGGTTCATGACCAGGTCGATGGCGGCGGTGTCGTCCAATTCCGGCCGCGTCAGGCCGAGAATGGAGCGCACCGCCTGTGCCAAGATGCCTTCCGCGTCTTGGCTGGAATCGACCAGCTTGGAAGTGAGCCCGTCGAGCTCAGTATCGAACTCATCGATAAAAGCGCTGGAACCGCGCATCTGCCGGGCTTCCCGGAACCGCTCAAAAGCCTGGTATTCCAATGTTTGTTCCAGCGGGATCGGGTCTTGCGCCAGCTCAACGAACTCCGGGTCCACGGCGCGGACCGCCTCGATCATGCGCTCGATCACCACCGCTTGCTCAAGGGGAGTGTCGAACTGCTTGCAGAGCCGCCAGTAGCGGTGCAGTGTCAGGCCGCTGATGGTGTGGTACAGGTGCGCGTGCGTGGCCACGGGCAGCACGTAGCGCGCGACTTCTTGCGACCGTTTCTTGATCGCACTCGCCCACCGCTTTTCTTCCAGGCTGCGCGACGGGAACAGCCGCTTGTACTCCTGCTCCACCGTGGGCCGGATCAGGTCGATCAACCGGTGGTACGCGTCCATGAGCATGTGCACGGTCTCGGCGTAAATCGCGCGCGGCACGTCGTCGAGCGGCGGCACCGTGAAGTTGCCGGGCTTGACCTCGACGTACCGCTGGCTCACCTGCTCGGAATTGTAATACGGGTGCGCGTGCAGAAACGACCAGATGAACTGGCGCGAGACTTTTTCGAGCACGAACTGGAACGTCGGGTGCTGGATCGTGGTGTGGTGCCCGGCCTGGTAAACGCTTTGGGCGATGCGGTCGCGCTGCTCGCGCGATTGTTCGTCCTTGGACACGTCGCTGGTCGTGATCACGCGCGAGGAATAACACGTGCGCGCGGTGGCGACAGCCAGGTTGTACGGCTCGCGAAAGCTGTTCACCAATTGAACAACCGGTTCGGGCGTGAGCGTGGGTTGCAGCGTTGGATTCGGCATCGCGTCTGGGGAGATAGACGTTATCTTACGCTTGCCTTCTTCAGACCTCAAGGATCTTTGGCGCCTTGGTCATGAGGTCGCAGCCTGTTTTGGTAACGACAACCATGTCTTCGATGCGGATGCCGCCCGCGTCCTCGTAGTAAAGCCCCGGCTCCACCGTGACTACCATGCCGGCCTTGAGAATGTCGCCTTTGGCGCTGATCCGCGGCGCTTCGTGAATCTCAACCCCGACGCCGTGGCCCGTGCCGTGAAAAAATCCCTGCATGCGGCCGTTCTGCTCACCGGTCTTAAAACCCAGCGAGATGAAGTAGTCGTCGATGGCCTTGTGGATCGCGCCGCCGTCGGCTCCCTCTTTGATCGTGGCATAGGCGATGTCTTGCCCGTGCTTCACCGCGTCGAACATTTTCTGGATCTTCGGTGAAGCCTTGCCCCGGACGACCGTGCGGGTGATGTCGGCATAGTATCGGGTGCGCGCGTGCTGCGGGAACACATCCATGACGATCGGCTCATGCGCGCGCAAAGGGCCCGAGCCTTCGTTGTGCGGATCCACAGCCTGAATGCCGGGCGCGATGATCGTGTGCTGGGCCACGCATTCCTGCTCCATCATGGACAAGTGCATGGTCTTGCGCAGCAGCTCGACCGTGAGCGGCTTGCCGGCCAGAACCAGCGTCTTGTCCGGCTTGATCTCGGTTTGGCTGATGAGCTCGATCGCGGAAGCCAGAGCATCTTCGGTGATGCGAAGCGACTCGGTGAGCGCCTCGATCTCTTCCTTTGACTTGATCACCCGTTCCGGGAAGAACGGCTCCGGCTTGGGCGTGACCGTGTAGCCGCGCTTGCGCAAGGCGTCGGCATAGACCACGCCGAAGTCCCCGGGTACCTCGATTTCCTTGATCTGGCGCTCTTTGAATACAAAGTCCACGATGTCCATCATGCTCGGCGAGCCGTTCTTGCCGCTGCTCGCTTGCTGCGCCAGCCGGCTAAACGAAAGGACCTCATCCACCCGGGCTTGGCTCCGGGCGCGGTCAACCTCCAAATCGCTCATGATCACGCTTTTTTTGCCGTTGATTCGAAAGAAAACGAACGAGTCAGGAGCAAGAAATCGGGTGGCGTAGTAAAGGTTGGCGTTCTTTTCGCTGTCGGCGATGATCAACTGCGCGATACTCATGGACCCTCCTGTGGTCCGGCCAGCATAGCATAGAGTGGACAGCCTCGGTAGCCGTGGTTATAATAGCGCG
>JAHFGY010000015.1 GCA_023247195.1 Candidatus Omnitrophota bacterium | reverse complement strand
CGTCCAGCATCAGCCGAATCGCGCGCGGGTAAAGCTTGTGCTCCGCGGCGTGCACCTTGGCTAGCAGCGTCCTTTCCGTATCGCGCTCCGTGACCGCAACCGCCTCTTGAAGCACGATCGGGCCGTGATCCACCTTTTCGTCCACCAGGTGGACGGTCACGCCGGTCACCTTCACGCCCCACTCCAAGGCATCCTTCACGCCGGAAGCGCCGGGGAATGACGGGAGCAGCGCCGGATGGATGTTCAGGATGCGGCCGGCAAAGTGCCGGACAAAAATCGGACTGAGGATGCGCATGAAGCCGGCCAAGCACACGACGCTGACCCCCGCGAGCTCCAGCGCGGCGATGTACTCCTCCTCGAATGCCTCGCGCGAGGGGAAATTCTTGCGCTGAATGACCTGAGCAGGCACGCCGGCGCGCTTAGCGCGCTGGAGCGCCATGGATTGCGGATTATCGCTCAGAACAATGGCCACGCGGCCGGGAAGAGCGCCACGGCGCGCGGCATTGAGGATGGCTTGAAGGTTCGTGCCCCGGCCGGAGCAGAGCACGCCAATGCCGGGAAGCATGTTTTCTTAGACAAGCACCTTTTCGATGCGCTTGCCCAGCTCGTCCTTGGGGACAACGCCGACGATGCGGTCCACTTCCTTGCCCCCTTTGAAGAGCAAGAGCGTCGGGATATTCATGATCCGAAAGCGGCCGGCTACCTGGGGGTGCTCATCGACGTTCAGCTTGCCCACCTTGATTTTACCCTGGTACTTGCCCGCCAGCTCTTCGACCATGGGAGCGATCATCCGGCATGGGCCGCACCAAGCCGCCCACATATCGATCAGAACCGGGGTGGCGGCTTTCGCGACTTCCTGCTCAAAGTTGCCTTCCGTAATCTCGAGAACGTTTCCAGCCATGAGCTCCTCCAAAGCGGCTGCGGTCAACGCAACCGCGGTTATCGGCGAAAGCTCATTATACCACCGGCTACCACCAAGTCTCCATCTGCAGGCCGTAGGAGAACCCATGCGTGTCGTTGCGATAGGCGTTTCCGCCCACAAGCCCTTGAAAATCGCCGCCCCAGGCCGCATAGGTGGCGTAGGCGCGCAGCACCGGCCGGCTGAAGAACTTGTTGCTCATGCGCAGCTCGGGAGCGATCGTCAGCTTGAAGAGAGCGTCATCGCGGCCCGTCGTCTTGTCGTTGACGTAATCCACCCCGCCCTCAAGGGCCACGCCGATGTTCTTATTGAAGTAATAGATGGGACGGACGCCGGCCGAGTACCAGGAGACCTCGGAATCGCCCGTGGTACCCCGATCCTCCAGCTGGTATACCAGCGCGTACATCAGCGACCACTGCTCGTTGAAGTCGAAAACCGTGCTGTCGGTGATGCGGGTCTGCCAGCGCTGGTTCAGTCCCGACGTGACGGGATCCTCCAACGCCGCGCTGAAGTCCGCGGCAGTGCCCCGCCCGAACTCGATGCTGGCGGTATGCGCTCCTTCGATGCCGAAAACATCCTTGCTCGTGTGGACCAGTCCGGTTGCGAAACCGTCGGACTGCGGGTAATCGATGCCGGTGGTCGTCGTGCCGCCCTCGGTGTGCGCCAGGTCCACCCAGAACATCGCGTGGCCCAGCGGCACGTTGACGTCGTAGAGCCGCAGGTCGAGGTTGCTCTCGGCCCGGCGCCCGACGTTTGAGAGGTAGTTGTCGTCGGATCCGCCGATGTAGGCGACGCCGAACTTGCCGAGGTCCCCGACCGGGATGTCCTCCACACCGCCGCCGTAGCCGCTCATGTCCAGGTAGAAGAAATCATTGATGTGAATATCGTACCGGTGATAGTAGCGCTCGCCGGCCCAAAACTTGACGTCGGGCGCCCAGGAAAAATCGCCCATCTCGACGAACGACTCTTTGATGCGGAACTGGTCGTCCGAATCGGAGACATTGTCGTTTTCCGTGACATAGCCCAAGCGCACCTGCGTCTTGACGTCGGGCCCCGCCGGATCCGTCTCAAAGAATTTGGCGAGCACGAGCTCGCCATAGGTCTCCGCCTCATTGCCGAGGCGGTATTTGGCATCGGCTCCCGGAGCCTGGAACGCGTCCATGTCGCCACCCTTGCCGTTCACGCCGAACCCGGATCGCACATACCCGCCGTACTCGAAGCCCTCCATCAGCTTCGCCCAGGAGGGCGGGGCTGCCTGAGCTTCCACGGCTGTCCGAGGCGCGATATCCTCTTTGACTTGGAGTTGAGCGGCGGCCATGGCATCGGGCTGCTCCGCTTTCTGCCCTTCCGCCTGGTGCGCTTCGAGCGCCTTCAGCCGGCTCTCCAGCGACTCGATGCGTTGCTCATATTGCTGCTTAACGGCGCCCAGCTCCTGCTTGAGCGATTCGATCTCGCCGCCGTCCTCGGCGAATGCCGGCGAGCCGGTCAAGAACACCGCAATCGCGACGAAGACGCGCCCTACTTCCATTCGCTGCGATCTCCCGCGCTGCATGTCCCGGCTCATAGACCACCCCTCGTGTTCGACATAGCGCCCCCTTTTATCGTAAAGACCATGGCTGTGCCCTTGCCGGGCTCCGACTCCACCCAAACTCGCCCGCCGTGCCCTTCGATGATGCGTTTCACGATCGCAAGTCCGACGCCGGTTCCCTCTTTGCCGCTGGACCCGGGAAGCCGTTGAAAGATCTGGAAAATACGCTCATGGTACTCCGGCGCGATCCCGGGGCCGTTGTCGACGACCCTGAACTCATGCTTGCCTTCCGTCACACGGTATTGAATCTCGATGCGGCAGCGGTCCTTATCGTTGTATTTGACCGCGTTGGAGATGAAGTTGGCGAATACTTCTTTCAGCCGCACCGAATCGCAGACGAGTTCGGGAAGGTTTTCCGGCACGACCAACTCGACCTTTCCGGAATCGAGCAAATGGCCGAGGCGTTGCCGCACATCGCGAAGAAGCTCGCCGAGCGGCACGCGCTCGGCGGCGTTGGGGCGGTTCAGCTTCGACACTTTCAGCAGGTCATCGATCAGCGCTCGCATTCGCGTGACGTTGTCGCGAATGCGGCGCAAGTACTCATTGCCTTCCGGCGGCAGGATCTGGCCATAATCCTCCACCACGAATTTCGAGAACGAATCGATGCCGCGAAGGGGTTCCTTCAGATCGTGCGACACGATGTGCGTAAAATCATCGAGATCCTTGTTGCTCTCTTCCAAGCGCTGAATGGCATCCATCAGGTTGACGATCATGATGCCGAAGGAGCGCGAAAGCTTTCCGATTTCGTCTTGCCGGTCGAGTAGATCGCCTCCCGGCTCGATCTTGAGGTTGCCCTGGGCCACGTGGCTCGCGAGCCGAGTGAGCTTGAGCAGCGGCGCGGTCAGGCGGGCGGAAAAAATGAAGGCGAAGACGACGCAACCCGCCGTCATCGTCCCGAAGAGCGCCAAGCCGGCGAAAATGCCGATTTGGTGCGCCCTCCGTATGCGGGACTCCAGCAATCGGACATAGTCGATCTCAGCCAGAATCAGTTTGGCGACGTTCGTCTTCAGAAAGTCGTTCTTCCGGTGGGTTTCGGCATAGTAATCGCCTATTTGCTGGATGTTCCCTTGCCGGACAAGGCCGATGCTCTTCTCGCAATCGCGCATGATTCCCAGGAGGATGTTTTTCGCGCCTCGGTAAGCGATGCGGCTCTCCTTCGATTGAATGGTCGCGTCGAGGTGGGCAAGGGTGTCTTTGGCGCGGCCGACCGCGGCATCGTACCGCACCTGCCGTTCGGCGTCTTGAACGTTGAGGACGACAAGGTAATGCGTGTTGACCAGATCGTCCGAAATGGCGATGAGGCGATGCGCTTCGGTGAGGTTATCCGTTATTCGGCGGTACTCTGTGACAATGAGAAGGTGTCCGGCGACAAACATTATCGTCACGCCCGCAAGCGCGACGATAACAGCCAGGAAGGCCGAAAGAATTTTTGTCCGCAGCCGCTTAAGGCGGATTTCGGTCCTCTACTCCGTGCTGCCGCCGGCTGCGGGAGCTTGAAAGACAAGGTCGCGCGGATGGAATCCGTCCTTAACGATGACCTCTTCCATATTCTCCTGAGTGACCGCAATCGGCTCGATCAGGAAGGAAGCGACGTCCTTACGGCCGTTCGGAACAACGGCATTGGTCACCGGCGGCTCGCCGCGCGCGACCGCGACGGCCATTTCGGCGGCCCGGTAAGCCAGCATCCGGAGCGGTTTGTACACGGTAACGGTTTGCGTGCCTTGGACGATCCGCTGGCAGGCTGAAAGATCGGCGTCCTGGCCGGAAATGGGAATCTTCCCGGCAAGGCCGTGCTCCATCAGCGCCTGAATCGCGCCGAAAGCCGTGCCGTCGTTAGCGGCTATCACGGCGTCAAGCCGGCCGCCTCCGTCCAAGTATTTCTTGATGTGATTGTGAGCGATTTCCGACCGCCAATCGGCGCAGAACTCTTCCATGACGAGCGTCACGTCTCCGCGCTCAATCAGGGGCGCGAGCACCTCCATGCTTCCTTCCTTCAGCAGGTAAGCGTTATTGTCGGATGGCGAGCCGCCGATATAAGCGAATTTGCCGCGGGGCGCGACCTTGACCACCGCCTCGGCCTGAAGTTTTCCGACGAGCTTGCTGTCGAATGAGATATAGAAATCCAGGTCGGCGTTTGAAATCATTCGATCATAGGCAATTACCTTAATGCCCGCTGCGTGCGCCTTTTCCACAATCGCCGCCGCGGCTTCGCCGTCATGCGGCACGACAACTAAGACATCGACCCCCTGCAGGATGAGATTGTCCGCTTGCGAGAGCTGCACCGCGGCGTCGTTGCCGGCAAACTCCACATTGACGGCGGCTCCAAGCTCTTGCGCGCGCTCGATAAAGAGATCGCGATCCTTCAGCCAGCGCTCTTCGCGCAGCGTGCCCATGGAAAGGCCGATGATAATATCCTCCGGCGCCGCGGCTTCCTCGGCCTGCTTTTTTTGAGCGCAGCCTGAGATCAACAAGAACGCCGCCGCCAAGAAGCCGGCCGTTAGGCGAACCCGCGGGGCGATCATTGGGCCCCCGCCTTCCCATTGGCGCCTTTAGTCAAAGTCTTGATGCGAAGGATGAACGCATCGGCGGTCATATACAGCTCGGAGCCGTCGCCGCCGAAAGCGCAATTGGTCGTCGCTTGGCCGGTAAAAATCAAGCCGAGCGGCGTGCCGTCGGGCGCAAGAACGTGGATGCCTCCGGGACCGGCAACGAAGAGATTTCCTTCCCGATCGACCTTAAGACCGTCCGGCAGGTGCTTGAATTTGCCGACGAGCGGCCGAAAGTCGTAGATGACTTTCGACGGCCCCAGCGTGCCGTCCGGCTGGACGGGAAAAGCTCTCAGCACGGCGTCGGCGGGATCCGTATTCGCTACGTAGAGCGTCTTTTCATCCGGTGAGAAGGCCACACCATTCGGACGGCTGACCTCATCTGTCAAAAGCGTGACATCTCCATTCGCCGAGACGCGGTAGACGCCGTAAATATCCATTTCCTTGAGCGGGCTCTTTTCCTGCCCGGGCAACCCGTAGGGAGGATCGGCGAAATAAATGTCGCCGTTCGACTTGACCGTCACATCATTAGGACTGTGGAACCGCTTGCCCTGATAGCGGTCCGCAAGCGTAAGCTTGCCACCGTCCTTGGTCAGCACGGAGATCCGGCGGTCGCCATGCTCGCAAAAGATCACCCTGCCTTGCCGGTCCAACGCCAAGCCGTTGCTTCCGGGCTCAGGCGAATAATCGCCGAGGCCCGTGTATCCGGAAGGCTTCATCCAGACGCTGATTCCCTCGCCTTCTTTCCACTTAAAGATCGTATTCTGCGGCACATCGCTGAAGAGCAGGTAATCCTCCACCCACAGCGGTCCTTCCGACCAGACAAAGCCGGAGGCCACGACCTCGATCTTTGCATCCAGCGGAATGATTTTATCGAGACGCTTATCCTTACGAATGACCTCTCCGATGGTGGGAAAAACGGTGGAATCGTGCGCCGCCGCCTGCGGGCAGAAAGAAAATAGGGTTGACCCGACAATCCATCCGAGCGCCACCACTAACCCCGCCTGCCGCATGGCCGCCTCCTTGGGCTTTTTATACACTTGAGAAAAGAAAAACCGGCGACCACAACCGTGATCGCCGGTTTACGCTCATTGCGCTTGTTCGCACGAGTAGGTAACTCAGCATAAATAATTGACAAAGCCCACGGAGGGATTTGAACCCCCGACCCGCGCTTTACGAAAGCGCTGCTCTACCAACTGAGCTACGTGGGCGAAAGCGTTATTGTATACCGGTGTCTGCCAAACGCGCAACCCGCGTGAACTCAGACGGTATTTCGAAGACAGCCGGGTCGATGGGATCGGTATTCAGCGCGGTCACTTCGACCAAACGGACGTGAGCGGCCGGGCCGTTCCCGGCTTCAGGCTCGCCCGGGCCTTCGGCCGCCAGCGGCAAGCCTTCGGGCAAGCGATCGGCATCGGGTACCAGGTGCATGAGCTCTTCCGCGAGGAAGGCGCTTACCAGCCAGGCGCTGGGTGCCGGAGGAACAGCCTCCAGGCGGGCATAGGCTTCGATGAATTGCTTCCCTTCTGCCACAGCTTCGGCCAGCGCGCCTTGCGGCTCCGCGACCCATAATGTCATGCCCGCGGGCGCTTCGTCTTTGCAGACGATCTTCCAGGCTGCTGTCTTGAGGCCGGCGATTGTGTCGGTCTGGCTCGTACGGCTGATGTCGGCTTCGCAGGAGGTTTGGGCCTCGTCGGCGATTTCGGATTCCGGCTCTTCCAGCACGGCCTCGAGGTCTTCCGGAGCGGCGTCATCCTTGTCTTCGGGCGCACCGCTCAATGCGTGCTCTTCATACGTGCTGTTCTGGTGATCCACGATCCACTCAAGCCCCAGGTCCAGGCGGGTAATGATGGAAACGTTCGGGCCCACGCCCGGCAGCGCCGCGTCGACGCGGCGTTTGAGGTGGGACAAGCGGCTCTGGACTTCTTGCCCGGCTTCCACCGCCTTGACCGTCAAGTCGGCCCAGGCCGGGGTGAAGCCGAGCAGCCCGTACGCTATCGCTGAAAGGAGAGCAATGCTCGCTAGGTTTTGGTCGCGCAACTGCCGTGAGTTTTGTTGCATGGGCATAGCTTTAAGAATGAGAGAAGAACACAAACGCCTGCCAAGCCAATCAGGCCGTAAACAACCCGCGTCGGGGTTGTGCCGGCGCCCAGCAAGGAAGCGACCAGGTCTCTATTAGCCACCGCGATCAATCCCCAATTGATTGCGCCTATCGCCGCTAGCAGCTTTGCCCCATTGCATCCAGGACACTTCATGGTGCCTCCCCTGTTCCGCGTGCTGCCCCGAGCGTTCCCAGCCTTAAGGGGCATTCTATCTTGGATTGACGGGAGCCGCACTTTCGTTTTTACTGAGGCTATGCGCGTGTCCCGCTGGATCCTGCTGCTTTGCCTGCTTTTCCCCTCGATCTCGGCGTCCGCCCATGGACTGAACGGCGGCTACGCGCGGCTGACCGTGACCCAGGATGAGATCGAAGCCCGCTTTTCTCTCAATCTTGCGGACGTGATCCTGCACTTTGAGCTGGATGGGGACGACGATCATATTCTCTCTGCGGAAGAGAAATTATCCGGCATCCAAAAGATGGATAGGTTTCTGCAAGAGCAAGCGTCGGTGAGCGTGGACGGCCAACGGCTTACTCTGCAGCTTTCGTCAGCCGAGGTGGTGCGCGACGCGGCCGGCCAAGAGTCTCTGGAGATGGTTTACAGCGCGACGCGGCCGACACCCTCTTCAACGCTGACGCTCAGCGTGCGGCCGGACGTATTCGAAAAGTTCGGCCAGACTTTTTCGATGCTGGCGAAAGTAGAAGCCGCGGGCAACACGCAGCAAGCGGTCCTGTCGATCGGCCAAACGGAGCAGCCATTTTCCATCGGTTCAGCCGGAACGGCTGGCGCGGCTGTACCAGCACCGGCGCGCACGTTCGGCGCAACGTTTATGGAATTTCTCCAGCTGGGGATCAAGCACATCTTCCTGGGCTATGACCACCTGATGTTTCTGTTCGCGCTGATTCTGGTCGGGGGCCGGATAGTCGATCTCATTAAGATCGTCACCGCTTTCACGGTGGCGCACAGCGTGACGCTCGCCTTGGCCGCGTTCAACATCGTTAGCCTGCCGTCGCGGCCTGTCGAATCCGGCATCGCGCTGAGCATCGCGTACGTCGCGCTCGAAAACCTGTTAAACGAAAAGCCGGCTCACCGCTGGCGGCTCACATTCACTTTTGGGCTGGTGCACGGCTTCGGGTTCGCGAGCGTGCTGAAGGAATTGGGGCTCCCCCGGCAGAACCTGGCAGCATCGCTGCTTTCCTTTAACCTCGGCGTGGAGATCGGCCAGATCGCTGTTGTTGCCCTGCTGTTCCCGTTAGTGGTTTGGGTTTCGCGGCAGCCCTATCAACGCGCCGTGGTCAGAGCCGCTTCGGTAATCGTTTTGCTCTTCGGCCTGGGCTGGTTCATCGAGCGCGCCTTTGGCGGCTCGTTCATGCCGATTTAGGTGAGCCTAAAAACCGTTCGCAGACCGGCGCAGAGCAAGAGGCACGCGCCGAAAGCGCACACAACCATGGCGCCTGTCGGCAGGTCCCACACATACGATGCCCAGACGCCGGCCATGCTCGTGAGCGCGCCCACGACCCAGCCAACGGTGAGGCGCTGGCCGATGCCGCGCGCCAGCAGCACCCCGCACAGCGCGGGCACGATCAGGAAAGAGAACACCAGCAGCACGCCTGCGACCTCAACTGAGCTGGTGACCACGATCCCGAAGGTCGCGTAGAAGAGAAAATCCCAGGCGCGCACCTTCAAGCCGCGGCGAAACGCTTCTTCCGGGTCCTGGGAAATGAGCAAGAACTGCCGCCGGAATACCCAATGAACCAGGCCGATGCCCGCGTACAAACACGCCATCTTGATGAGCTCGCTGTCCTCAATAAACAGCAAATGCCCGACCAAAATGGATTTGAGCTCCTCCCCGCCTTCGGCCGAACGGCTGAGCACCAGAATAGCCGCCGCGGCGGCCACGGCATAAACCACGCCGATAATCGCCTCATGCGGCACGAGCGGCTTGCGCAAGCGGGTCGCGGCAAAAACAGCGGCGCCCAGCAACGTGAAGCTCAGCGCGATTAGGTAGGTTGTGGGCGAATGCAGCGTGAACCCCCAGAGGAACCCCAGCGTCGTGCCCAGGGCCGCGATCTGGGCCAGCGCGAGGTCCACAAAAATGACCTCGCGCTCGATCACATGCAATCCCAAGTAAGCGTGAACGCCGGTAAGCACAAGACAAGCGATAAACGGCTTGGCCATCAAGTCCAGAAAAGTACTCATGGCGCCATCGCCGCGGCAAGAGACGCAACGTTGTGTTCCACCATGCCGATGTAGTCGCCGCATGTGGGCAGCTCTCCCACGTTCTGGCAGAGCACCACCACCGTGGCGCCCGTACGCTTGGCTAGGCTGTCGGCCGCTTGCCGGGGAACGTAAGTCGGCTGCACGATAGCTTTCACACTCTTTTCGCGAACGTACGTTTCGAGCCGTTCAATTTGCTTGGGCGTTGGAGGAATACCGGGCTTTGGCTCAAGAAAGGCTTCCATCCGCAACCCAAGGAAGTGCATTAAGTACGGCCACTCGTTGTGGTAACCCACCACTTCTTTCGGCGAAGCCGCGCTCAAGCGGCTCTTCCATTCCGGCAGCTTGGCGTCCAGCCGCGCGGTCCACTCTTGCAACCGCTGCTTGTATTCTTCTCTGTGCGCCGGATCGATCTCCGCGAGCTTGTCCGCGATCGCCTGGGCCATGACTCGCCCGTTCTCCGGGTCGGTCCAGTAGTGCGGGTTGCCGTAAAGGTGCATGTCGCCTTCAGCGCGCGAGACCGGGTGATCCGGCACCTCGAGCAGCTGGATTCCGCGGGACAGGTCCAGCTCGCCCGGCTGGTTGGGTTGGATTGAAACGTTGCCGGCCGCGTCGAGCAGCGGACCGCGCCACAATTCCAAGTCCAAGCCGGCGTTGATGAACAGCTGCGCGCGTTTCACCCTGAGCACGTCGCTGGGCTTGGGCTCGATGAAATGCGCGTTGAATTTCGCCGGCGCGATGGACGCAACGTCCACGCGGTCGCCGCCGATAGCCTTGGCCAGATCGGCGAACGTGGACAGCGTCGTCACCACCCGGATAGGCTGTTCGGCAAAACCGTCGAGCGCGCCGATCAGCACAACGCATGCGGCCGCGAGCAGCCGGAAAAAATCATGACGAAGCGAGCGTTTCATTTTTTCCTCATTTCCTCATTGGAGAGCGTGCTTGTGAACGCCGATGGCAACGGTTCCCTGGACGAACACGGTGTCGTCATCGCCGCCCTGCGCGAAGTCCGTGTGCTTGTACTGCAGGCGCCATCGCGTGAACTCGCTTTGGTAGAACGTGAGGTAGCTTGCCCAGGCAGTATCGCCGTCGCGGGCAATGGTCGCGGGATCCAGGTTCACGGGCTCAACGTAATCAAACCGGCCGCCCAGACCGAACCGCGGCGACAGGCGGAAGTCCAGGAGCGAGTATACGCCCCATGGATTCTTCTCGAAAATCGTGGTGGTTTCCTCGCCGCTGCTCGGGTCCACGCTGACCTCAAGGTGCTCGTCGCGGTTCTGAACGTAGAGCTCGCTCTGCCACTTGAACTTCTGCGTGGGCGTGAAAAAGTGCACCAGCGTCGCGTCCGCGCCGAACGCGTTCACTTCCGCGTGCGCGTCAGCGTCGCTGGAACCGAGCAAGTATGTGCCGCCCAGCTCCACGTTGGTCTCATCGCTGATGTCCCAGAAGTTCTTTAAGTGTGCGTAGTACGACGGACGGCGGCGCGTTTCGCCGAAAAGCGTAGCGCCCTCGCCTACCCCGCCTTCCATCATGCCCGCGGCGATCTCGTGCGTCACCGACGTCCAAGGCAGCGGCAAGAACGAGGAAAACTCCATGGCCGTGCGCGAGAGCCCTTCAGCACCCAGGTAGCGGGTGACAACGAGCGGCTCGTCCACGGTATCGAGCGAGTCGCGATGCATGGCTGCGGCTTTGCCGATCTTCGGCCGCAGCCGGCCGAGACGGGCTTTGACTTCAGCCGGCAAGCCCCAGTGGGTGATGTACGCCTCTTCCAGGCTGGGCTCTTCGAAATCGGAAAAGGCGATCGTGGCGTCGAGGCGCGAGTACGGATCGATCGGGTGCCCGAACACAAGCTCCAGCTCGAGGGCGCTGAACTTGTCGTTGCCTTCCCCGTCTTGCGAACTCTCGGACGCTTGGCCGACAATGTCAGCGACAACGCCGATCTCGGGGTTCATGGCCTGAAGCCCGATTGGCACCGAGCGGGACTGAGGCGGAGCGGGTTGCTGCGCCAGTTGCTGTGGCTTGGACTCAAGCGACCGGATGCGCTCTTGCTGCGCGGTTACGGTTGTTTGGAGCTGCTCTACCGTGCCGGCGAGCTGTTGCACTTGAGCGCGGAGCGCCTGAAACTCTTCCATGACCGGGTCCGCCCAGGCAAGCGGGGCCTGCGCAGCTGCGATCAAAGCAGCAATCAAGAGGGGATGTGCTTTCATTTTTCTCTCCTATGGGTGATGACAAGAGCGGGCGGAATCGCTCGCTCAGACGTACCCAATCAACGATCAGGAGAGAACAGGAGGCGCGCGGGAGTCGGGGAGAGCAAGAGACTCGGCAGGCGAAGAAGGTACCGCCGAGATCGGCAACAGGCCGGCCAGAGCCGGGGCTGCCAGCAAAGGAGCTTGGGTTCGAACAGGCGCAGCCGCTTGATGCTGCTGAATGCGGCAGAACTGACAATCGGAAGCGACATGACTAGCGCGCACACCGTCGTGGCGGTGCGGAAGCGCCGCTCCGACGAGGAACGCGGCTAGCCCGAAGCTGAGTAAAGCGGAGATAAACCGTTTGAACGGCATTTTAGGAACCAAAAGGACCGATTAGAGAACCAGAACCGAGCTTACGACAAAAAGCGCTTGCGCGACCGGACGGTTGTTCCCGCCAAAGCCAGAGATGCCAAAATCAAACCGCTTGGTTCAGGCACAATCGGCTCTCCCGGCTTGCCGTTGCCATTCCCCTGTCCGGGGTCGTTGCTGGCGAAAGACTCGAAACCCCGGATATCCCCGTAACCGCCTGAACCGACAAGCGTGGTGGCTCCGGTGGAAGGGTCTACCAAATAAAGGGCGTCCCTGCCGCCGTAAAGCTTCCCGTCCGAGCCGAAAGCCAGGGTTTGTATATCCACCCCATCGGTCTCTCCGATCGAACCATCCACGTCCGCTCCCAGGCCTGTGGTTGGGTCGATCAGGAGCAATCCGCTGCCGTCATCGGGATTAAAGCTGCCCAGGTCCCAGGCGTAGAGCTTGCCGTCCGGACCGGTGGTAAGGCCCTGAACGCCGTTAAAGCCGGTGTTCCCGATAAGGGTGCCGGCGCCGGTCGAAGCATCCACAAGATAGAGATCGTCCGCTCCGGTGGTGGAGAACCGGCCCCCGCCATTGTTGATGGCATAGAGCTTGTCATCGGCAAATGTCAGGGCGCGCACGCTTACATCAATGTCTTTGCCGAAATCCAAATTGACGAGCCCGGTTCCTGCCCCCGTGGCCGGATTCACGGCAAACAGCGTCGCTGAAGGATCAAGCAAACCGCGCGAAACCGCGACAAATTGACCGGAAGAACTTCGAGCCAGGGAGTTGACGCCCTCGAATCCGGAAGAACCGACGGAGCTGCCGGACCCATTAGTCTGATCGATGGAGAAAACAGAGCCGTCGCTTGAAATGCCCAACAAATTAGCGGCAAAAGCGGATGGAAGGATCAGGAAAGCCGCGGCCAAAAAAACAAGAACCTTACTTGCCGATCGAAGGAATTGTCTCATACCACGACCCGTGTTGAGTTCCTCTGGAAGAAAAAACCCGTCCCATTATACAAATTGACCGGCTTGAAGCCAATGATTGTTTTCCATTGAAACAAGATATGTTATGCGCGTCACCATGCAACTCAATGGGCGGAAATGAGCGGCGCGATTTGGCGTTCGATTGCTCGCGCCTCTTCAGCGCGTCCCAACGATTTGAGCAAAGCGGCATACTCTTTGGCCAATTCAATGACTTGCGGATTGCGGTCGCCAAGCGAAACGCGCCCTTTGGCAAGCGCTTGCCGGTACATCTGCTCCGATTCCTGGTAGCGCTTCTGCTGGGAGTACAAGGTGGCTAACTGGCTGAGCGTCTCCACCAGGTCCGGGTGGTTGGGGCTCAGCGTTTTTTCCTCAATTGCCTTGGAACGCAGGTAAAGCCGCTCCGCATCCCGGGACCTTCCCGCCGCGTGGTAAAGCACGGCCAAATTATTCACGTCCGTCGCAACCTCAGGGTGATTGTTGCCCAACAGCTTCTCATCGAGAGCCAGCGCCCGCTCGCAGAGCGGAATCGCCTCCGGGTAGCGCATCTGCTTAACATACAGGCTTCCCAGGTAATTCAGCAGCGTAGCCAGCTCGGCCGGGTCGCCATCCACCAGGAAGCTTCGCTGATCCACGGCATCCTTAAGGTAAGGTTCGGCTTCCTTATACTTCTCTTGCATGAGGTACAACACGCCCATGTCTCCCAGCGATTCGGAAACATCCGGGTGATCGCGGTCATAAGCGATCTGCCGCCAGGTGAGCGCTTGTTTCAGAAGGGGTTCGGCTTCGTCGAGCCGGCGCCGATCGAGGTAGAATTTGCCCAAAAGACGGAGCGATCGCGCCGCCTGCGGGTCGCCGGCGCCGAGCGAGGCCAGCCGGATTTCCTTGGCGCGGACAAGAAGCGCCTCCACTTGATCCACGCGGCCCTGCTGCTTGTGGAGAAGCGCCAACGCTTCAAGCGCGTCGGCTACCGAGGGATCTTGCGGGCCTTTGTCCGCTTCAGCCGCTTTGACCGCATGGAGCGCGGCCGCAAGCTCTTGCTGTTGGCGGGTTTCTTTGGCGCGGGCTTCATCTTTGGCGCGTTGGGCTGCAGTGGGAGCGGCCGAAACCGAGAGGGAGCCGGCTAACCAGAGGAGAACTGTAAGAAGACAGGAGCGCGCGTTCATCGATTCCGTCGTGCAAACGCGCAATTATAACACGGCCCCCCCTACGAGCGAAGTAAGGTTCCTGTATAGGGATTAAAGCCCACGTCGGAGAAATACGCCCACGTGGTGCCGTTCAAGGCAGGCTCGTTATCGGGCCGCGCCACCCATCCGTCCGCGAACGTGAGGACCGGCTGCCGGCTGTCGGTATTCGGAATAGCGATCGTGCCGCGGATGGTCAAGCAATGGCCGATCACATGGTCATGGGCGGCCGCGGCTACCTGCTCCATATCGTCGGCAAAGGCGGTGTCGCCCATGGCGCGCAGCCAAGGCGCCCACAGCCGGAGCGCGATCGAGACCTGTTCCGTGCCTTCCAGCCAGCCCACGCGCGGCCGGTCGGCCCGGCGGGCTTCTTTTGCGTCCGCGTAATCAAAAGCCGCGGTCCCGGGAACGCGGAAAAGCGCTATCATTTCGCCGATCCAATCTCTTGCCCAAGCCGCCAATGCCCGTCCATCATTGTCGAACGCCTGGGCCAGGTGCGCTTGGGGCCCCACAAGAAGCGCGCTGGTGTAAACGTCCAGAGCTTTGACCGAGTCTTCCTGGCCCCGGTTGCCGCCTTGACGGGTGAGCCACGCGCGCACGGACAGCGTTTCCCCCTCAAACACTTCGCGCAACCGGCCGTGGGGCAAGAGCGGGCACAGCGCGCGCAGCGCGGCGTAATAGGCCCAGTTGTTCTCGCAGGACATGCGGCTGGACCACGGATCCTCAATGCCCATCACCAGCCCGCCTTGGAAGTGCGGCACGTTCCTTCGGATCCAGTCCAGCAATAGAGCCGCCTTGTGGCGGTAAAGGAATTGGCCGGTTGATTCGCTGTAGCGGATGAGCGCCAAAGCCGACCAGGCGATCGGGCCGACCTGCATGCCTTCGTTCAGAGCGGGCGCGCGCCGATAAACATTGTAAGCGGTGTTGAAATCCCATCCCCCCTCGATCGGCAGAGGCATGGAACGGAAGAACTCAATGATGCGGCTGGCTTCATGCAACGAACCGTGGTGGATCAGCACCAATGCGCTTAGCGACAGATCGTAGGTGAAACCCACGCGCCGGAGGTAGTCGACCGGCGTGAGCGGAAAGCTCTCGATCAGCCCGGAGTGCGGGTGCTGCAGCTTGTGCAAATAAGGATAGAGCGGGTGCATGTTGTCTCTCCTTTCTAGCGCACGTCTTCCAACCGCGACGTGAACGGGTTATAGCCTACCTCGCTGAAGTATGCCCAATTCGTGCCATTCAATGCCGGCTCATTTGATGGCCGCGCCATCCATCCCTCGATAAACGTCTGAAACGGGATTTCGGAATCGGTGTTCGGGATCGCCGCCTGCTCGTCGCCCGCGATGGCAAAGCCCAAGACCTCTTGATGCGCCTCGGCCGCTGTCCGGCGCAGCCACGCGGCGTACGCAAAATCGCCGGCGGACTCAAAGAAAGGCGCCCATGTGCGGTAAGCGACCGCTACCTGCTCCGTGCCTTCGAGCCAGCCGGAGCGCGACCGTCCGACTTGGCGCGCTTCCAGGGCATCCGTGTAATCGTACCGCGCTGTGCCCGGGATGCGAAAGAGCTGCTCCAGTTCGCCGATCCAGCCGCGGGCCCAGGCTTCGAGCTCGCGCTGGTCCATGAGAGAGTCTTCGAGGTGGGCTTGGGGTCCGACGAGCAAGGCGTGAGTGTACACGTCCAACGCTTTGACGAAGTCGCCGTCGCCGCGGTTGCGCCAGTGGCGCTCAAGCCAGCGACGGAGAGAAGCTTTCTCGCCCAGCAGGGCCTCCCGCCGCGGTCCGGGCTCCACATGCGGCAGCGCGACCCTCAAGGCCGCATACAAGACCCAGTTGTTCTCCACGGACATCAGCGCGTCCCAGGGCTCTTGCGGTCCCATGGCTACGCCGCCGTTGTAATGGGGGAAGGTTTGGACAGCCCATTCAAGGAGCGTGATTCCCTGCTCAACAGCCTGGGCGTTGCGCGCTCGCTCGCCGAACCGGATCAGGCTGATGGCGGTCCAGAACAGCGGCCCGCCGTGGCATACGCGCTCAAGCGTGGGACGGCTGCGCTCCGTATCGTAGGCGGTATTAAAGCCGGCAAAAACCTCCGGCGGGGGCAAGCGGTCCCGCCGGTAAAGGGCAAGCGCTCGGCCCGCGGCGTCCAATTGGCCTGCGTGAGCCAAAACAAGAGCCGAAGCGGCCACGTCATAGGTAAAAGCGACGTCCGCCAAAGCCGGGTCTGCGCTCTCGGCAAAGCTTTCCAAGAGCCCGCTGGCAGGATGCTGGACGCTGAGCAAGTAAGCGCTCAGCAGGTGGCTCCAGGAGAGTTCCCCGGCGGCTACGCGGCGGTTGCCCGCCACGGCGGCGGAAAAGACGGTTACGAACAGGACCAGTGTGTGAAGTCGTGCAGGCTTGACCCTCATGGTGCCTCCGTGTTTCGGTCAAGCTGCCGACTTCTGAGGGCGCTTTGATGGCGCGACTAGAAGCCTACCTGAGGTAGCGCTTCCTTTACAAGGGTAGCGCTTACTTTTTTTCGAGGCTGGAGGCGGCGGCCGCGGCGCCGAAAAGGGCCGCGCGGTCGTCGAGGATGACCTTAACGGGGATGTTCTGGAGCACGTGGGACAGGCGGCCCTTGTCGTGAAAAGAGCGCATGAACGTGCCGTCTTGCAGCTTGGCGAGAATGGTGGGCGCGATCCCGCCGCCGATATAAACGCCGCCGGCCGAGAGAAGCTTCAAAGCCAGGTTGCCGGCTTCGGCGCCATATAAGGAAACGAACAAGTCCAACGCCTGCACGCACGCGTCGACCTGCTTGGTCAGCGCGAGCTCTGAAACCAGCGCGCTCGCGTCCGAGCCCTGCATGCGGGACCGGAGCCACTCCGGCTCATCGCCGCGGCCGCTGTCGCGGATGAATTCGTACACCGCGAGCTTGCCGGGGCCGGAGAGGATGCGCTCGTAGCTCACATGGCCGTGGCGCTTGCTGAGATAGCGCAAGAGATCGATTTCCAATTCATTGCGCGGGCCGAATTCCGTGTGCCCGCCTTCGGTGGCAAGCGCTTGGTAGCCGGCGCCGTTCCATATCAGCCCGGCCTCGCCCAGCCCGGTGCCGGCGGCGATCACAGCCACGGTGCCGTACTTCTGCGCCTTGCCCGCATGCAGCGTGGCAAACGCTTTCGGCGGCAGCACCAGAATGCCGTAGGCGGTCGCCGCCAAGTCGTTGATTAAATTGACCGGAGCGCCGACGGCGCGCGAAAGCTTCTTGCCGTCGATTACCCAGGGAAGGTTCGTGGCTTCGACCCGGCCGTTGACCACAGGCCCGGCCACACCGAAGCAAGCGGCTTGCACACGCTCCGGATGCGCCTGGCGATAAGCGGCAACCAAACGCTCAAGGCTCGTGAACTCGCGGCTCGAAAAACGCTCGGATGCGCGCAGCTTCAACCTTCCGGCCACGGACTCGAACAACGCAAGGTTTGTCTTGGTGCCGCCGACATCCGCGGCCAGGAACAAGCGAGCCGCCATCAGCCTGTGCCCAACAATTTCCAGCTGACAACGGCGACGACCGCGAGGCTGAGCACCACCATCGCCATATCCGGCATGACCCGTTTCTTCACGGTCCACGTCATCAAGAAACGCGCCCCGAGCATCCCGGCTAAAACAACTCCGACGGCCAGAGCCAGCGGGTTGCCGCGCGCGGCTTGCAGGCCGCAAGCAATGCTGATTCCACCGGCCGCGGCGCCCGCAATGAGCGAGGCGCGGCTCTTGGCTTTCAGAAATCCGATAAGGCCGCCGACCGCGGCGAAAACGCCGTAGCCGATCAGCGTCCAGGAGGCAGCGTCAAGACTTTGCACTGGAATCCTTCCTAGGCATCGGCACCGGCGTGATGCCGGCCATGTCGCCGATCATGTTCACGATCTCGCTTCCCTGCGGCACCACGAACTTGGCGTTACTGGAGAGCGCCTGCTCCACCGCCTGAAGTTTGCGCAAGATTTGCGCGTTGCCGACAAAGTATTTCTCGGCCGCCTCGTTCACGAGCTGGATCGCTTGGGCCTCGCCTTGCGCCGCTAAAATGCGCGCCTGCCGAATGCCTTCAGCCTTCTTGATCTCTGCCCGTCGGGCACCGTCCGCTTTGGTTTCCTCGGCGGTGGCGTAGTCCACGGCGGCGACCTTCTCATTCTCCGCCTTCACGACCTTGTTCATCGTGTCCTGCACGTCTTTGGGCGGATCGATTTCCTTGAGCTCGGTGCGCACAACCTCAATCCCCCAATTGGCGGTTTCTTTCATGAGGATCTTGTGCAGCTCTTCGTTGATCTTATTGCGCTCGCTGTTCGCGGACTTCAAAGTGAGCGTGCCGATGATGCTGCGCAGCGTCGTGCGCGCGAGGTTCACGATCTGATACGTCACGTTATTCACGTTGTAGATCGAGTTCTTGATGCTTTCTTCATCGGTCTTCACCTTGAAATACACCTGGGCATCGACGCGCGCGTTGAGGTTGTCATAAGTGATGATTTCCTGCGGCGTGGCGTCGATCATCTGCTCGGTGATGTTTTCCTGGTACATCTGATCGACGATCGGGATGACCCAGTGAAAGCCGGGCTCGGCGAAGCGATTATACTTGCCCAGCCGCTCGACCAAGCCGCGGTGCGTGGGGCGCACGATGCGGACGCCTGACAGGAACAGGACGATCAAGGAGAAAACAAAAATCAGGGTTATTCCCGGCATCAGGCGCTCAGGGAACGTAGCGGGCCAACTGCGTCCATGTTTGCGGGCCGACCTTGCCGTCGACTTTCAGCCCGTTGGCTTGCTGAAAGCTGCGGATGGCTTCCTTGGTTTTTGGGCCTACTTTACCGTCCACAGAGCCATCGTAAAAACCGGCTTGCTTGAGCGCGGACTGGATGCGCCGCGCCGTGGGCTTCTCGTTCAAGACCGAAGGCGCGCTTGCCACGCCGCCGCCCACCCCGTCGATGCGTCCCTTCAGGTACGAGATATTCTCGGTGTAATCCCAGGCCTTGTCCTCGATCATGCCTTGGCGCTGCTCAAGCGCTTCCAAACGCGCTTCCAAGTGAGCTACCTGACCGGGCATGTCCGTTCGTTGCGCCGACGACCGCGTGGCGCCGCAACCCGATGCCAACAATCCGACTGACGCGAGCAAAACTCCCAAGGTCGCTATCCGCATGTATTGCCTCCGTTTTTACTTTGAAAAGGGCCGTTCCACCGCGGGCTCACGAGGCGGCGCGGGTTCCGGCGCCGCAGCCGGCGCGGCGGGCGTCGGCGCGTGATCAAGATAAGTCTTTAAGCTGATCGCCATGGCATCCCACAGTGGAATGATGCATTCGCGATAAAGAGTCGCCTCGTACTGGACCGGCAGCTTGGTCATGGTGTTGAGAACCGTCACCTTATCGTACCTTTGGGCAAGCCGCTGCTGCCAGCGCGGCTGAGCCGTCTGCGGCGGCGTGAGCGAGCAAGCCATTTCAGCCTCATACTGCACGGTCTTGGGATATTTCGGAAGGATTGTGTATTGCAATTTGTCGACGGTGCAGTCGAGCCGCTCGGCGTCCGGAATCGGCGTTCCGGCCGATGTGCGCGCGGCGATTCCTTTTTGCTGCAGCCGCTGCACAAGCGCCTCGGTCAAGACCATCGCCGTGGCCGGCCCCGAACCTTGCTCCCCGGATCCGTAGTTCAGCGTGTTCACGAGAATCATCGGCCCTGTTTGCTCGGGCCGCACCGCGTCGGAAACCGCGTAATCGATGGCCGACGGCCAGATCGGAGGGAAGGAATGCGTTTTCGCGAAGCCAGCGACGCATCCGGCCGATGCCGCGATTGCCGCCAAAATAAAGGCTCGTTTGCGCATCAAGCGGGCTCCGGATAAACGAATTGAACGCGCTTGTCCACGTCCGGGTGAAGGCTTTTGTGCACGGGGCAAGCCAGCGCCGAGGCTTCCAAAAGACGCTGCTGTTTTTCGTCGAGCGTTTTGCCGAAAGTGATCGTGACGGATAAGCGGCCGATGCGGCGCGCGGGCTCGCTTATCATTTCCTTGACGACGTGCGCGCGCGTGCCGGCGATGTCCCATTCATGCCGCTGCGCCACGATTCCCATAGTCGTGAGCATGCAAGAGCCGAGCGCGGCGCCGACCAAATCCGTGGGGGAGAAAGCCGCTCCCTTGCCCTGGTTGTCGACCGGCGCGTCGGTCTGAATAATCGAAGCCGAAGGGATGTGCCGAAGGCGGCAATGGAGCTCTCCCTCGTAGGTGATATCGATGGGAACGCCGGCCGCCGTTGCTGACATGATGGCGGTATTTTAGCACGAGCGACGGCGCGTTTGTACGGTATGCTAAGGGCATGCAAAATTCCCGTTTAGAAACGGCCCTGAATGCGATCGACGCGCTCAACCAGCAAGATCCGCATGCGCGGGAGCACCCGTACGCGCAGCAATTGACGGATTGGGCGCTGCGATTGGACCCGAAAGCCTCGGAGCCGCTGCGCATCGCGGCGCGCGGCCAGCATGTGCAGCGCTGGACCATTCCCCGCGACCGCTTTCCCCTCACGCGCGCCGGCTACCTGAAATGGCGCGAAACGCTCAAAAACTTTCACGCCGATACCGTGGCAAAGGTGATGCACGAGGCGGGCTACGAACCGGAGATCATTGAGCGCGTGCGCCAGATCATCCACAAGCGAAACCTGAAGACCGACGCGGACACGCAAACGCTCGAGGACGCGCTCTGCCTGGTCTTCCTGGAAACGCAATTGGCGGACTTGCGGGCTAAAACCCCGGACGAAAAAATGGCGGAAGTAATCCGTAAGACGTGGGACAAGATGAGCCCACGGGCCAGACAGATCGCGCTTACACTGCCGTTATCGGAGCAAGACCGCGCGTTTGTTCAACAATCGCTTGCGTGAGCGGCAAGCGCCGCGGCAGCTGGATCATGCCTTCTATTTCCTCCGCAAGCATGTCCACGAACAGCGGATGATCCATCACCGTTGAGGCGCGGGCAAAAGCGATCCCTAATTTGTCCGCGGCCGCCTTTGCCTCGACGTCCAAATCAAACAAGACTTCGACGTTGTCGCATAAAAATCCGACCGGCACGAGGATCACGTTCTTTGTGCCGGACTGCGCCAGTTCCTCCAATACCCGCTCCACCGACGGCTCAAGCCACGGGTCGGATGGCCGGCCGCTGCGCGACTGATACGCCATCTGCCAATTCTCCCAGCAAAGCTCCTGCGCCACCAGCCGGCTGGTGCACTCGAACTCTTCGGCATACTGGCAGCGCTGCGCCATGCTTGCGGGAATGGAATGCGCGCAAAAAACCAACACCGTGCTTTCGCGTTCAGCGGCGGTGAGATCCGCGACCAGCGGCTGGATTTGAGCGGCCTGCGCCGCAACGAAGCCGGGATGATTGAACCACGCCGGCAAGTATTCGTAGGTCAGCCCCGCGGCGTTCGCGAACACTTTGGCTTCTTCAACGTTGCGGATGTATTTATCAAAGCTGCTGTCGGAGCGGTGCGGGGCAAGGATCAGGCCGATCCCTTGATTAAACCCCTCGCGCTTGATCTCTTCCGTCACATGCCGTAAGTACGGATGCCAATTGCGCATGCCCAGAAAAACCGGCAGCCACACGCCGTGCGAACGGAGCCGGGCAATCAAACGGTCGGCCAGGCGAAACATGTATTCGTTGTACGGCGAACGGCCGCCGACAGCCTCGTAGTGATGCTTCACTTCCGCGATGCGCGCCGGCGGGATAGCCATGCCGCGGGTCACTTCGGCGAGAAACGAATCCAGGTCCTCAGGGCCCTCGGGGCCGCCGAAGCCGATCAGTAAGATGTGATCCGCCGAACGGACGCTGGATATCATGGCTTGTTATTGTGGCCCGGTTTCAACCGATCTTTCCCGCTCACCCGGCCTATCCGGCTCCTGGGCTGTCTTCTTCGCATCATCTCCGGCTTCCTGTCCCATAGTTCCTCCGTTTTTACCATTTTGGAGGCTCGAGCTAACAATTGCCTAAAAATTGCATGACAATTCTGTCATGTGCTTTTGAGGTAAGTCATGATCCGGCCGGCACTTTCGGTCGCCTGTCGAACGCAGTCCGGAATGCCGAGGCCGCGCAGCCCGTTGCCCGACAGAAAGAGTCCCGGCTCGCCGGCAACGAGACGCTCGATAGCGGCCACCTGCTCAAAGTGGCCCACGGCGTACTGCGGCATGGAAGCCGGGTAGCGCGCGGCTGAAGCGAGTTTTGGTTCTGCATCAATGCCCAGCAGGCCGCGGATCTCCTCGCGCGCGATGCGGATCAACTCCTCGCTGGACGGCAGAATCCCTTGCGGGAACGCGGCGCCGGCGATGAAAATGCGCACGAGCACGCTGCCCTGCGGCGCGCGGCCCGCGAACTTGACGCTGGCAAAAGTAATGCCCACGGCTTGCCGCTGCTCTTGCGCGGGAATGACGATGCCGAAGCCGTTGAGCGGATGGGGCACGTCCGCCTGAGCAAAAGCGAGGTTCACCGTAGCGACAGAAGCGTAAGAGATCGCGGATAGAGCCGTGGCCAGCGGCTGGCTCACGGAAGCAACGATCGGCGCGGCGGCCGGAGCCGGCAGCGCCAAGCAAAGCGCATCCGCGGCAATGGCTTCCCCGCCGGTGAGATGGATTTTCCACGGCTCGCCCTGCGCGCCGCGCTCGATGCGGATAACAGCGGCTTGCGTGCGCAGCGTGACGCCCGGCATGGCCGCGATCAGCGCGTCCACGAGCTGCTGCATGCCCGCGCGCAGCGTCACGAACAAGCTGTAGCGCGGACCGCTGGCTTTTGCCGTTGCCGCGCCGCGGCCGCGCGGCGCGCGCGTCACGCTGCCGTGCGATTTTTCCATCTCGCGCAATTGAGGAACAGCGGCCAGAAGGCTGAGTTGCTCGGTAGGCGCCGT
>JAHFGY010000121.1 GCA_023247195.1 Candidatus Omnitrophota bacterium | reverse complement strand
CACGACGGTATTCGTTATCTCGGATTGCGGAGCAGGGAAGATCCAATCCGGCGTGCAGGTCAACACGTGGCTCGAGCAAGAAGGATTCCTGGCGCGAAAGGAAGCCAAGCCAAAGGCCGTTGCATCCCAGAAGCAGGAAAAGCCAAAGTCGGGCGGCAGCCGACACCTGATCGCGACGCTCCGTAAAAAGGTGCAGGGCGTCATGCCCCAAGGGCTTTATTTCTGGGTGAACAATACGTTCGGCGGCGTGAAGGATTGGATCCAGGACTATCTCGCCGACTCAGACATCGACTGGTCCAAGACGCAGATTTCCTCCAGAGGTAAAGAAGGCGATCTATTCGTGAATCTGAAAGGCCGCGACCCGCACGGCGTTGTGAACCCGGGCGCGGAGTACGAAGCGGTGCGCGACCGCTTGATCGAGCGCCTGAGCAAGCTCGTGGACCCGGCGACCGGGCTGCCCGCGGTGGACCGCGTCTATAAGCGGGAAGAGCTTTACCAAGGACCGATGCTGGAATGGGCGCCGGACTTGATCATCGGGTGGCGCGACACGCTCTACCAGCCCACGGAAAGCGACAAGGACAAAGACAAGATTTTCGTCGCTCGCTGGCGCGAGTATATGGATTGGCCGACCACAGGCAGCCACCGCATGGACGGCATCTGCTTTGTCAAAGGCCCAAAGGTCCGCCGCGGCCAGCGCATCGATGGCATGGGCATCGCGGACCTCATGCCTACGTGGCTCGCGGCCGCGAACCAGCCGGTGCCGGCCGACGTGGAAGGCCGCGTGATCTCCAACCTATTCGTGGGTGGAGCGGCTTAAATGGAATACCGGGCGCTTGGGGCGACGGATCTCAAGGTGTCCGCCATTGGGCTGGCTTGCCATACGATCGGCGGCGGGCTTTATCACCGCGACGACGGCGAATCGATCCGCATGCTCCACCAAGCGCTCGATAGCGGCGTAAATTTCTTCGACGTATCGGATCATCACAGCCAGGGGCATGCCGAGCGGCTGATCGGCCAGGCATTCCACGGCCGGCGCGATAAAGCGATTCTCGCCACTAAGACCGGCTACAGCTTTGCGGCGGCCGGTACATTCGCGCTGAGCATCCGCTCGCTCCTGCGGCCGGTGAGTTTGCTGCTGCGCCCGCTGCAGCGAAGGCTGCACAAGTTCAAAACATCCCAAGTCCGCTACGATTTCTCTCCCGAGCATATCCGCCAAGCCTGCGATGCGAGCTTGGCACGGTTGAAAACCGACTATATCGACCTTTACCAGCTCTACAAGCCGTCGGCGTCCATTGTGGAAGCCGGTGAATTCATCGGCGTGCTGGACGAGCTGAAAAAAGCCGGCAAGATCCGTCACTACGGCGTTGCCTGCGGGACGGTTCAGGATTCGATGGCGGCCTTCAAGCACCGAGGCATTGAATCGGTCCAGGTCGCGATCAACTTGTTGGATCAAGACGCGGTCCCAACGCTGCTGCCCACGGCCGCGCGGCGGGGCGTTGGCGTGGTGGCCCGGTACCCGCGAGCGGCTGGCCTGCTCACGACCGCCGGTTCGGACATCATGGGTGATACGTCGCAGTACAGCGAGGAAGAATACGCGCGCCGCGTGCGCAAGGCGCAGGTCTTTCGCGCGCTCGTGAAACCCAGCCGGACGCTGTCGCAAGCCGCGATCCAATTTGTTCTGCAGATTCCGGGAGTCGCCTCCGCGATTCCGCGCGCGGTGACTTGCAAAGAGCTCGCGGAAAACCTGGGCGCACTCGCGGCGCCTCCGCTGACCGCGCAAGAGCTGGAGTTTTCGAGGAGCGCATGAACTACCGGAAGTTCGGTAAATCGGATTTGAGCGTTTCGGAGATCGGCGTCGGCTGCCAGTCTCTGGGCGGCGGGCTTTATTACCGCGACGACAAAGAAGCGCTCCGCACGCTCGACGCCGCGTTTGAGGCGGGCATTACCTTTTATGATACGGCCGACCACTATAACCACGGCGTGAGCGAGGAACTGGTCGGGAAAGCCCTCCGAGGAAAACGCGACCGCGTGATCCTGGCAACCAAAGTGGGCACGCGCTATTCGTCTATGGGGCGGCTGGCGCAAAGCCTGCGGCCTCTGCTGCGGCCGGTCAGCCGTTGGCTCAAGCCATCGAAGATTCACCTGCACCGTATGCGCGGGGCGCAAAAGCACGGGGATTTCTCGGCAAGCTATTTGCGCCGCGCGCTTGAGCAAAGCCTCAAGCGCCTTCGGACCGACTATGTGGACTTGCTTCAATTGCACAAGCCCGCGTCCAGCGTCTTAGAAGAAGGCGCGTTTTGCGAAACCATGGAGCGCTTCAAGACAGAGGGAAAGATCCGGTTCTATGGTGTTGCCTGTGATCACGGACCGACGATGATCGCGGACGCGATGCGCTGCCTCAAGCTTCCGGGCATCGACGCGGTGCAGGTGACAATCAACTTGGTGCAGCGGGAGGCGATTCCGGAGTTCCTTCCGCGTGCGCAGGCGCAAGGTGTTGCCGTGCTGGTGCGCAATCCGCGCGACCAGGGATACCTCACGTCCGACGGCAGCGACATCATGGCCGAAACCTACGAGAAATCATCCGAGGAAGTCCGGCTTCGGAAAGAGAACGCACAGCGCTACCGTTACCTTGTGCGGAGCGATCGAACGCTGGCGCAGGCGGCCATCCAATTCCTTTTGCAGTTATCGGGCGTGACCGTTGTGCTTCCCAGACTTTACCGCCGCAAAGAATTAGCGGAATGCCTTGATACGCTGCGGGTACCGGTCTAATGCTTCTCGAATCGGTTGTTTACATCGGGTCCGTTGTTGCGTTTCTGTTGCTTCGCCCGGTGGCCGGCATGAGCTCTCGACGGCACCTTCAGGAAAACCTCGGCGTGCTGGCCGCCCCGCCTCTGTCGGCTGAGGAGCTTGTGCGATGCAGATAAAGAAATTCGGAAAAACAGATCTCGTGGTTTCTGAGCTCGGCATGGGGTGCTCGTCGCTGGGAGGAGGCTTGTACCATGGCGATCGCCGCGAAGCCTTGGAAACCCTCCGCGCGGCCTTCGAGGCCGGCATCACCTTCTACGACACGGCCGACAATTACAGCCAGGGCGAGAGCGAGCGGCTGATCGGCGAAACGTTCCGAGATAAGCGCAAAGATGTCGTCATCGCTACCAAGGGAGGCGCGGTATTTTCGCCGGTTGGCCGGCTAGGGCTGAGCATCAAACCCTTTCTCCGGCCGCTGAAAGCGCTCCTGAAACCGGCGCAGCGCCAATTGCATCACCTGCGTGACGCGCACAAGAAGTACGAGCATTCACTCCAGCACCTCGCCCCCGCGCTGGAGGCAAGCCTCAAGCGCTTGCGCACGGATTACGTGGACATCTACCAGCTCTATAACCCGTCCTGTGAAAGCATTCGCGCGGGCGAAATCTTCCGCACTCTCGAAACACTCAAACGCTCCGGAAAAATCCGCTACGCGGGCGTGTCGTGTGTGACGGTGGAGGACGCGCTAGTGTGCATCCGGCAGCCGGTCGTGTCTTCGGTGCAGGTCACGATCAACTTGATCGATCGCGAAGCGATCCCAGATTTGTTACCCCTGGCAAGCGTGGGCGGTGTGGCGGTCATCGCACGCGTGCCGCTCGCGCAAGGGCTGCTTACTTCCGCCACGGGCGATACCATGGCGCAGCAGTCGGCGCGGGACGAAGCAAAGTTCCAAGAGCGCAAACGCCGAGCGGACCAATTCCGGTTTCTGGTAACCCCGGAGCGTACCTTGGCGCAAGCCGCCCTGCGGTTCGTGCTCGGGCTGCCCGGGGTTTCGGTAACGCTCGCCGGCATGGTGAGCCGCAAAGAGCTTTCGGAAAATCTCGGCGCACTGGCCGCCCCGCCGTTATCGGTAGGAGAGCTTTCCCGCATCAATAGTGCCTCCTGATTCTCCCGATTTTGCTAGAATGCCCCGTATCATTAAAGGCCGCAGGCAAGAGGAGGCAACGCATGGGGAACAAACGGGTTAGACCGCTCGCCACCATCCTTCTGGCCGCGGCAGTAGCCGGATGCTCGACCATCACCATTACCCGCAAAGGCGAACAAAAACTCACCACCCCTCCGAATTTCGAGAAATCCTACGACTACTTCCTGTGGGGCATCGTGAACGACCATGACATCGACGTGAAAGATGCCTGCCGAGGCGGTAAAGTCGAGCAGATGCAAACACAGTACACCTTCGTCGACGCCCTGCTGGGGATTTGCACCTTGGGTATCTACTCGCCGCGCACGGCCAAGGTCTGGTGCCAGTGAGGGGCATGCGATGAAACGATCTCGGAACCTGATACCGCTCATCGCTCTGGCTCTGCTCGCGACCGGGTGCTCGACCATGCGCTTCCACGAGGGCAAGGGCGCTCCGGAGGTGGTCGGGGTTGAAGAATGGCACCACATCGTGCTCTTGGGGCTCATCGAGGCCAGCAAGCCGGTGCCGATCGAAGACCGCTGCAAGGGGAACAACTGGAGCGATGTCACGACCGAGCGCACCTTTCTAAACGGTCTTGCCGGAGCCGTCGACGGCCTGATATTCCGCATCGACCTCTGGGAGCCGTGGACCGTCCGGTACGTCTGCAAGTAAAGACATGCATAAGCTCCTCCAAAGTCAGCTCCAGACTCACCTGGGCGACTTGAAGAAGGTTCCAGCGGAATGGGGAGCCTTCCTGCAATCCATCACCGAAGCCTACCAGCAAGCCGACGATGACCGCATGCGCCTCCGCCAGGAAATCGCCGACACCAAGCGCGGCCAAGAAGTCTCGCGCGAAAGCGAGCAGCGCCTTTTGAAGCAGCAGGCGGCCTTGGTCGAAATCGCCCGCGGCAAGATCATCAACGAGAGCGAGCTCACCAACATGTTCCCGGACCTCGCCGAGAGCGCGGGCAGGGCGTTGGAGGTCGAGCGCACGAGCATTTGGCTCTATGACGAGGGCCACACCAAGATCCGCTGCAGCGACCTGTACGAGCTCACGCCGAACCGCCACAGCTCGGGCCTTGAGCTGCCGGCCGCCGCGTTTCCCGCTTACTTCCGCGGCATTGAGATCGAGCGCGTCATCGCCGCGCACGACGTGTCCAAAAACCCTTACACAAAAGAGTTCGTCGAGATCTACTGCAAGCCGCTCGGCATCAGCTCCATGCTGGACGCGCCGATCCGCGTCGGCGGGCGCACGGTGGGCGTGGTCTGCCACGAGCACATCGGGCCGCCCCGGCGATGGACCACCGAAGACCAGACGTTCGTTGGATCCATATCGGATTTCGTATCGCTGGCGGTTGAGATTTCCGAGCGGCGCCGGGCCGAAGCAGCTTTGCAGAGCACCATCTCCGACTTAGCGCATTCGAACGCGGAGCTCGAGCAGTTCGCGTACGTCGCGTCGCACGACTTGCAAGAGCCGCTGCGCATGATGGCCAGCTACGCCCAGCTGCTTTCCCGCCGCTACGGGGGAAAGCTCGACAAGGAAGCCGACGAGTTCATCCATTTTATGGTCAGCGGGTCTCAGCGCATGCAAAGCCTGATTCTCGATTTGCTGGATTATTCGCGCGTCACCCGCCTGGTAAAGCCGCCGGTTCCGGTACGGGTCAAGACGGTGATCGAGGAAACCGTCGGCAACATGAAGAAGTCTCTCGAGGACTCCGGCGGCCAAGTTAAGAATAATGTCGACGCCAACGCCGTCGTCATTGGGAACTCCATGCAGCTCGCGCGCGTGGTCCAGAACCTGCTGGGTAACGCGATCAAGTTCGCCAAGCCGGGGCAGCCGCCGCGCATCGAGGTCTCAGCTCATCGGGACGGAAACTATTGGGTGTTCGCCGTCCGGGATGAAGGGATCGGCATGGACCCGAAGTTTTACGACCGGGTGTTCATGATTTTCCAGCGGCTCCATACCCAGGATGAATACCCGGGCACGGGCATCGGCCTTGCCATCTGCAAGAAGATCGTCGAGCAGCACAGCGGCCGGATCTGGGTGGAATCTGAACCGGCAAAGGGATCCACATTCTTTTTCAACATTCCGGCCAACGAGGAGGGCCAGCAAGCTCCATGAAATACCATTCGCGCATCGCGGCGGCGGTTGTGCTGTTGACCGGCGCGCTCGTCTGGATGATGCAGGTCCACGCGGCCGGTGAGGCGGATCCTGCCGCTCCCGCTGAAGCCGAAGCGCCTAAATCGCTCTCGGATGCGCTGAACGCGATGCAGGATGCCGATGCCGCGGCGGACGCCGAAGAGTTCGTCGTGGAGTGGGGCTGGGTGAAGCGCGACACGGATATCGGCCACACGGCATTCCTTGAAAACTACCCGCGCTTGGCCGATCTGCTGGCGGCGCTTAAAGCCGTGGACGCCGACGCGTCGAAATTCCAAACGAAGCTGGAGGCGCTCCGCAAAGAGCTTGGCGCAAAAGAGCAGGAGCTGATCGACAAGGCGCGCAAGGGCGGCGACCCAGAAGTTACCCGCCAAATTG
>JAHFGY010000120.1:3194-6503 GCA_023247195.1 Candidatus Omnitrophota bacterium | reverse complement strand
CGGTGCTGTGCGGCGGCGCGTCGGCGCTCATCAAAGCCGGTTTTGAAACGCTTGTCGAGGCCGGGTACCAGCCCGAGCTCGCGTATTTCGAGTGCCTACACGAGCTTAAGCTCATCACGGATCTTATTTGGGCCGGCGGCATTCAGGGCATGCGCAAGCGCGTGTCCGACACCGCGAAGTGGGGCGACGTGGTGTCCGGCCCGAAAGTGATCGATGCGCACGTGAAGCAGAACATGAAGCGCGTGTTGGACGATATCCAATCCGGGACATTTGCAAAGGAATGGATCGCGGAGCATGAAGCCGGACGGGGCAACTTCCAGCGCCTCATGACGCAGGACGAGGATCACCCGGTCGAGCAGGTGGGCCGCAAGCTGCGCGGGCTCATGCCGTGGATCGGCGCCTCGGGTCAGCCGGCCGCGAAGAAGCGAACCGCAGCGAAAAAATCGCGGCCCACGCCAACCCGGCGGACCGCTGCTAAGAGGCGATGACTTTCGGGCATCTGCACGATCCCGAGCGCTTTATCGAAGCGCTGCGCGCTTTCCACGCCACGGCGGAGGGCAGCCGCGGCAGCATGGCCAACGCGCTGTCCGATGCAATCCTGCGCAAGCAGGTGGACCTGGGTCTTGTCCGGCAGCGACTGGTGGATGCGGGCGAGATTGAGCTTTATGATGAGTTGGACCGGTTCATGGATTTGATCGAACCTTATTTGAGCGACAGCGGAGACATGGAGTAGCGAGGTAGAAAAATGGCGCGACGCATAACGATCTTTGATACGACGCTGCGGGATGGTGAACAATCACCCGGCGCGAGCCTCACGCCGCCCCAGAAGCTCGAGATCGCGCGCCAACTCGCACGTTTGGGTGTTGACGTGCTGGAAGCCGGTTTCCCGATTTCCTCGCCCGGCGACGCTGAAGCGGTTCATACCATCGCGAAGACGATCAAAGGCCCGGTCATCGCGGCGCTGGCACGCGCGCTGAAGCCGGACATCGACGTCGCGGCCAAGGCGCTGGCGCCCGCGAAAGAGCGGCGGATCCATATTTTTCTGGCCACGTCGCCGATCCACCGCAAATTCAAGCTGCGCAAGGCCATGGAAGAGATTCAACGGCTGGCGGTGAGCGCGGTCAAGTACGCGCGGCGGTTCACGGATAATATCGAGTTCTCGCCGGAGGATGCCTCGCGCACTGAGCCGGAGTTTTTATATCGCGTGCTGGAAGCGGTCATCGATGCCGGTGCCACGACGGTGAACATCCCGGACACTGTCGGCTACGCGGTGCCCGAGGTTTACGGCCCGCTGATCCGCGGGATCGCGAACAACGTGTCCAACATCGACAAAGCGATCATCAGCTGCCACTGCCAGAACGATCTGGGGTTGGCCACGGCCAACTCGCTGGCGGGCATCGCGAACGGCGCCGGGCAGGTGGAATGCACGATCAACGGCATCGGCGAGCGCGCGGGCAACGCGTCGCTGGAAGAGATCGTGATGGCGCTGGCGTTGCGGCCCGACGTGTACAACGCTTCGACCGGCATCCGCACAAAGGAAATCTACAAAGCCTCGCGCATGGTCAGCACGCTGACCGGCATGCTGGTGCAGCCCAACAAAGCCATCGTCGGAGAGAACGCGTTTCGCCACGAGTCGGGCATCCACCAAGACGGCATCCTGAAGCACCGGCAGACCTACGAGATCATGAGCGCCGAGAGCATCGGCTTGAACGATGCCCAGACGCTGGTGCTGGGCAAGCACTCCGGCCGGCACGCATTCCGCCAGCGGCTGCAGGCCTTGGGCTACGAATTGGGCGACGCGCAACTGCAGCACGCTTTTGCGCGCTTCAAAGACCTGGCCGACAAGAAAAAGGAAGTGTTCGACGAGGATTTGGCCGCCATCGTCGAGGAAGAGCAGGGCGAGGCGCGCGAAACCTACAAGCTTGTTTACGTGCACACCAGCGCGGGCAGCGGCACGGTCCCGACCGCCACGATCAAGCTCGAGAAAGACGGCAAGCTGATTCAGGACGCTGCTTGCGGCGACGGGCCTGTGGACGCGTGCTACAAGACCATCAACCGCATGGTCGGCCTGCACCCGGAATTGCTCGACTACGCGCTGCGAGCGGTGACCAAGGGCCAAGACGCGCTCGGCGAGGTCGCGGTGCGGCTGCGCCACAAAGGCGGCGAGGTCTCGGCGCGGGGCACTTCCACGGACATCGTTGAAGCCTCGGCAAAGGCCTATGTCAGCGCGATCAACAAGATCGAGCAAACGCGCACGGCCGGTGGGAAGAGGCGACGGTGAATCCGATAATCCTCGGGATCGTCGTTCCGGAGCTATTCTGGATCGCTTTTGCTTTTCTCTTCGGGTCGATCGTCGGCAGTTTTCTCAACGTATGCATCTACCGCATGCCGCGCGAAGAGTCGGTGGTTACGCCGCCCTCGCGCTGCCCGGGCTGCAAGAAGCCGATCCTGTGGTATGACAACATCCCCGTGCTGGGCTGGTTCGCGCTGGGCGGCAAGTGCCGGCATTGCAAAAAGCGTATTTCGTGGCGCTACCCGTTCGTTGAGGCATTGACCGGCTTAGCCACCGTGGGAACGCTCTACCGGTTCGGCTTCACGCCGCACGGGCTGGTTTACCTGGTGCTCGTTTACGCGCTCATCGTCGTGAGCTTCATCGATATCGATTTTCAGATCATCCCGGATGAGATCAGCGTGGGCGGCGCCGGGCTAGGGCTTCTGCTCAGCATCGTATGGCCGTCTCTGCACGGCGTGCACACGTGGGTCCAGGGTTGGCAGCAGGCATCGCTGGGTATTCTCGTCGGTGGCGGGTCGCTGTATGTCACGGGCATGCTCGGTGATTTCCTGTTCAAGAAGGAAAGCATGGGGGGCGGCGACATCAAGCTCCTCGCCATGGCGGGCGCATTTCTCGGTTGGAAGGTTGTGCTGATCACCTTCCTCATCTCGCCGATGATTGCGCTCATCCCCGGCCTGATGATGATCATTTTCAAGAAAGAGCACGTGATTCCTTACGGGCCTTTTTTGGCCGCCGGTCTCTTGATCACGCTGTTCGCGGACAACTGGCTGTTGCGCGTTACCGGGATCGGTGAGACGATTCGGCTTATCCACGAATACCGACAGTGGCATTGATTGAATCGAAGGAGATCTCATGCTGCGATTTCTGACTTCCGGTGAATCTCATGGCCCTGCGCTGGTCGCGGTCATTGAGGGCATGCCCGCGGGCGTGGCCATTGATCCGGCAAAGATCGCGCAGCAGATGCGCCGGCGGCAGCTCGGCTACGGACGCGGCCCGCGCATGCAGTTCGAGCCGGA
>JAHFGY010000120.1:0-3094 GCA_023247195.1 Candidatus Omnitrophota bacterium | reverse complement strand
TGGTCGCGGTCATTGAGGGCATGCCCGCGGGCGTGGCCATTGATCCGGCAAAGATCGCGCAGCAGATGCGCCGGCGGCAGCTCGGCTACGGACGCGGCCCGCGCATGCAGTTCGAGCCGGATAGTGTCGAATTCCTCGCGGGGTTGCGAAAAGGCAAGACGCTCGGCAGCCCCATTGCCATGGCCATCAAGAACAAGGATGCTTCTATTGATCGGCTGCCGGTCGTGACGCAGCCGCGTCCCGGCCACGCCGATCTCACCGGCGCGATCAAATACGACCACCGCGACATCCGCAACGTGCTCGAGCGCGCCAGCGCTCGCGAGACCGCGGCGCGCGTGGCGGTCGGCGCCGTGTGCCGCCAATTCCTGGAGCCGTTCGGCATTGACCTGGCAAGCCATGTGGTTGGGCTCGGATCGGTGCGCGCCAAACCTGCGGCGGCAACCATTGCTCAGATCCGCGCTAAAGCCGAGCCCACGCCTTTGCGCTGCTTGGACGCGGCCGCCACGAAAGCCATGGTGCAAGAGATCGACGCGTGCATGAAAGTCGGCGACACCCTTGGCGGCGTATTTGAGGTGGTCGTCGAAGGCGTGCCGCTCGGACTGGGAAGCCATGTGCACTACGACCGCCGTCTGGACGCGATTCTTGGTGCAGCGATTCTTTCGATTCACGCGGTAAAAGGGGTCGAGATCGGCGACGGCGTGCTCGGCGCAACGCTGCCGGGCTCCAAAGTCCAAGATGAGATTTTCTACTCCAAGGCAGCGGGTTTCACGCGGTCGTCCAACCGCGCGGGCGGATTCGAGGGCGGCATGACTAACGGCACAACCGTCGTGGTTCGCGGGTTCATGAAGCCGCTCTCGACGCTGAAAAAACCGCTCCGCTCAGTTGAGATCAACACCAAGAAGCCTGTCGTGGGCACGGTCGAGCGCACGGACGTAACCACGGTCCCGGCCGCGGGCGTGGTCGGCGAAGCCATGCTGGCGTTTGAGATTTCCAAAGCCATGCTTGAGAAATTCGGCGGCGACAGCCTCAAGGAAATTCAGCGCAACCACCGCGCCTACCTGAAACAGGCGGCTGCGTTTTAAGCAACAGGCCGAGACTGGATGAACATCACGCTTGTCGGGTTCATGGGAACGGGGAAGAGCTCGGTCGGCCGCAGGCTGGCCAAGCGGATGGGCGTTGGATGGACGTTCGTGGACGTCGACGCGGAAATCGAGCGGTCCGCGCACATGCCCATCAGCCAGATTTTCACCGAGCGCGGCGAGCCGGTTTTCCGGCGTTTGGAGCGCCGCTGGGTCAAGCGCATGGCGCGGGCGACCCACCAGGTGATTTCAACCGGCGGCGGCGTGTTCGTGGACGAAGAGCTGCGAGGGCTGCTGCGCGCGAGCGGTGCGGTCATCTGTCTGACCGCACGGCCGCAAGTGATCCTCGACCGCGTGAAGCACAAATTGCAGATGCGGCCGCTGCTGCGCTCCGACGATCCGCTGGCTCGAATCCGCACGTTGCTCAAGGAGCGAGAGGCCGCTTATGCCAAAGCCGACCTCACCATCGACACGAGCGACGTGACGATCGACGAAGTGGTCGAGCGCATCTGGGCGCTGCTGAATCCGTTGCTCTGCAAGGGCTGGCAATACCTCCAGCAGCACGGCGATGAGCTGGCAGGCAAGTACGGCGGCCAGTACGTCGTGGTCCGGGAAGGCCGCGTGATTGCTTGCGGCAAGACTCACTTGGAAGCTTATCAAAAGGCCGGAACCACCGAAGGCGAAACCGGCATTTACTATATTCCGCCGGCCAGCCGGTCGACGGCCTCCGCTTGATCATGCCGAAAAAATCCCGCCGGGACCCGCCGCTTGATCGTGTCGACTTTCCTTATATGAAGGACGGCCACGGCCGGTACGCGCCGCTGGTGTACTTCCAAGCATGGACCGGGCACCACTGGCTCTACCTGCAAGCCTACGTTGATTCCGGCGCGTCCTGGAGCGTGATGCACTTGGACGTTGCGCAGCTCCTCGGCATTCCTTTGAGCCGCACATCCAAACGCTTCATCGAGCTGGGCGACGGCAATGTTTTGCCCGTGTACCTGGCCAAGATCCGCGTTCGTTTCGCCGGCCAGGAGTTCCTGGTACCCGCGGGTTTTTCAGAGGCGCTGCGCACCGGGTTCAACATGATGGGCCGCGCCGGTTTCTTTGACCGCTTCCTCATGACCTTCAACGACCGTTCCCGCGTCCTGACCGCCACGCGATTTTCCGCCCGTCGCTGAGCTGCTAAATGGAAGCCTGGCTGACCCCAGCGGTTCTGACAGCCTTTGCCACGCTGACCGCGCTGGAGCTCGTGCTCGGCATCGACAACGTGATTTTTGTCTCGATCCTGGCCGGGAAGCTGCCCAAAGCGCAGCAGCCGCGGGCGCGCACCGTGGGAATGGGGCTGGCGATGGGCATGCGCATCGCGCTTCTGTGCGCGATCGCCTGGGTCGCGAACCTCACACAGCCGCTGGTTCAGATCCTGGGCCGCGACATTTCCGGAAGAGACTTGATCCTTTTGGTCGGCGGGCTTTTCCTCATCGCCAAGAGCACGCATGAGATTCACGACAAGCTCGAGGGTGAGGAAGCGCACGCGGTGCAGGCGCGGAAGATTTCGTTCGCGGGCGTCATCATTCAAATCCTATTGCTCGACATTGTGTTCTCGCTGGATTCCGTGATCACCGCGATCGGCATGGCGAGCCGGCTGGATGTGATGATCGCGGCCGTGGTCGCGTCCGTGATCTGCATGCTGTTCGCGTCCGGGCCGGTGAGCGCGTTCGTTGACCGGCACCCGACGGTGAAGATCCTTGCGCTGAGTTTTCTGCTCCTGATCGGCGTGAGCCTTGTGGCCGAGGGATTTCATCACCACATCCCCAAGGGCTATATCTACTTTTCCATGGCTTTCTCGGTGTTCGTGGAAGCGATCAACCTGCGCGCGCACCGGTCCAAGCCTGTGCGCCTGCATAACACGCCTCCTTTGCAGTAAAATAAGCCGTTCTCCTCACCCGCACCGTTCCTGCCGCAGCGATCCCACGGCGGTTATCCGAAAGGACCCGCTATGTCCGCTTTGTCATCCC
>JAHFGY010000119.1 GCA_023247195.1 Candidatus Omnitrophota bacterium | reverse complement strand
ATCATGGACGAGGTCGGCGTGGATGCCACGCGGTTCTTTTTCCTCATGCGGACCATGGAGAGCCACCTGGATTTCGACCTTGAGCTCGCCAAGTCCCAGTCGAACGAGAACCCGGTTTATTATGTTCAATACGCGTACGCGCGCATCTGCAGCATCCTCAGCAAGGCGCCCGAAGCCAAAGAAAAGGTCTCGCTTGAGCGGCTCGTGGAGCCGGAAGAGCGGCTGCTGGTGCGCACGCTGTTTCAGTACCCGGTGGTGCTGAGGCTTTGCGCGACGGCGCTTGAGCCGCACGGGATTACCACCTACCTGCGCAAGCTCGCCGAGTCCTTCCATGTGTTCTACACCAAGCACCGCGTCATCACAGAAGACCAAGGGCTGACGCTGGCGCGGCTTGAGCTCGTCCGCGCCGCGAAGCAGGTGTTGGCCAACGGCCTCGGCCTTCTGGGGATTTCTGCGCCCGAACGCATGTAAACCGGTATCCTGAAAAGGATCCGGCCGGAGCGGTCGCATGCAGAAGCAAGACAATCCAGCCCTCCTTGATTATTGCCGCCTCTATGTCGGTCAGCAGATCCTGCCCGCCAAGGTCATTGCCCAGCTTAACGCGTTCGGTTATGACCGGACGGACACCGTAGCCGATCCGGGCCAGATCGCGGTGCGCGGGGGAGTGATCGATATTTTCCCGGCCACGTTCGAGTCGCCGGTGCGGGTGGAGTTCCAGGGCCAGCGGGTGCAATCCGTGCGCAGCTTTAATCCCCGCACGCTGGAGACGCTCGAGCGACATACGCTGATCGTGGTCCTGCCCCGGCGCGTGCACACCCGCCCCACGGTCCAGCTTCCCTTTGAATCATTCGTAGACCTGCAGGAAGGCGACCTGGTGGTCCACCTGGACCACGGCATTGGCCGTTACCTGCGCCGCGCCACGATTGAAGGGCCGAGCGGACCGCAGGACGTGCTGGTGGTGGAATATGCCGACGGCGATCGCTTGTACGTGCCCATGGACCAGATGCACCTGGTCCAGAAATATGCGGCGTTCGGCGCCAAGTCTCCGCGGCTGCACAAACTGGGCGGCGTGGCGTGGGAGCACGCGAAAGTGCGCGCGTACGCGGCCGCGATGCTGTACGCGCGGACGCTGCTCGAGACCCAGGCCAAGCGCACGGCGCTGCCCGGGCATGCGTTCGAGCCCGACACCGAGTGGCAGAAATCATTTGAAGCGGCTTTCCCGCACCGGGAAACGCCGGACCAGGCAACGGCCATCGCTGACGTGAAGCGAGACATGGAGGCCTCGCGCCCCATGGACCGCGTGCTCCTCGGCGACGTGGGCTACGGCAAGACCGAAGTCGCGATCCGCGCGGCTTTCAAGGCGGTCATGGGGCAGAAGCAAGTCGCGGTGCTGGTGCCGACCACGATCTTGGCGTACCAGCACTACCGCACCTTTGTGAAGCGCATGGAAGGGTTTCCCGTGCGGGTTGAAATGCTTTCGCGTTTTCAGCCGGATCGGATCCAGCGGCAGATCGTGGCTGATTTGGCGAACGGCCGCTGCGACATCGTGATCGGCACGCACCGGCTGCTTTCGGGCGACATCCGGTTCCAGGATCTGGGCTTGCTGGTCATCGACGAGGAGCAGCGTTTCGGCGTCAAAGACAAAGAAAAGCTGAAGGAATGGCGCACGCAGCTGGACGTGCTCGTGCTCTCCGCCACGCCGATCCCGCGCACGCTCTACTTGTCAATGGTCGGCGCGCGCGAAATGTCGCTGATCGCGACCCCGCCGGAGCACCGGCACCCGATTGAAACGCAGATTGTCGAGGAAGACGACGAATCGCTCGCGAGGTGGATCCGGCGCGAAGTCAGCCGCAAAGGCCAGGTGTTCGTGGTCCACAACCGCGTGCGCACGATCCACGCCGTGGCGCGGCGAATCGGCGAGCTTGTCCCCGCGGCGCGGATGGGCGTGGCGCACGGCCAAATGGAAGAGGACGCGCTGGAACACGTCATGCTTGCTTTCATGGACGGCAAGCTCGACGTCCTGATCACCACTACCATCATTGAATCCGGCATCGATATCCCCAACGCGAACACGCTTGTGGTCTTCCGGGCCGACGCTTTTGGCCTTGCGGATTTGTACCAATTGCGCGGACGCGTGGGCCGGTTCGACCGCCACGCCTACGCTTATTTAGTGGTGCCGAAGAGAACGGTATTGACAGAAGATGCCATGAAGCGGTTGGATGCTATGACGCAGAATACGGCGCTCGGCTCAGGCTTCCGCGTGGCCATGGAAGACCTGAAGATCCGGGGAGCGGGGAACCTCCTCGGCATCGAACAATCCGGGCATATCAGCGCGGTGGGATTCGACCTTTATTGCCGGCTTCTCCGGGAGGCCGTGAGCCGGCTGAAGGAACAGAAAGCAGGGTAGCGGAATGACCAGACCACAACCGACAAGAGCGGCGTTCGCGATAGCGGTGTTTGTCTGCCTGCAGGCCGGCGTATGGGCCGCTGCCGGGGACCGCATCGTCGCTATCATCAATGAGGACATCGTGACCCAGGCCGAGCTGCAACGGAAAGTGCGGGAGGTCGCATCCGCCGGCGTCCGGGCGCCGGACGCCAGCCAGCTCCAGGCCATTGTGCTGCAGCGATTGATCGAACAAAAATTGATCCTGCAGGAAGGCAAACGAGCGGACATCAAGGTCACGGACGACGATGTGAACGCGCAAATCGATCAGATGAAGGAAAAAGCCGGTTCGACCGATGCTTTCGACACCTGGATGCGCGAGGCCGGGCTTTCCGTGGCGGACCTTAAGGCGTCGATACGCGACTCGCTTTTGGCGCAGCGCACGATTGATGCCAAAGTGCGCTCATCGATCTCCGTGAGCCCGCAGGAAATTACCGTGGAGCTAAAAGGCGCCGAGGGCGCCCCGCACGAGCCTGACCAAGTCATGGCCTCGCACATCCTGGTGCGCGTGGGCAACGGCCGTACGGAAGAAGAAGCCAAACAACGCATCGCCGAGATTCAATCCAAGCTGGCTACCGGAGCATCCTTTGAGGATCTGGCTATCCAATATTCGGATGACTCGCATGCGGACTCCGGCGGCAAATTGGGATGGATGACGCCCGGCCAATTGCTGCCGGAGCTGGACGAAGCGCTGTTCAAGCTGGATCCCGGGCAGGTTTCCGAAGTGATCCCGTCGCGCTTGGGTTTTCACCTGCTCAAAGTGACTGAGAAGCGTAACGGCGCGCAGCTCTCCGCGGTCGAAGCCAATCACGCTGCGTTCAAGAAAATTTACGACCGGAAATTCCAAGTCGCGCTCGCCAAGTGGCTGGATGATTTGAAGAAACAAGCCTATATCCAGATCCCGGAGGGATGATCTCTCCTCGCCTGATCGTCACGACCGGCGACCCCTGCGGCATCGGCCCGGAAGTGGTTCTCCGCGCGCTCGCCTCTTCGAGCCGACGGCTGCCGACAGTTGTGGTGGGTGACTTGAGCGTGCTGGAGCAAACCGCCCGGCGCTTAAAGTTACCGCTGCCTTTTCGCAAGGGAGTCGAGGTGTTCGACTGCGGGCACAGCGGCGCGTTCAAGCCCGGCAAGTCCGGAAAGCACGCGGGCAAAGCTTCGCTGAATTACTTAGCCGCGGCCGTTCATTTGCTCAAAGCGGGCGGCGGCGCGCTGGTGACAGGACCCGTGACCAAGTGGGCGATTGAGCAGGTCAGGCCGGGATTTGTCGGGCAAACCGAGTACCTGGCTGAAGCCTTCCGCGTCAAAGACGTGGTCATGGCTTTTGTGTCGCCGAAGATGCGGGTTGTTTTGCTCACGCGGCACGTGGCGCTGCGCGACGTGAGCCGGCTGGCGACCCCGCGCCTTTTGCGCACGACGCTTTCCTTAACGCGTTCGGTGCTGCAAAAGCAATTCCGTATTTCCAACCCGAGAATCGCTGTGTGCGGCCTGAACCCGCATGCGGGCGAGCAGGGATTGTTCGGCGATGAGGAACAACGCGTCCTGGCGCCAGTGCTGCGCGCGTTGCGCCGCAAAGGCTGGAAACTGGAAGGCCCGGTAGCCGCGGACGGTTTTTTCGCCAAACCCCTCACCGCGGATGCGGTTATCGGCTGGTACCACGATCAGGTATTGATCCCCTTTAAGATGGCGGCGCGCGACACGGGCTGCCAGTTGAGTATCGGGCTGCCGATTATCCGCACCTCGCCTGACCACGGGAGCGCGTTGGACATCGCCGGAAAGGGCCGCGCCAACCCGGGCGCCATGGCGTATGCCATGCAGGTGGCGTCCGATGCTCACCGCGCGTGAGCTCAAGGCGCTGCTTGCCGAGCATGGCCTTCGCCTTTCCAAGCGCCTCGGCCAGAACTACCTAATCGACCGCAACCTCATCGCGCGGCTCATGCGCGCGTTCTCGCTTGCTTCCGAAGACCGCGTGCTTGAGATCGGCGCGGGTTTGGGGGCGCTCACCGAGCCGCTCGCCGAGCAAACGGCGCACGTGCTCGCGTTCGAAGTCGACCAAGGGATCGGATCTCTGCTGGCGAGCCGGCTGGCCGGCCGGCCGAACGTGGAAGTGGCGTGCAGCGATTTTCTCGCGTTTGATTGGTCATCGATACGCCAGCATGTGACCGTGGTCGGCGCGATCCCTTATGTGATCAGCTCGGAAATCCTGGCGCGGCTGTGCGAGCACCGTTCTCAGATCCGGCGGGCATGGCTCATTGTCCAGCGCGAGGTTGGCCAGCGGCTCGCGGCCAAGCCCGCGACCAAGGCTTACGGCCGCTTGACCGTGCTCGGCCAGTACAGTTGGACCATCCAGCCGCAATTCTCGCTGCCGCGCGGCGCGTTTTTCCCGCAGCCGGCTGTGGATTCCGTGCTGCTGCGGTTGGATCCCCGGGAACCCGGCTTGCAAGCCGCGGCCGAGGCGCCTTTCTTCGGCGTGGTGAAAGCGGTGTTTGCCCAGCGCCGCAAGACGTTGTTGAACGGATTGCTGGATGCGGAGCTGGTTTGCGACCGCGCGGCCGGTCAAGCCGTTCTCCAGAAACTCGGGTACGCGGCCGCGGTGCGCGGGGAAGAGCTTTCGCCGCAAGAGCTGCAGCGACTGGCGTCTGCGTTGCGTTGACTTTGCCAAACCGGTGTGTTACAACCAACCGATTCAGTCCATAGATGTCTGTAGTCAGCCAAGATACCGTAAAACAAGTCGCCCGTTTAGCCCGCCTGAAGCTTGAGGGCGAGCAGCTTTCGCACATCGCTTCCCAGTTGGACGCTATCCTCGGGTATGTTCAGCAATTAAGCGCCGTGCCCACGGACAGTGTGGAAGCGACCAGCCATGTGCTGCCGCTGCGAGATGTGCTGCGACCCGATGAAAACCAACCCTCGCTGCCGGCCGGCGAGGTGATCGCTCTGGCCCCGGCTTCACGGCCGCCGTTCGTGGCCGTGCCCAAGGTCATCGAAGGCGAGAAATGACCCAGCCTTCGCCCGCAACGCAATCGCTGCATGTGCTGGCCCAGCAAGTCGCGGCCGGGAAGCTAAGCCCCACCGAGCTGCTCGAAGACTTGCTCAAGCGGATCCAAAAGCTCAATCCCCAGTTAAACGCATACATTTCGGTGGACCCGGACCGGCTGCGCAGCCAGCTTGCCGAGATCTTGAAGCGCGAGCGCCGGGGCCGCTTATGGGGCATTCCGGTCACGGTCAAAGACAACCTCTGCGTGAAAGGCGAGGAAACCACCTGCGCTTCGAAGATCCTCAAGGGCTTTCGTCCTCCCTATGACGCGACCGTGATCGAGCGCCTGAAAGAGGAAGGCGCGCTGATCGTGCCGCGGGCGAACATGGATGAGTTCGCGTTCGGCTCTTCGACTGAAAATTCCGCCTTTGGACCGACTTTCAACCCCTGGGGTGCTAAGCGCGACCGGGTTCCGGGCGGGTCCAGCGGCGGGTCGGCCGCGGCCGTGGCCGCGGACATGGCCATTGCCGCGTTGGGAAGCGATACCGGCGGGTCGATCCGCCAGCCCGCGTCTTTCTGCGGCATCGTGGGACTCAAGCCCACATACGGCCGCGTGTCGCGCTACGGCTTGGTTGCCTTTGCATCGTCGCTCGACCAAATTGGCCCGCTCACCAAGGACGTGGAAGACTCCGCGCTCCTGCTTTCGGTCATCGCCGGGCAGGATCCGCGCGATTCAACGTCCGCGCCGGTCGAAGTGCCGGACTATGGAGCGTCCATCCGTCAGCCGGTGAAGGGACTCCGCGTCGGGATTCCGGAATTGCCGACCGAGGGGCTGGATCACGCCGTTGCCCGGGGAATCCACGAGGCGATCTGTGAGCTTGAAAAGCTCGGCATGGTCCGGGAAACGGTGCGGCTGCCGCACATCGCTCAATCCGTGGCCACCTACTACGTGATCGCCACGGCCGAGGCGAGCTCCAACTTGGCGCGCTATGACGGCGTTAAATACGGTTTTCGCGCGCTGGCGGGATCGCTGCTGGACCTATACGAGAAAACCCGGCAGACCGGATTCGGCGACGAGCCCAAGCGACGCATCCTGCTCGGCACCTACGTGCTTTCCCAGGGCTACTA
>JAHFGY010000118.1 GCA_023247195.1 Candidatus Omnitrophota bacterium | reverse complement strand
ACCGGTCCCAGCGCTTGGCCGAGCAAAGACGCGGGTGATTCGGTTGAAACAGACGGATCGGTCGCGTCGCTTTTCATGCCATCTCCTGCTTGGTCGCGACAAAAAGGCTGACAAGGCCTCCGGACAAAGGCCGGAAACGCACATCGGTGCCGAGCGACCGCAGCCGCTCGGTGAAAACTTCCGGCGTCACGAACTGCTCGACCGAGCGCGCCAAGTAAGTGAACGGCCACGCCTCGCCGGTCAGCGCCCAGCCGATAAGCCGCGCGCCGGTGTTCAGAAAAAAATGATAGCCCATGCGGACAATGGGGTTCGACGGCCGGCCGGTTTCAAGAATGACGAGCCTTCCGCCGCGCTTGAGCACGCGAACGATCTCACGCAGCCCCGAGTTCAGGTCCGCGAAATTCCTTGTTGAGAAGCCGATGGTGATGCAATCGAATTGCCCGTCGGCAAACGGCAGGCAAAGCGCATCGCCGCAAAGCCAAGACGCGGTCTGTCCTCGGCCCCGGCCTTTTTGCTCGGCATAAACCAGCATAGCAGCGGTCATATCCGCGCCGACCACGAGCCCCGCGCGGCCCGCTTGCTTGGCCGCGAGCAGCGCCAGGTCGCCGGTACCGGTGCACAGGTCGAGCACGCGCATGCCCGGCTGAATAGCGCCTTGCTTCATGGCTTCGCGCCGCCACCCGGCATCCATGCCGCAACTCGCGAGCCGGTTGAAAAGATCATACCGCGGCGCGATGCGCGTAAACAGGTCTTGCACGAACGGCCGCTTCTCTTCCGGCGGCATGGCATGCGGCCGCTCAGGCGCCGTTCGTTGAGGACTTTCAAGAGCCATTCGCTGATCCGTTGGCATGTTCCCTGGCTAAGTGAAAAGCGAGCCCTTCGAGCTCCACGGCAAGATCCACGGTGCGCACGCGCACGCTGGCGGGCACCTCGAGCCGTACCGGAGCAAAATTCAAAATGGACCGCACGCCGCCCTCAACCAGCTGACCGCACACGCCTTGCGCGGCCGGAACCGGCACGGTGATCACGCCCACCTGAATCGCATGCTGCTTAGCAAGACGCGCCAGGTCAGCGACCGGTGCGATAGTGAGATCTTGAATGCGGCGCCCGATTTTCTGCGCGTCAACATCCAGCGCGAGCTTAAACTGGAACCCGCGCTCCCGAAAAGCGCCGTGAGCCAGGAGAGCAAGCCCGAGGTTTCCGACGCCGACCAACGCGAGGTTCCATGTCCGGTCCGCGATGCCAAGTATTGATCTCAGGCGATCGTGGAGCCGCGAGACCTCGTAGCCGCGGCCGCTGGTGCCGAATTGCCCGAAGTAACTAAGGTCTCTGCGGACTTGCGCGTCGGTCAAGCCCAAGTGCTTGCCGAGCCAGCGGGATGAGACGAATTCCGCGCCGCGCGTTCGCAGCGCTTGAACCTCCCGCATGTACCACGAGAGCCGGCTGACGCAAGCCTCGGGAATGGTGCGTGAGGGTATGTCGCGGTTCGCGCCGCCGCGACGACGGGACTCGGTCATGCCGCCACCCGCCGCAGGCCGCGAAAAGCGCGGGCCGAAGCTTCCAGGAATTGCGCCACATGCTTCTCGCTGTGCGCCGCGGACAAGAAAAGAGCTTCGAACGGAGACGGCGGAATCAAAATGCCGGCCGCGCGCAGCGCTCGCGTCCAATGCGCAAAACGCTTGCGGCTCGTGGCGCGCGCGGAAGCCGCGTCGACCACGGGTTTTTCCGTGAAAAAAACCGTGAGCATCGATCCTACGCAATTCACTTGAACCGCGACGCCGGCTTTCTCCGCCTGCGTCTTAATGCCGTCGCTTAATTGATCAGCCAACGCGCGCAGCCGATCATAAGGGGGATTTTTCTGCAGTTCTTCCAGAGCGGCGACGCCCGCCGCCATGCTCAAGGGATGCCCGGCGAACGTTCCGCCGTGGTAAACATCGCCGCACGGGCTGAGGCGTTCCATGATCCCCCGCGGGCCGCCCACGGCGCCGATCGGCAGTCCGCCGCCGATGACCTTGCCGAGCGTGGTCAAATCAGCGGCGGTGCCGTAAACCTTTTGCGCGCTCCCGTTGCCCAGGCGAAAACCGGTCACGACCTCGTCAAAGACCAGCAAAGCGCCGACTTTCCGCGTCAACGTGCGCAGGGCTTCCAAAAATCCGCGTGAAGGCGGAATCACGCCGATATTCGCCGCGACCGGCTCAACGATAACGCATGCCAGGTCAGCCGCGTGCTGCAAAACAAGCCGCTCAACTTCCTTCAGATTATTCAGCGGAGCGCGCACGAGTGAGGATGCCCAGTTGGCCGGCACGCCGGCCGAGCCGATCATCAGGCTGTCGCCATGGCCGTGGTAGCAGCCGTCAAAGGCAAGGACCGTCGAGCGGCCTGTGTACGCGCGCGCCAGCCTCACCGCGGTCATGCAAGCTTCGGACCCCGAAACCGTGAACCGGACTTGCTCCACGGATGGGACCCAATTCACAATCGAGCGGGCCAAGCGGCTTTCATTGGCGTGCGTCAGCCCGAATAATTCCCCGCGCTTGAGCGCCTCAAGCAATCCCTCGACAACCACGGGCGGGTTGTGGCCCAGCAGCAGCGCGCCCCAGCCCATGATGAAGTCCACGTACCGCCTGTTCCGGTCGTCGAAGAGCCAGGGGCCCGCGGCTCGCTTCACGATGATAGGCGCGTCATTCACGGCGCGGAAATTGCGCACAGGGCTGTTGACCCCGCCCACAAGAAAATCGACAGGTGCGCGTTTCTTGGACGGTCGCTTGGCAGTCGGCATGATTATCGCCCGCGCAGCGTTCGCGCCGCTTCCTTGGCCCAGTAGGTGATGAGAATATCGGCGCCCGCGCGGCGCATGCAAAGGAGCTGCTCCATCCACACGCCCCGCTCATCGAGCCAGCCTTGCTGTGCCGCGGCTTTGACCATGGCGTACTCGCCGCTCACGTTGTACGCCGCGATGGGCAGCGTGAAGCGTTGCTTCAACGCATGAACGATGTCGAGGTAACCGAGCGCGGGCTTGACCATGAGGATATCCGCTCCTTGCGCAATGTCTTGCTCCGCCTCGCGGAGCGCTTCCACGGCATTCGCCGGGTCCATCTGGTAGCTGCGGCGGTCGCCGAAAGCCGGCGCGGAGTCCGCGGCTTCACGGAACGGGCCATATAAAGCGGATGCGTATTTAACGGTGTAAGCCAGGATGCCTGCCCCTTCCAACCGCGCGTCGTCCAAAGACCGGCGCACCGCGCCCACGTTGCCATCCGTCATGTCCGACGGGCCCACGAAGTCCGCGCCCGCGGCCGCATGCGCGACCGCCATTTTACCGAGCGTTTTGAGCGTGGCTTCCGTGCTCGGGAGCCGGCAATGGCCGTCCGCCGTATACGCGCACAAGCAAACGTCAGTGATGACGAGCAGATCCGGGACCGCCTTCTTGATCGCGCGAACCGCGCGAGGCACCAATCCGCCGGCCGCGTACGCCGCGGATGCGGAGGCGGTCTTGATTTTCTTTTCCGTTACGCCAAAGAGCAGCACCGCCGGCACCCCGCCGCGAAAAAGCGTTTCACATTCGGACGCCAGTTCATCGATCGGCCACTGGAACTGTCCCGGCATGGAGCGGATGGGCGTAGGCGCTCGCACGCCGGAACGCACGAACAAAGGCATTACGAGCGAGTCAGCCGAAAGCCTGGCCTCGCGCACGAGCGCGCGCGACGCGGCTGATTTACGATTGATTGCCATGAGCGACCACTGTTTCGATCAGTCCATCCGCCGTTGATACCTCGGCTTGCGCCGCCACCTTGCCGCCCGCTTCTTTCACCGCAGCCGATGTGATCGGCCCGATGGAAATAAACCGCAGCCGTGAAAACCGCGGACTCAAGCCTGCGGCTCTCATCAATTCTTTGAGGTGCGCCACGCAGCTCGCGGACGTCACCGTGACCGCGTCAAAATCCTGCCGGAGAATCCGTCCCGCGGCTCGCTTCGACAAAGCCGGGATCGCGGCGCGGTAGATCGGTACTTTGTCCACGGCGTAGCCTTTGCTCCTGAGCCCCAGGCTCAACACCTCGCGGCTGCCTTCGGCGCAAAAAAGCACGGCGCGCGCCCAGCGCTTCGGCCCGGTTGGCCAGGCTTTGAGCAACCCTTCCTGGCTGAATCGCTTGGGAATAAAGTCCACGTGCAAGCCGTAGCCGCGCACCGCCTCGGCTGTTTTTTCGCCGATAGCCGCAATGTGGCAGCCGGCCAGAACGCGCAGGTCTTTACGCATGCGCTGCAACGCTCGCACGAGCCAGGCGATTCCTTCCGGGCTGGTGAACACGACCCAGTCGGTCTCGTGCAGCCGGTTCACAGCCGCGGCAAAACGCGCGGAATGCGGCAGCGCCGTGAGCTCGATCGCGGGCAGCGTTTCGGTCTCGGCGCCCAAATCCTGCAGGCGCTCGGCAAGAACGGTCGCCTTTTCCGCGGAACGCGTCACGAGCACGCGCATGCCGGAAAGCGGCAGCGCTGCGCTTGCCGGCAGCTTCCGGCTGAGTCTCACTACCTCACCGACCACGAGTATCGCCGGCGGCTGAATGGCCGCTTTGCGAACCTGTTGAATAATCGTGCCAAGCGTGCCGATGATCCGCCGCTGTTCCGGCCATGTGCCGCGCTCGATCACGCACGCGGGCGTGGCGGATCCGCGCCCCTGAGTCAGCAACTGTTTCACGATTGAAGGAAGCGTTTTAACCGCCATCAGGCAAATCAATGTGTCAAAAGCGCGCGCAACATGCGGCCATCTGATCGAGCTCCGGTCTTTTTTTTCGTCTTCGTGGCCGGTCAGGATGCCAACGGTCGATGCCAGGCCGCGGTGCGTGACCGGAATCCCGGCGGCCGCGGGAACCGCAAAAACGCTCGAAACGCCCGGCACCACGCGGCATACAATTCCCGCCGCGGCCAATGCCAGCGCTTCCTCGCCGCCGCGGCCGAACACGAGCGGATCGCCGCCCTTGAGCCGGACGATCCGGCGGCCGGCTTTGGCCTCGCGGATCAGCAGCCGGTTGATGCTCGCCTGCGCGCCGCCCCCGCGTCCTGAACTTTTTCCAACGTCAACGATGCGGGCATCGGGGCGGCAAGCCGCGAGCAGCGACCGAGGCACCAGCCGGTCGATCACCACCACATCGGCTTGGCTCAGCAGTCGCTTGCCGCGAACCGTTATCAGTTCAGGATCCCCGGGGCCTGCGCCGACGAGGGTTACCATGCCAGATCGCTTGGGTTTCATCTTGAAAAAAGCGCGCCCGGTGCGGTTCGAACGCACGACCTTCTGCTCCGGAGGCAGACGCTCTATCCAACTGAGCTACGGGCGCAAGGTTTCGGGAGGCTTGTCGAAAGATCGATTGTCGACGGAAATCGCTGGACTGTCAATGAGAATGGGGCCTGCTGGGGTCATGCGCGAAGCAGCTCGGCCGCTCCGCGGCCCGCGAGCCGTTGGGCCAGTTCTTTTCCCAAATTCTCCGCCTTAGCCGGGTCTCCGGCATGCGTTTCGCGCAGCGCGCGCTTGCCGTCCGGCGACACGACCGCGCCGCGGAGCCGAAGCCCGCCGTTCTCAATGACCGCGAGCGCGGCGATCGGAAGCCGGCAGCCTCCGCCGAGCCCCGCGAGCAGCGCGCGCTCGGCCGAAACACACTGCCGCGTGGCCGCGTGATCCAAAACACCTGCCAAGGCGTTGGCTTCCGCGTCGTCCGATCGCGCTTGCACAGCCAAAGCGCCTTGCCCGGGCTCAGGCAGCATCCATTCCGGGTCCAAATACTCGGTGATGCGGTCCGCGGCGTTCAAGCGGATGAGTCCCGCGGCCGCGAGCACAATAGCGTCGAACGCGCTGTCCGCGAGCTTGCGCAGTCGCGTGTCCACGTTGCCGCGAATCGGCTGCGTCACGAGGTCCGGGCGGCGGTTCAGCAATTGCGAAGAACGGCGCAAGCTGCTCGTGCCCACGCGCGAGCCGGCTGCGATCGCCGTGAAGGATGCGCCGCTGCGCGAAACCCACGCGTCCCGCGCATCTTCGCGCGGAGGAACCGCGGCCAAGCGCAGTCCTGCGGGCATGGCAAGCGGCATGTCTTTCAAGCTATGCACGGCCAAATCGATGCGCCGCTCCACCAAAGCCGCTTCCAATTCTTTGACAAAGATCCCTTCGCCTTCAAAAGCGCTGAGCGCTCGGTTCGGGTCTTGGTCCGCGCGGGCCGTGATGCTCACAAGGCTGCAGCGAAGCCGCGGGTGCGCCGCTTCAAGCTGCGCCCGGATCAGGCGTGCCTGGGCCAGCGCTAAGGCGCTGGCGCGGCTGCCGATGACAAGGGTGCGGTCAGGCATGCCGGGTCGCGGCGCCACCAGGCGAGGAAATGCTCAACTTTGCGATCGATGATCGCGTGCGATGCGGGCACGGCGTTCTGGCGATCGCGCACCGATTGCCGCACCAGGCCCTGCAGGTCGTCGACATTGAAAAGGTAGACATTTTCTCGGTTCCCCACGGCGGCTTCGATGTTCCGCGGCACGCCCAAGTCGATCAGGCACAACGGCCGCTGGTGGCGAACGCGCAGCGCGGTCGCGACGGCGGA
>JAHFGY010000117.1 GCA_023247195.1 Candidatus Omnitrophota bacterium | reverse complement strand
GTGAGCACGCTGGTGCAGTTGCCGGTATGGACGCTGCGCGCGCTTGACCGCGAAGGAATCGTAAAAGCGGCGCGCAAGAAGAGCCATCGGCTTTACACGTTGAATGATCTCAGGCTGCTCATGCGCATCCGGCAGCTCTTGATCGACGAAGGGGTTAATTTGCGGGGTGTTCGCATCATTCTTCGCTTACGGCCGGAGAGCTCGGAATAAAGCGGTCTCTTTTTTTGGTTTTGGTCTAGCACTCACTCTGAGAGAGTGCCATTACGGCGGCAGTCACCTTCTTTATATATAATGGACAGGGAACGCCAAAAAGGAGTTTTGAGATGAATTTTTTGAAGACAGGCTTTCTGCTTGCCGCCATGACCGTGCTGCTGGTATTTGCCGGCCAGTTGATCGGCGGCTCGCAGGGCGCGACCATGGCTTTTGGGTTTGCGCTGCTGATGAATTTCGGAGCGTACTGGTTCAGCGACAAAATGGTCCTTGCGATGTACCGGGCAAAGCCGCTGAACCCAGCGGAAGCGCCGCAGGTTTTCCGCGCGGTGCAAGACATCGCGCTGCAGAACAAGATGCCCATGCCCAAGCTGTTCCTTGTGCCAACCATGACCCCGAACGCGTTCGCGACCGGCCGCAGTCCCAAGCACGCGTCCGTTGCCGTCACGAGCGGCATTCTTCAGGTTCTCGATGAGCAAGAGCTGAAGGGCGTGCTGGCGCACGAGCTGAGCCACGTCAAAAATCGCGACACGCTGGTCATGACCATCGCAGCGGCGGTTGCCGGCGCGATTTCCATGCTCGCTCAGTGGGCCCGGTGGTCCATGTTCATGGGCGGCGGCCGGCGCAGCAACGACGATGATCGCGGCAACGGCGGCGGCGCGTTCCAGCTCGTGGCGCTTCTTTTCATCGTGGTGCTCGCTCCCATCGCCGCGATGCTGATCCAATTGGCTATTTCCCGCACGCGCGAGTACGGCGCGGACGAGACCGGAGCGAAATTGATCCACAACCCCTTTGCGCTCGCGAGCGCGCTGCAGAAGCTGGACGCGGCGGCCAATGCTTATCCCATGCGAGACGTGAACCCGGCCACCGCGCACCTTTTTATCGTGAATCCGTTGCGATCGGGCTTGCTCGCCAGCCTTTTTTCGACCCATCCGCCGATGGAAAAACGAATCGAGCGGTTAAAGAGATTGCGTGTTTGATAGGAGCTTAAGATCCTATGAACCCGGACCGTTTTACCGTCAAATTGCAGGAAGCGTTGCAAGCTGCGCAGTCGCTGGCGCAGGACCGCAGCCATCAACGCCTAGAGCCCGAACACTTCTTGCTGGCCCTCCTCCAGCAGGAGGATGGACTTGCCCCCGAGCTGCTCGAAAAAGCCGGCGCGAACCGCGATCGCGTTCGTACGGCTTTGGAAGGCCTGCTCGACCGTCTCCCTTCGGTCAGCGGTGGCAGCTCCCTGCATTTGTCTGAGCGGTCCGGGAAGTTGTTGCGTAAAGCCGAAGAGGAAGCCAAGAAGCTCACCGATGAGTACATCTCTACCGAGCATGTGCTGCTCGCCAGCTTCGACGACCCCGCGCTCAAGGAAGCGTATCAGCGTCTTGGCCTTCGGCGCGAAAGCGTCGAGGTTGCGCTTAAGTCGCTGCGCGGCGCGCACCGCGTGACCGACCAGAACCCTGAAGGCAAATACCGTGCGCTGGATAAATATGCGCGCGACCTCACCGAGATGGCTCGCAAGGGAAAGCTGGATCCGGTCATCGGCCGCGACGAAGAAGTGCGGCGAGTTATCCAAGTGCTGACCCGGCGCACCAAGAACAACCCTGTGCTGATCGGCGAGCCCGGCGTGGGAAAGACCGCGATCGCCGAAGGGCTGGCGCAGCGCATTATCCGCGGCGACGTCCCGGAAAACTTGCGCGACAAGCGAGTCATGGCATTGGACCTGGGCGCGCTGATCGCGGGAACCAAGTTCCGCGGTGAGTTTGAGGACCGCCTCAAGGCTGTGCTCAAGGAAATCGAGGCCGCTGAAGGCGGAATCGTGCTGTTCATCGACGAGCTTCACACGGTTGTCGGCGCCGGCGCGGCCGAAGGCGCGGTGGACGCCGCGAACTTGCTCAAGCCCGCGCTTGCGCGCGGCGAATTGCGCTGCGTGGGCGCCACGACCCTCGACGAGTACCGCAAACACATTGAAAAAGACCCGGCGCTTGAGCGGCGGTTCGCGCCGATCCTGGTGGACGAGCCCAGCGTGGAAGAGACCGTCGCGATCCTGCGCGGCCTCAAGGAACGCTACGAGGTCCACCACGGCGTGCGCATCACGGACAGCGCCATTGTCGCGGCTGCCCGCATGTCCTCGCGCTACATCGCGGACCGCTTCCTTCCGGACAAAGCCATTGACCTGATCGACGAGGCCGCGGCCCGCCTGCGCATGGAGATCGACAGCATGCCGGTTGAGGTCGACACGCTGCACCGCCGCATGCTGCAGCTTGAGATCGAGCGCGAAGCCCTAAAAAAAGAGACCGATGCCGAAGCCAAAGCGCGCTTGCGTGCCATCGAGGAAGAATTGGAATCGCTCAAGTCCGATCGCGCCAAACTTGAGAGCCACTGGAAGAAAGAAAAAGAATTGATCAAAGCCGCACGCGATATCAAAGAGCAGCTTGAGCAGGTGCGCTTGGAATCCGAGCGCGAAGAGCGCGCCGGCAATCTTGAGAAAGTCGCGGAGCTGCGCTACGGCAAAGTGCCGCAACTGCAGAAAGAGATCGACGCTAAGACCAAACAATTGGCCGAGCTGCAAAAGTCAAAGAAGATGCTCAAGGAAGAGGTCACGGAAGAAGACGTGGCCGAAGTCATCTCGAGCTGGACCAAGATTCCGGTGAATCGCCTCTTGGAAAGCGAGCGCGAAAAGCTGCTTCACATGGAAGATCGGATCAAGAGCCGCGTGATCGGCCAAGACCCGGCGGTCATTGCCGTGGCCGACGCTATCCGGCGCGCGCGCGCGGATTTGTCCGACCCCAACCGGCCTGTGGGATCGTTCTTGTTCCTCGGCCCGACGGGCGTGGGCAAGACCGAGCTCGCCAAAGCGCTCGCCGAGTTCTTATTCGACGACGAGAACGCGCTGATCCGCGTGGACATGTCCGAGTACATGGAGCAGCACGCGGTCGCGCGCTTGATCGGCGCGCCGCCGGGTTACGTGGGCTATGAAGAGGGCGGGCAGCTTACCGAGTCTGTGCGCCGCAAGCCGTACAGCGTGATCTTGCTCGACGAGGTGGAGAAAGCCCACCCGCTGGTGTTGAACGTGCTCCTGCAGTTGCTGGACGACGGCCGCCTCACCGACGGGCAGGGACGCGTGGTGAGTTTCCGCAACAGCGTGGTTATCATGACGTCCAACGTTGGGAGCCAGCTCATCCAAGAGATCGGCCTGGAGAACCCCGAGCAAGCACGCCGCGAGGTTTTACAGTCGCTGCGCCAGCAATTCCGACCGGAGTTCCTGAACCGCATCGACGAGATCGTGGTGTTCAACCAGCTCTCGCCCGCGGATCTGAAGCACATCGTGGACCTGCAAGTGGCTCAGGCGCAGCGTCGGCTGACAGAGCGAAGAATTCAGCTGCAATTGACCGACCGGGCAAAGGAGTTTCTCGCTCAAGAAGGATTTGATCCGATGTACGGCGCGCGGCCTTTACGGCGCACTGTGCAGAGATACGTCGTTGATCCGTTGGCTCGGCGGCTTTTGGAAGGCGCCATTCAGCCCGGACAAACGGTTAAAATCGACCGCGATGGCGCTGCGGGACTGACTTTCCAGCCCAAGTAATTTTCCACGTCAAATTCAGCGATTTTTTGTGATTTTAAGCTTGACTCCCCGATGGCAAATGGTAGACTTCTCAACGGAAGCATACAAGGGGTTGTGTGTTTCCTGTGGAAAACACCAAGATATAGGGTTTTTTTATAGAGGGAGGAAAGTGGATGGCTGAAGCGGTCAAGACCGCGCAGAAAGCTGAGACAGAGCCCGGAATCAAGGCTGTCCAGCGGCCTCAAGCGGGTCAAAAGCCAGGGTTAAGCATCCCCCGGCGTTGGACGAAGCAGACCGCCCATCCGTTTGACGAGATCCAGTGGGAAGAGCGCTCGGCCATCATCGGCAATGAAAAAGGCGAGGTGGTTTTCGAGCAAAAGAACGTGGAAGTGCCTGTTTTTTGGTCGCAGCTGGCCACGAACGTGGTGGTTTCCAAGTATTTCCGCGGCGCGATCGGCACTCCGCAACGTGAGCGCAGCGCGAAGCAGCTCGTGGGCCGCGTGGCGAACACGATCACCAACTGGGGTCTCAAGGATGGGTATTTCGCAAGCGAAGAAGACGCAGAGTCCTTCCGATCGGAATTATCGTATCTTTTGATCAATCAGTGCGCCGCTTTTAACTCACCGGTTTGGTTCAACGTTGGGATCGAGCCCCGTCCGCAGTGCTCCGCTTGCTTCATTCTTTCAGTCGATGACACGATGGAGTCGATCCTCGATTGGTACCGCAACGAAGGCATGATTTTCAAGTATGGATCCGGCGCAGGGCTCAACGTATCCAATATCCGCTCCTCGCGCGAGCGGCTCGCCGGCGGTGGCACGGCTTCCGGGCCTGTTTCCTTCATGAAGGCGGCCGATGCTTCAGCGGGTGTGATCAAGTCCGGCGGCAAAACGCGCCGCGCGGCCAAGATGGTGGTGCTCAACGCCGAGCACGCGGACGTGAAGCCGTTCATCATGTGCAAGTGGAAGGAAGAAGAGAAGGCGCACAAGCTGATCTCGGTCGGCTATGACGCGGCCATCGACGGCGAGGCGTACGGCTCGATCTTCTTCCAGAACGCCAACAACTCCGTGCGCGCGACCGACGAGTTCATGCGCCGGGCCATGGCCGATGAAGAATGGGAGCTCCGCGCGGTCACCACAGGCGAGACGATCGAGCGCGTGAAAGCCAAGGACCTGCTCAAGCTCATTGCCGAAGCCACGTGGCACTGCGGCGATCCCGGCATGCAGTTCGATACCACGATCAACGACTGGCACACCTGCCCGAACACCGGCCGCATCAACGCAAGCAACCCGTGCTCCGAGTACATGCACCTGGACAACTCCGCGTGCAACCTCGCCAGCATCAATTTGCTCAAGTTTATCGATGAGGACGGCAATTTCCTGACCGAGCAGTTCAAGTACGCGGTTCGGATCGTGACGATCGCGCAGGACATTGTGGTCGACAACTCGTCGTACCCGACCGAGAAGATCACGGAGAACGCTAAGAATTACCGCCAGCTTGGGCTCGGCTACGCGAATCTCGGCTCGCTATTGATGTCTCAGGGCTTGGCCTACGACTCCGAAGAGGGAAGAGCTTGGGCCGGCGCGATCACCGCGCTCATGAGCGGCCACGCCTACGAGATTTCGTGCGAGATCGCCGAGCAGAAAGGCCCGTACGAGGGTTTTCAGCGCAACCGCGATCCGCAGTTGCGTATTCTGCGCAAACACCGCGCTCAGGTCGACAAGATCAACCACCGACTGGTGCCGCAGCCGCTCCTTAGCGCCGCGACCCGTGTGTGGGACGAAGCGATCCGCAAGGGCGAAGAGTTCGGCGTTCGCAATTCCCAGGTCACGGTGCTGGCGCCGACAGGCACCATCGCGTTCATGATGGACTGCGACACCACGGGCATTGAGCCGGACATCGCGCTCATCAAGTACAAGCGGCTCGTGGGCGGCGGCATGCTCAAGATCGTGAACCAGACCGTGCCGCGCGCGCTTGCGCGCCTAGGCTACGAGCAGGCCGAAATCGACGCGATCCTCAAGTACCTCCAAGAGAAGGAAACGGTCGAGGGTGCGCCCGGGCTCAAGCCCGAGCACCTGTCGGTGTTCGACTGCGCGTTCCGCGCTATGAACGGCTCGCGTTCCATCCACTACATGGGCCATGTCCGCATGATGGCCGCGGCGCAGCCTTTCATCAGCGGCGCGATCAGCAAGACGGTGAACCTGCCGACCGAGGCTACGGTGGACGATATCATGCATGCGTATAGCGAGTCTTGGCGGCTCGGCCTCAAAGCGGTCGCGGTTTACCGCGACGGCTCCAAGGCGGTTCAGCCCTTGTCGACCAATAAGGGCGACAAAGACGCCAAGCCCACGGTGCCCGCGCCTTATCGCCGCCGCTTGCCGGATGAGCGGCACTCGATCACGCACAAGTTCTCGCTCGGCGGCCACGAAGGCTACATCACCGTCGGCCTTTTCGAAGACGGGATGCCCGGCGAGATCTTTATCACCATGTCCAAGGAAGGCTCGACGCTGTCGGGCATCATGGACAGCTTCGCCACGACCGTGTCGCTCTCGCTGCAGTACGGCGTGCCGCTGGAAATCCTGGTGAGGAAGTTCAGCCACGTGCGCTTTGAGCCGAACGGCATCACGAACAACAAAGACGTCCGCTTTGCTAAGTCGGTCGTGGACTATATCTTCCGCTGGATGGCGCTCAAGTTTCTGCCGGCCGAGCGCGCGCAGGAGTTCCGCGTGACTGATATGCCCGGCGCCAAGCCTACGCTCTCGAACGGCGCGGCGACGCTGGGCGGCGTGACCGCTGAGGTAGTTGCCAACCATACGCATGCCA
>JAHFGY010000116.1 GCA_023247195.1 Candidatus Omnitrophota bacterium | reverse complement strand
AATCTTCGTGGCTTCCTGCTCGAGCATCTTCAGAGCTTGGTCCAAGCTCGCGCCGGGCAGGATGGCGCCCTGAATTTTCACGGAGTTCAGCTGCTGGAACCGGAAGACCGCCCGGGGCTCGGTGGTGTTCTTCAATGTCGCGAAGGTCGACAGCGGTATGAGCTTTCCGTTCGGCCCGCTCACGTAGATGTCGCGCATCTGATCGGCGTTCAGCCGCTGCGCGCGCGTGGCCTGCGGAATGACCTTATAGCTGCGCCCCTGGATGCTGAAGCGGTTGACGTAGTTCCCGCCCATCATGGTGCTGAGATCCCGGCCGACCTGCTGCAGCGTCAATCCCAGCGACGCGACCTTGTCGCGGTCAAAAACGATTTCCGTCTGCGGCTGGTCGAACTTCAAATCCGTGTCCGCGAACATGAATAAGCCGCTCGCAAACGCTTTTTGGACAAGCTGATTGGCGAACTCAATGAGCTCGCGCGGCTCCGCGGTCGATACGATGACGAACTCGACCGGAAAATTTCCACCGCCCGGCAGCGGCGACGGGGTCGTGGCGATAACGCGCACGCCAGGAATCGCGCTCACTTTTGCGAAAACCTCGCCAACCATCTGCTCGGTGGTGCGCTTGCGCGCGCTCCACGGCTTGGTGATCATGCCCGAGAACCCGCCCGTAGGCCCAGTAAGCTGAAACGTGTGGTCGGTTTCCGGCAGCGATTCGAACACCTCGTTCACTTTATCGGTGTAGAGCGTTGTCTGATCGAGCGTGGAGTTGGGGGCCGCTTGGACGATGCCGAAAACGATGCCTTGGTCCTCCTTCGGCGCGAGCTCGCGCTGCGTGAACATCGAAAACGGCACCATCAGAACAAGGACGATTGCAGCCAGCGTGAGCGTAACCGGCCGCCACTGGAGCGAGTTGGTGAGCGTTCGAACATAGCGCCGCCGGAGTCCGTCGAACCGGCGGTTAACCAACCCGGAAAATCCGCGATGCGAATCCCCCGCGCGCAGCAATTTCGACGACATCATGGGAGACAAGGTCAAAGCAACCACGCCCGACACGACCACAGCGCCGGCCAGCGTCAGCGCAAACTCGCGGAACAGCGTGCCCGTCAAGCCTCCCTGAAACCCGATCGGGGTGTACACCGCGGCCAGCGTGATTGTCATGGCAATGATCGGGCCGAACAATTCCCGCGCGGCCACGATCGCGGCGTCGAACGGTTTTCGCCCTTCGTGCAAATGTCGCTCCGTATTTTCAACGACCACAATCGCGTCGTCGACCACAAGACCGACCGAGAGCACGATCGCCAGCAGAGTGAGCAGGTTAAGACTGAACCCGAACAGCAGCATCAAGGAGGCCGCGCCCACGAGCGAGATCGGAATCGCGACGACCGGGATCAGCACGGAACGGAACGAGCCAAGAAACAAGAAGATCACGACAATGACAATCACCAGCGTTTCGATCAGCGTATGGGTCACCTCGCGCAGCGCGTCGCTGATGTATTCGGTTGAGTCGTATGCGATGCTGACTTTCATGCCCGTGGGCAATTGCTTCTCGATATACGGCATCGCGGTCCGCACCGCTTTGACCACGTCGAGCGAGTTAGCGGTGGGCAGCACCCACACGCCCATAAAAGTCGCCTTTTGCCCGGAGAAGCGGACGTCTTGCTCGTAGCTTTCCGCGCCAAGATCCACGTCGGCCACGTCCTTCAAGCGCACGATCCTGCCGTTTTGTTCGCGTACAACGAGCTGGCGGAATTCCTCGACCGTGCGCAGGTCGGTATTGGCGGTGAGGTTGACCGATATCATCGAGCCTTTGGTCGCGCCGACCGCTGAGAGCGCGTTGTTGACGGCCAGGGCTTCGCTCACCTGGGATGGCGAAACGTTCAGCGCCGCCAAGCGGTCACCCTTGAGCCACACGCGCATGGCAAAGGTGCGGGCGCCGAGGATATCGGCCCGCTGGACCCCGCTGATCGCGGTTAGCTTCGGCTGGACGACCCGCGTGAGGTAATCGGTGATTTGATTCTGATCGAGGTCTTCCGAATAAAAGCTCAGGTATACGGCGGCGAACTGGCTGTCGCTGGTTTCAAGCTCGACAATCGGGGCTTCGGCTTCTGGGGGCAAATCGTTGCGGACTTGTGCGATCTTCGCTTGAATCTGCGTCAGCGCCGCGTTGTTGTCGTAATTGAGCTTCAGGTGGACTGAGATGGTGCTCAGGCTTTGCGCGCTCTGCGATTCGAGGTAGTCGATGCCGTCCGCGCTGGCGATAACGCGCTCGAGCGGTGTCGTGATGAACCCGCGCACGAGATCGGCATTCGCGCCGATGTAGGCGGTCTTGACCGTCACCACCGCCATGTCGCTGCGCGGGTATTGGCGCACATTCAGCGTGCGAGTCGCCTGAATCCCGGCCAGCAGGATGATCAGGCTGACGACCGTGGCAACGACCGGGCGGCGAATAAACAGATCGGTAAATTGCATCTCGTTCTCTTAGCTGTTCGGCGGAGTTGGGCTGACGGCGTTGCCGGGCTGCACGCTGTTGTCGACCTGCACCGGAATGCCGCCGCGCAATTTGAAGACGCCGGAGCTGACGACCTCATCGCCTTCCTTGACGCCGGAAAGAATCGCGACCTGGTCGCCGCGGTTCTGCCCGAGCTTCACAAACTGCTCCTGGAGTTGATTTTCTTTAACGACATAGACCGAGTCGCCGTACGGCGCGTAGTTGATGGAAGAGGCGGGAATGGAGAGCGTCTCGGTCTCCGGCATGAGCACCTCGACCGTGGCGAACATGCCGGGCCGCAGTTTGTGCTCCGGATTTTCGATCGTGCCTTGAAACAGTATGTTGCGGGTGCTCTCATCCACGCGCGAGTCGATGGCGGTGATTTCGCCCTCAAACGCCTCGCCCGAAACCCCGGCCACCTGAAGACGAAGCTTTTTTCCGGCCGCAACCTGTTCCATATCTTGCTGAGGGAATGAAAATTCCACAAAAATCGGGTCGACCGATTGAAGCTCCACGATGGGCGCGCCGACGTTCAAGTACTGGCCCAGGTCCGCCTCGCGGATCCCCAGCACCCCATCGAACGGCGCGGTGATGGCTTTGCGCGCTATGAGCGCGTGCGCCTCGTCAACCGCGGCAACCGCCTGGCGGTACTCGGAGTCCGCGGCATCGAAGGCTGATTGGGAAACCGCTCCCTGCTGCACCAGATCGCGATGGCGTTCGAGATTCGCTTTGGCCAGGTCGCTGCGGGCTTCCGCGGAGTGCAGCTGGGCTTCTTCCTGCTGGCTGTCGAGCTTAACGAGAAGGTCTCCCTTTTTCACCGTTTGGCCGGATTGAAACGCAATTTCCGACACGATGCCCGCTAAATCGGTGCTCACCTTCACGCCGTTGACCGCCTTCAACGAACCGACCGCGCTCAACGCCGGCTGCCACGTTTCCTTCTTCACGACAATGGTTGTCACAGCCGCCGGCGGCGGAGCAAATTTTGCGGATGCGGCCATGGCTCCGCGAATCTGCGTTACTTTCACCCCGGCGATGCCGGCGATGAACAACGCGACCAAAACCAACATAATCGCCATTCGTTTCTTCATGACCGCTTGTCTCCAGTAGTTATCTACTTAGTCAACTATCTAAGCAAAAAAATAGAACAATTATACGGCGGTGAGCGCAGACTCCTTAACGCCCAGCAGCTCGCGGGTTCCGCGCGCGGCCTCTTGCAGAATTTCCAGGCTGTTGCGGATTCGAGCCTCGGTTATCAATCCATTGTAGTAGGCAAACAGGACTTTCGCCTTTGCCTCGGCGTCGGGCGCATGGATCAGGCCAGCCGCGTGCGCATCGCGTATCGCGGATTCGAAATACCGGTGTTTTTGATCAAAGATCTGCTGAATCTTTTGCTGCAAAGGTTGCTCTTGCGTGCTGACCTCAGTGGCCAGCGAGAACAAGGGGCAACCCAGCACGGATCCGCATTCCGCTTTAATCTCAGCCTGGAGTCGGTAGCTGTATTCGCAATATTTTTGAAGGCGTTCCAGCGGAGGGATTGTCGATGAAAAGATCGAATCAAGCTCCACGCGCTTGCGTTCCCACTCCGTCTCAAGCGCCGCCAATGTCAGATCGGACTTTGAATCGAAGAAGTAATAAAAGCTGCCCTTCTTGACCCCGGCCTTCTCGCAAATATGGTCGATGGTGGTTGAGCCGTAGGAACCCTTCCAAATCAGTTCCCGAATAGCTTCCATCAACCGCTCTTTGGCGTCACTGACGCGTCCCATAGATGCACTATACTAGCGAAGTTGACTGAATAGTCAACTACTTATTCACTGACCTATGGAGCTGGATGACGGTATCCTCTATCGCCACGGTTTGAAACCGCTTACTTCCAATAAGCCCTTCTTTTTTCCAGGTGTTCCCAACGGTCGTACAATTTCGCAATCTCCTCATCGATAGCCGTGAGGCGGAATTTGATTTCGGCGATTTTCACCGCTTCTTGCTGATAAAAGTGAGGGCCGGACATATTTTCAATGATTGGAGCATGCTCGGCATCCAGTTTTTCGATCGTCGCTTGGAGGCTTTCGAGCTCTTTCTGTTCTTTTAGCGTGAGTTTTTTGGGAGCCTCGGGCTTTACCGCCGGCTCGGCTTTGACTTTCTCTTCCTTTTTGGGCGGCTCCGCTTCTTCAACTTCATCTTTAGGACGATTGAGCCAGTCATCATAGCCGCCGGGGTATTCATAAATAACGCCGTCTCCCTCGAGAATAATCGTGGAAGTGACGATGTTATTAATGAACGTGCGATCATGGCTGACCAAAATAAGCGTTCCGGAATAATTAATAAGAAGCTCCTCTAGCAGCTCCATGGTCTCCACATCCAGATCGTTCGTGGGCTCGTCCATGATCAATAGGTTTGAAGTCTTGGTAAAAAGCCGCGCCAACAGCAGGCGATTACGCTCGCCGCCCGAGAGCCGTTTGACCGGCGTGCGGGCGCGGTCGGGCGAGAAAAGAAACTCCTGCAGATAGCCGATAATATGGCGAGGCTGGCCGGCGACAGCCACCGTGTCGGTTTCGCCGCAGATATTTTCTATTACCGACTTATTTTCATCCAGCTGCTCGCGGAGCTGGTCATAGTAAGAAATTTCGAGGTTGGTTCCCAGCGTCACCGTCCCCGATTGCGGAGCAAGCTTCCCAAGGAGCATCCGTAAAAGCGTCGATTTACCGCAGCCGTTGGGCCCGATGATACCGATTTTGTCGCCGCGCACGATCCGGACTGAAAAATCCTTGCTGATGCATTTTTCTCCGAACGAAAATTGGATGTTTTCCGCTTTGATCACTACCTGGCCTGAGCGCTCCGCTTCCTGGGCCTTCATTCGGACTTTTCCGATCATCTGGCGCTGCGTTTTCTTCTCTTCCCGGAGCCGCTCCAGGGCTCTAACGCGGCCCTCGTTGCGGGTCCTGCGCGCCTTGATTCCCTGCCGGATCCAAACTTCTTCTTGGGCGAGCTTCTTGTCAAACCGCTCCCACTCGAGAACCTCGTTTTGAAGCGCCAATTGCTTGCGCTCCAAAAACGTCGAGTAATCGCAGCTCCAGCTGTAAAGTTTTCCGCGATCGAGCTCCACAATCGTGGTCGCCAAGCGCGTCATGAACATGCGGTCATGCGTAACAAATAAAAGCGTTCCTGGATAATCCTTCAGGAAGCCTTCGAGCCAGTTGATCGACTGGATATCCAAATGGTTTGTCGGCTCGTCCAGCAATAGCATGTCCGGCTTCAGGACCAGCGCCTTGGCCAAAAGGACTTTTCGTTTCTCTCCGCCGGATAATTGCTCAAAGCTGCTTTCGGGATCCAATTTCATGTGCGCGATGACATCTTCGATCTCGCGCTGCGTGTCCCATCCGTGCGTACGATCCATCTCAGAGTGCAATTTATCCAGCTGATCCATCAGCTGCGGCGTGTATTCCGTCTCCAGCCGGTGATTCAAATGATGAAAATCGCTCAGCAGCTTCACGCGCTCCGGCAGCCCGGAAAGAACGATGTCGAACACATTGCCCGTGATATCCATGGGAACTTCCTGAGGCAGGTGCGTAACTTTAATCCCTTTCTGATAGCGGATTTCGCCTCGGTCGACTTTGATCTGGCTTGCGAGAACCTTCATGAGCGTTGTTTTGCCCACGCCGTTGCGGCCGAGCAGCGCGACGCGCTCGCCGGAATTCACTTGCAGGCTGATATTGTCGAAGAGGAGCGGGCCGCCAAAAGCCAAACAAACCTCATGAATACTGATCAGTGCCATAATTTTCCTTTTAAGCAAGCTAATGCGGGAGATTGAAGCGGCGACGGCCAGGAGTTAACAAAGTATGGAAGAAGCTTCTGCAACCCGTCCGAGAGCTTAATATGCGAAGTTTTAGCTTTTGGCGGCCTGGCTAAGTCCTCCGTTGATCAGCCTTAGCGCGGGGCCGAAATCCTCGACTTCAAACACCTGCCGGATCTCAAGCTCAGCCTCTTCGCCCGGCATGGGGTTGGGGCAGCGCTTCGCCCAGTCGATCGCTTCTTGCAGCGACTGGCATTTCCAGAGCCAGAAGCCGGCGACAAGGTCCTTTGTCCCAGGAAACGGCCCGTTGATTACGGTCTGCTTCCCGCCCGAGAACTTCACGCGCGCGC
>JAHFGY010000014.1 GCA_023247195.1 Candidatus Omnitrophota bacterium | reverse complement strand
AATTGAAGCGTGAGAGCCAAACACGAATTCTATCCCTAAGAGGGTGTGGCATCTGCTTAGCTCTGACTATTTCGGGTGCAAGTGAATAATGTTTCCATTGGAATCTGTAACGGCATGCCAAACATCGGTTGTTTTACCCTGTGAATCTTTGATTTTAATAACCTCGCTTGTCCCTCCATCTGTCCCCTTCTGGCCTCGCGTTTCGATTTCAATAGACCCTCCATCGGGTAACGGATACTTCTCCTTCTTCTTACCCTTCTTTTTCCCACCTTCTTCTTTATCCTGCTGTCCTTGGGTGCCAGGTTCCGCCTTATCCATCCCCGGCTGATCTGTTCCTTGGATTCTGCCTTCGCTCTTGCTTGGGCCTTTGTCGCCAGGCTGCGGGCGAGGGAATATATCCGTCCCCGGAGTATATCCTGTCGGTCCTCCATCAGGCCCGGCAGGAGTAAAACCGCCAGGACCCTTCTCGGGACCTGAAACCGGTGTGGTGATAATCCCGCCGGGTTGCGGATTGAACGGCATATCCCCAACTGGCCGGCTGGGCCCTGGCCCAATCGCCCTCGACATCCATCCCAGCGGATCAATCCAATTAACCGGCGAGTTGCCTACGTAACGGTAGAGATTCACATCCGGCGCGTAGCCAAGCGGATCCCTTGAGGTGAAACGCCCCACCCCCGGATGGTAGAACCGCGCTCGGTAGTAATAGATCTGTGCTTCAGGCTCCCACTCCCTGCCCGTGAACAGAATCGGATTGTTAAAGAACGAGGCAGTGCCTGTTTGGCTGGTTGAGACGTTCGTTACCGTAGGCGCGCCGAACTCAGCGTAGCTGTAACGCTCAAGAATAGCACCCGTTGAGTCGGTTAGAACAAGAGGCGAGCCTAAACCATCGCGCGAGTAGGTGCGGGTGTCGCTACCCCGCTGCAACTCCCACGCTTCATCAATCCCCGGACCAAACAAATAACTCGCCTCAACCACCCCGGCCGCGTTGCGGTCTGCAATGCGCTCAAGCCCGTCGTAGTAGAAGCGGGTAATCACCCCGTTAAGACTTCGGCTGATCCTTCGGCCGAGCCCGTCGTAGGTGTACAGCAGGGTGTTCGCGCCTGAGACGATCTTCGTAACGCGGTTCTCGGCATCGTACGTGTAAGTGCTCGTGCCGTCGGTCAGTAGGTTGCCGGCTTTGTCGTAGGTGTATGCGCTTGAGCCCACCTGCGTGTACTGATTAAGGGTGTTCGCGGTGTAGGTGACGCCGGCGGCGGTTGTGCGGTTGCCCACGCCATCGTAAGCAAAACTGACCGACGGGTTGGTGGCGCTGGTGAGCTGCGAGAGCGCGTCGTACGCGAAGCTCTTAGCCCCGCCAACCGGCCCTATCGTCTGGCTCAGCCGGTTGCCGATGGCGTCGTAGGTGTAGCTGGCCGAGGTAATGGAGCTGCCCGAGCGGCTGGAGTTGATGCTCAGCAGCCGGCTTACGGCATCATACGCATAGTTGGTTAATACACCGTTGGCCATGCTCAGGCTCGAACGGCGAGAGAGAGCGTCATACCCCAGCGCGATGGACTGGCCCGTTAGATCCGTCTGGCCGGTGAGGCGGCTCAGCGCGTCGTACTGGTACGTGATCTGCCTGCCGACGGCCGGGCTCACCGCAGGATACGTGTAGCTGGTGCGGCGATTGAGCTTGTCGTAGGCATAGGTCTGCGTGAGCGCGGTGGTTGTGGGATAGGTGGTGGCCGCGCTGGTAAGCCGGTGGAACTTGTCGTAGGCAAAGACCAGCGTCGCGACGGTGTCGGCCGCGCGGGTCAGGCGGCTGGCCACATCGTACGTGTACGTGGTGACCCGGCCGGGGACGGTCTTGGAAATGAGCCGGTCCATGGCGTCGTAAGCGTACGTGCGCGTGACGAACGTTGTGGTCGTTACCGGAATCGGAGTGATATGCGACAGCACGTTCGAAGACTTGTCGTAGGTAAATTGATCCTTGGCGGCATCGGCATACGTAATGGCCGTGAGCCGGTCGAACGCGTCATAGACAAAATCCGTCGCATGGCTCGCCGGGTCGGTGACGCGGATCGCGTTGCCGTTGGCGTCGAGGCCATACTGCACGAGCCCGTTCTTGGGGTCCGTAACTTGGGTGACCAGATCGCGCTCATCGTAGGTGTAGCGGGTGATCTGGTTCTTGGCATCGGTTGCCTGGGTCAGATTGCCGGTGCCGTCGTAGGCGTAGCTCGTGACCTGATTGAGGTCGTTGCGGATCGATGTCACCCGATCGAGCATGTTGTAGGCATAAACCACCGACTGCCAGCCATCGCCGGAATTCACGGTGCCCAGCCCGGGAAGCGAGCCGGGGGCACCGGCGGTCGCCTGCCGGTCAACCTGCACCAGGTTGCCGTTGGCGTCGTAGCGAAGGTTGGTCTCAAAATTGAAAGGAGCCGGGGCTACAACCTTCTTGAGCTGATTCAGCTCGTTGTAGGTGAAGCTGGTCACGCTTGCGTTGGTGTCGGTAACAGATGTTACGTTGCCCACCGCGTCATAGGTGAATTGCGTGGTGGCGTTGGTCGCCGCCGGATCGCGCGCAATTTTGAGCAGATTGCCGGTTGCGGCGTCGTAGGTATAAGTGGTGATCAGCGTGCCGGGCTCGGTCATTTGCGTGACCTGGCCAAAGGTGTTGTAGAGAAAGCTGGTGAACGTGGTCGTAATGGGTGCTGTAACGCGGGTGAGATTACCCTTGGCGTCGTAGGTGAACGTGGTGCGGAAAGCCCGCGGATCGGTCACCGTGGTGGGCTCGGCGAACGCGTTGTAGGTGAAGGCGGTGACGATATCCGTTGCGACGGCTACGAACTTGGTTGCGCCGATGACCTTACTCCGGATCGTGAGCACGTTGCCCTTGGCGTCGTAGGTGTATTCGGTTGCGTTGCCGCGGGGGTACAGGATGCGCGTGATCTCGCCGGCGGCGTTGTACTCGTACTGAGTCACGTAACTGGCCGGCTCGCCCGCGGGAACGCCGTCGGTAAACTGCTCGATCTTGGTGATATGGCCGGCGGCGTCAAAGTTGTACTTGGCGCGGTTGCCGTTGCGGTCCACCACTTCAGTGGCTGAGGGCTGGGCGACCAGTGCAGTGCTGCCCAGGCAAACGGTGCTGCTGCTGGCCACCGACGTGTAGCCGTTGTTGGGCAGGTAGCGCGCCTCGTACAAGCCCTGAGCATAGGAAGCGCTAGTTGTCAGCGTATTGCTGCCGCTGGTGGCACCGTTCGTATAAAAGTAAGTCTTATAGGAAGTGTTCACGGCTCCCTTCTGGTAAAGGCCGATCCAGTCCGAAGTGGAGGAACCGGCGGGTGCTGTCCACGTGGCGGTGAGCGAATCACCTGGGTTAGCGGAAAGTGGACTGAGCGTCAAACTGTAGCCGGCATTAGCGCTGCCCGGTGTAGACGGACAGACCATGTCGGGCAGATAACTAAGGGTAGCGACATTAGCCGAACCACCGTAGGTCTGCCGGGTAACGTGGTCTTGGGAGTCGTATTCGTTGGTAAGGAAGGCTTGCCCTTTGGGATCGGTGATGGAGGTTAAGTTGTGGCTCGTGTAGGCATACGTTGTTGTGCTGCCGGATGGAAAGTCGGTACTGGTCGGCGTGCGCACGCTGATAAGGTCGCCGTCGGTGTTGTAGGTATACTGCACCGTCCGCCCGGCATAGGTCAGTGAACTCAGCCGGCCTTCTGCGTTGTAGGCGAAATCAACCGTGCGTCCGATGGCGTCGGTGATGCGAATCAGACGGTACTCGCGCGCCACAACCCCGGTTGTTTGGGTGATGAAATACGGCGATTTGCCGGTGATGGGCAAAGCACCGGCAGGATCATAGCTGAAGGTAAGGGTGTTGCCGTTGCGGTCTACGATCTTGGTTAACACGCCGTTGACGTTGAAATACTCCTTGATGCCATGCTTGGAGGTGAGCGTATGGGTGCCGTCGGCATTCTGCACCAGCGTATCGTAAATGCCGGCCGGCGCTACATAGGTGAGCGTGGTGGCGTTCCAGACAAACTCGTCGCGGCGATTGGCACCGCGTAGGACCAGGGCGTTATTGTTGATGAGTTTGCGCACGCGGCGGTAGTAAGACATGTCCCAGCCGTAGCCGAACGGACCGTTGAAGGAGCTGCGCGAGCGGTAATTAAAGCCTAGATTCACCGCAAGCCCGCGGCCGGGCCAGAAAAGGTCCTGACGGCTCACCACGAATTCGCCGCGGAAAAGCTCTACAGGGTCGGTGGGATTTTTGGGGTTTTCGTTGCTGGGGTTGTTCGGTGTTGGCTGCGAAGTGAGCGGGCCGTCGGGATCGGCGGGCTTGCCGGGCACCGTGCCGCCGGGAAACGTATAATCGTGCGCCCAAGCCAGCGGGGCCGTCAGCGGCTGCAAAATGAACACGCATGCAGTCGCCAGTGCCGGAATTTTGAGAAAACCCTGTCTCTTGAGCAAAGAAACTTTCATAGCTTTCCCCTTCAGTGGCGTTCAATCACCACAGGAACCGTCAAAACGCCGTAGTGGTCGTCATAGGTCAGGATATTTACGGTCAAAAGATGAACGCCGGGAGTCAATCCTTCTGTTTTCCATTCGAACGTAAAAGGATTGATGCCGTCCTCTTCCTCGAAAAGGAAGTTCAAATCCTCATACAGCGAGACTTCAAAACGGCTGTTCGCCACGCGCGCGGCATCGGCAGGATCAAGTGTTACGCGAACCGGAACGGTTCCGGCTAAAAGAATGGGCCTGCCTTGGGCGTCACGGCGCAAACCAGGCAGCACAAAGTCTACGGAAAGGCGCACCTCGCCGCACTCGCTGCGCCGATGGCGGGCATGCAGGTAAGCGTCGGGACCTTTGACATCAACGGGATACGCGGCAGGTGATGCCGGCATCGTCGAAGATGGGTCTGCCGGAGTTCCGGCAACGATCACCGTATTATCGGGCATGGAAAACGCCGTCAGCTTGATAAGCCGTTTGGGATGGTCTTTAAGCGAAACCAAACCTGAAGCATCCATGCCGTCCCAAACCACGCTGTGCGCTCCCGCCTCAAAGGGCTGCCAATCAAAAAGGGTGCGCAAATGCGGAAACCCTTCGATCCCGATGCGCAAACGCGCCAAGCCCGCCTTGGGCATAACCCAACGCAACTCTCCCGTCTTGTCATCGTACTCAAAAGAGCGGACACTCAGCTCTTCTCCGCCGGTGGAAGCGGTGGCATCATGCACCACCCGCCGACCGCTTGCGGTGCTCGCGGTAATGATATAGCGATACGCTCCAGCCGGCGTCCAGGCCCCCGAATCGCTGCGGCCGTCCCAAACGGTTTCCTGAGCGCCCTTCGGCAGAGAACCGCCAGGCAACGTGCGGACAATGCGACCCTCGGCATCCACCAACGCAACGCTCACTTCGGCCGGCTCAGGCAACTCATAGCGGATAATCGCTTTTTCACCGGACAGGGGGTGAATGGTTTTAGGTTCTACCCCAACACCCGGCAGGCTCTCGCCTGTAACGGGAATATCCGCCGGTAGAGTTGTCGCGGGCGCCGCGTCTGGAACAGGAGGCTGCCACGTGCTGCAGCCGCCCGTTGCCAAGAGCGACGCAGAAGCTGCTAAAAGGGCGCTCATTCGCCTCATCGCCAAGCCGGGTCCGAAGCTCCCCCGGCCGATTTTTCCAAAAGCTGCGGATTGGTCCCATCGGCATTCATGACCCAAATCTCAAGCGTGCCGGAGCGGTTCGTGCCGAAAGCGATGAAGCGGCCGTCCGGCGACCAGCAAGGACGCGTGTCCAACCCGCGGGCATTGGTCAGTTGCCGGGCATTGCCGCCGTCGGCGTTCATAACCCAGATCTCATAATCGCCCGTAGCATCAGAAGACCAGGCGATTTGTGTGCCGTCCGGTGACCAAGCGGGCAGAAAATCATGCGTCGTGTTGTTGGTGAGCCGCCTGCGGTTGGAACCGTCCGCGTTGATGACGTAGATTTCGTACGTCCCGTAGCCCTGGCCTGCGGAGAAGGCAATCTGCGCGCCGCTTGGCGACCAGGCCGGCTGCTGCTGAATGCCTGAATCCTGAGTGAGCATGCGACGGTTTTCGCCTGAAGCATCCGCCACCCAAATATTGGCGCTGTCCACAATGTCCGTGCGAAACCGTGAGAAAGCCAGCGTCGCACCATCCGGCGACCAGGCCACATCGCGCACGGGCCAGAGATCGGAAAGCAGGGGTTCGCTTCCCTGTTCACCCGGGCGGATCTGAAAACAGCTCTGATTGGTGGTGCAGTAGGTAATTTGCCCGTCTTGGGTCCAAGTCGGTACGCGCTTATCCGCAGAAATGGCGGTTATCTGTTTTTGCACGCCGGTCGCCAAATCTTTCTGCCACACCTGCCACGTGCCCTGGGTAAGGCGCACATAAGCCAATGTGCCCTGCAAGCGCGAACCTTGCTGCTCCGCAGCCTCAAGAACAACCCCCGCTGAAAGAGCCAGCAAGCAAATACCGACGAGGAATCTCATTTGTACACCGTCACTGTGCCCATGTACGTGCCGCTGGAAGCTGCATTCGGATCCGTGGTGGTCAACGTGACCTTGTAGTCACCCTCAACAGCCACCATGCGGCCCGCCGCGTTGCGGCCATTCCACTCAAACGTGTGCGGGCCTGCCGTCTGCAGCAGATTGGAAAACAGCGCCCCCACAGCGCTGCCGTTCGGATCGGTCAAGCTGAGGGTCACCTTGGCGTCGCGGTTGAGCGTGTAGGAAAGGGTGCTGACTTCCGCTTGCGCCGGCTGGATGACGTACGCTTCGGCGGAGAAGCTGGTGACTTGGGGAGGCGAAGGAATCAGAAAAATCGAATTCAGGGGAGCGGCAACCGGCACGCCGTAGTAGATGTTGAAACTGCCCTGAAAAAACTTACCGTCGTCCTTGCGGCCGTCCCACCACTCCACTTGATTGCCGGCGGGCTGCAGCGCGTTGTTCAGCAGCGTGCGAACCGTCACGCTGGTGGAATTCTGGATGAGCAGCGTGAGCCTGCCGGGATAATTTATGTTATAGCTGATCTTAACCCGCATGTTCTTGTAGGGATCGAAGTTTGTGGAATCGGCAGTCTGGCTGAATGTTGAAGGAACAGGTCCCACCACGGGTGTAGTCGCATAGTTATAGCTACCCTTGCGGTTCACATTGGTCGGGTCAATCGCCTCCAAGGTGAAGTAGTACGCATCGAGCGCGGGTATCGTGTTGGTTGCCGTCTTTCCGTTCCAGGCCATGGTATTGACGCCGGCCGGCTGGCCGGCGGTGGTAATGGTGCGCGTCAACGCTTTGGTGGTGCCGTTATAGACGCGAAGCGTCACATTGGCTGTCTTGCCCAGCGTGTATTGGATCACCGCGTTCTGCGTTCCGTACGGGTCAATGGTAGATGGCGTAACAGAAACATTCGAGACTTTGATGTGGTCCAGGGTCACATGCCGGAGAATAATCGAGACATTGCCCGCGCGGTCGGTTACGGTCAGGCGAAAAGTGTACACGCCGGGATTCCAGCCCTGTATGTTCAATGAATACAACGTCGTGGCCGCAATTTTTGTAAAAGAAGTCGTTATGAGCGTAAATGAGGCGGGCGCCGTTCCTAGACCATACTCCAGTTTCCAGGTATCCAGATTGGTGTCCGTAGCGCTTCCGGTAAAGGCAATCGGCGCATCGGTCAGAAATACCTTATTTTCTATCGGTGCCGTGATCGCCGCCGTGGGAAGGGTGTTGTCTAAGCTCGTCGTTGTAGCGGCAGAAGTGAGTGTGGCACCGCTTATAGGTTCCTTGATCGTAAACAGATAGGTATAAGCGCCCGTTGGCTGTAAAACCCCGGCATTGTTTTTCCCATCCCACTTCTGACGCAACCCATAAGAAAGCGGTATCGTAAGCGTTCGGACTACAGTACCAGCACTATTCTTGATCGTAGTCGTCCAATTGGACGGAATCGAGGCCTGGGTCTCAAGTGTTACAGCATCCTTCTGGCCGTCGCCATTGGGCGAGAAGGGATCTGGCGTGTCGAAAATGCCGGATGCGAAATAAAGCATGCGGAAAGAAACCTGCTCAACCGCCTGGCCCGCCGCAGTCGTTACCGTAAGTCGCAACGTATAAACCGTGGTAAACGGAACGGTCACCGAGAAACTGGCAAGCACGCCATTGGTGACAGGGGTGGTGCCGGACTTGATAAGCGACCATGAGGTCGGCGCGTAGCCAAACCCGTACTCCAAACGCCAGGGTTGCGCGGCAGTACCCGTTGCCGTTCCCGTAATGCTGAAGGCTTGCGGCGTATAAACCTTGTCCTGAATCGGCGAGGTGATGTTGGCAATCGGAAGGGATGCATTTGCGGTAACCTGCCCGCGAGCTGGCGGCGCCACCTTAGCGCCGACCGTGCTGGTTGCGGCCAATTCATAGGTATAAACGCCGTTGGGCACCACGACATTCGCGGTGTTGCGACCGTTCCAATCCACCGCCACGCTGGCTCCTGTGCCTGTCAAGGTTCGGACCACGGTGTTGGCCGCATCGCGAATCGTCACCGTCCAGGTAGCGGCCTCAGGCAGCGTGCCGAAGAAAGTGGTCACTGCCGTTGAAGGGTTGAATGGATCTGGAGAATTCGCGGCACTCACCCAGCCGAAATCTCCGGTCGGCTGCTGCGAAAGCCAAGGTTCTGTCTTTACATTGCCCACAATCCCGGACGTAGGCCCATCCACGCTGCCCCACCAATTCAGGCGCATATCGGCGGTATAGCCCTGGCTGTTACGAACCGCGGTGGTGTTGCCCACAATCGTGTTCCCGCGCAGCTGATCCTTACCGTTGAAACTCTCGAATACAACACCATCGGTATTTTCGGTGATCATGTTGTATTCCAATATCGCAGCGGAATTGCCTAAGGTAACGCCCGCTTTGCTGCTGCGCCGGATGGTGCAATGCCGCACGGTAGCACCGGAGCTTCCAATACGCAGGTTCGCGTTGTTCCAATCACCGGCATATTGGATGATGCAGTATTCAAGGATGGAGCTTTCCGGTGAATCGGCGATCACGATTCCCTGCCATTGCCCGGGAGCCGGAGCGGCATTGTTAGGAGTAAAAGTAATGGGTGCTGCGCTGGTTCCTTGCGCTTTCAAATGACCCGGACTAGCAAAACCGATGGTCAAACTGGTCCCGGCATTGAAGCGCACCTCAACTCCGGGCTCAATCGTCAGGGTGGCTCCGCGCACCGTAACGGAGGAGGTTACGACGTAGGGGCTTCCGGCAAGCGTCCACGTCGTATCCGCGTTGATGAGACCGCTCACGTTGGTGGCCCCGAATGCGGGGGCGGAAGAAAGCAGAAAAACGCAAAGGAAAGCAAAAATAAGAGAACAGATCGAAGTGTTGGATAAACGTTGGGGCCGGCTACCGCGCATGCATTATCCCTCCGGCTTCGCCAGAATCGCGCAGCGATCCGTCTTTTGAAGAATGCTGGCGGACTGGCCTTCCACCGAAGCCTCGATGGTCTGCCCGCCCGCCTCCCAAGCCACGATGCCGCCTTCCATCACGTAGGCGTTGGTGAATCCCAGGCCGCGCAGCGTCTTGGCGGCTTCGGGGGCGCGATGAGCCGAATGGATGCAGTAAGTAACAATGGGGCGATCCTTGGGAAGCGTATCGGCCATGCCGGCTACTTCGCTGTAGAGAACGTTCCTAGCACTGGAGAGGTGGCCTGCCTCAAACTCATCCTTCTCCCGCACATCCAGAAACAGCGGAGCCGGCTCCCGGGTTTGCCGATCCTTGACCTCTTCCACACTGAGGTAGACGCTTTCGCCCAGCGCCGAATCGTGAGATGCCGGGTCGCTTGCCGCTTGCGCCGTGACTATCGAGATGAAGAAAAAGCTGAACAGATACGCAGGGATGAGAATTTGCGGGCGCTTTTTGGATAGAGCCGGTCCAGGCATGGCAAACCCCTTGTAAGCTAGATCGTTTGCACACTCAAGCCCGGCAGAAAGGAAGGATAATAAGCGGCGGCTTGGTTTCAAAAGATTTTTACCTAAAAAAGCGAAACTGTCAAGAACCAGTTCACACGGCTCTCAAGGCCAACTCAAATGATATCGGGTTATTAGACGCGGCGCCTTCCCTGCCGGGACGACGCAAAACCCAAGACGCGCACCGGCTGGCGCATGGACAGGCGGATATCCAACCGGTCTCCATACAGCAGCGGAACGGCGACGTGCGGGCCGTCCACGTACACGACGCCGCTGCGCATGAGCCACTTCACTTCCACGACCTGCCGCGCATCCAGCACGCTGCCGCGCAGCACCGGACGCGAGAGCCGGCCGGTATAAAGCTCGCGCGGGCGGTATTGGAACCGGTCCGCTCCCCACGGTAAGCGCCTGCCGCCGGCGGCGAGGACCGCGCTCCCAGCCCCCGCGGCGGTCGCGACCCATAAACCCGAACTCTTTTGCAAATCTTCCCGCCTGCCCAGCTTCAGGCGATAGCGGCTCATGACCGCCGGGTGGCTATGCGCGAGGAGCACGTCATTCACCGCGCGCGGCACGAGCAAGCGGCCGTTCAACGAAAGAACAAGCCGCGCCAAATGAAGCTCCGGCAATTCTCCCTCCAGGGCCCGCCGGAGATACACGGGAAAAGTCTTTGCCGTGGCAGCCGAAAATACCGCCTCGCTCCGCTCCGGGTGCGAATTCACGCCGAGAATGGGCGAAGCCGGCAGGCTTCGGGCGGCTTGGAGGAACGTGCCGTCGCCTCCCACGCTGACGACCAGGTCGTACGTTTTGGTGACTTTCAGGTCAGCTCGCGCCGCCAGGTCAACGTGAACGCTGGCTTTGCGCAGCTCGCGGACTACGGTCTCGATCGACCGCTGATGGACGGCATCCGAACGGTGCATGTCGAGCACATCGGGGTCGCGCTGCCGCAGCAGCCGCTTCAAGCGCGGGTCGCGTCGCTCAAGCACGAACTGCTGGAACGCGGATTTTTTATAGACGACAAGGACGCGCGGCTTGGCGGACATGGTAATCACACTAGCAGAAGTTGCGAAAGAGGTTAAGGGGCTTCGCGCCGGGCGCGAAGGCGAAGCTTGGAATCGGCAACGCGCTTTCGCACGCGCAGCGACTTGGGCGTGACTTCGAGCAACTCGTCCGGGCCGATATATTCCAGCGCCAGCTCGAGCGTAAATTCTCTGGGCGGCGTGAGCACGATAGTGGTTTCACCGGTGGAGTTGCGAACATTCGTCAGCTTCTTGGTTTTGCAGACGTTCACGTCAACGTCCATGTCTCGGTTCGCCTGCCCCACCACCATGCCCTGATAAACCGGCACGCCGGGGCCTACGAACAGCTCGCCGCGCTCTTGAATGTACGTGATCGCGTAGGCGCTGCTCATACCGTCGTCCGTGGATACGAGCGAGCCGTGCGACTCTTGCGTGTTCAAATCCTGGACCATCGGGCCATAGCCGTCGAAAACATGGTGGATCGAAGCATTGCCGCGCGTTTTCTTCAACAGCGCGCCCTTGAGACCCAAGAGGCCGCGCATGGAAATGCGGTACTCGAAATGGAAATCGCCGGTTTCAGAGGGGTCCATGCGCTGCAGCTCGCCGCGCCGCTGCCCGAGCTCTTCGATGACCACGCCTTGGTACTCACTCGGCGCGTCAATTTCCAAAGCCTCGAACGGCTCTTGCTTCCCACCCGCTTCCTCATGGAAGACCACTTCCGGCTGGGAAACTTCGAACTCATACCCTTCGCGGCGCATGGTTTCAATGAGAATGGCCAAGTGAAGCTCGCCTCGGCCCGAGACCAAAAACGTGTCCGCGCTGTCCGTCTCGGCCACGCGCAAAGCAACGTTGGTCTCGAGTTCCTTCATCAGGCGGTCGCGCAGCATGCGCGAGGTGACGTACTTGCCTTCTTTGCCGGCAAAGGGGCTCTTGTTCACGGCAAAGGTCATCTTAAGCGTGGGTTGCTCGATCACAATCGTCGGCAGCTGCCGCGGCCGATCGGGATCCGTGATGGTTTCGCCGATGTTGATCTCGGAAAAACCCGCGATAGCGACGATTTCGCCGCAGTCCACTTCATCGGTCTGCACCCGCTCTAAGCCCTGGTACACAAAGAGCGCCGCGGCGTTGCTCTGTTGCCGAAAGCCCTCGGCGCCCATGCGTAAAACCGGCTGGTTGCGGCGCAGGGTGCCGGCTTGGATCTTGCCGATCCCCATCTTGCCAAGAAAGGGATCGTAGGCGAGCGCCAACACGAGAACCTGCAGCGGTTCGCCTGGATTTACGGCCGGCGGCGGCACGTGGCTGACGATGATCTCGAACAGCGGCGCGATGTCGGTTCCGGTTTTTTTGAGATCAAGCGTGGCCGTTCCCTTCAAGCCGGAGGTGTAAACAATCGGAAAGTCGAGCTGCTTTGACGAGGCGCTCAAAGAAACGAAGAGGTCAAAGGTGCGGTTAACCACGTCGTCGATCTGAGAATCCGCGCGGTCGATCTTGTTCACGACCACGACAATAGGAATGCCCAGCTCGAGCGCCTTGCGGAGCACGAAGCGCGTCTGCGGCATTGGGCCGTCCTTTGCGTCGATGAGGAGAAGCGCGCCGTCCACCATGCGCAGTGTGCGCTCCACTTCGCCGCCAAAGTCCGCATGCCCCGGGGTGTCCACGATGTTGATCTTATATTCTTCGCCGGTCCCGGCTTGCATGTAGCGGAGGCTCGCGTTTTTTGCGCGGATGGTGATGCCTTTCTCGCGCTCCAAATCCATGGAGTCCATAATCAGTGCGCCTTCCCCGCCGGCGCCTTTTGTCTTGGTGTGGCGCAGCATCGCGTCGACCAGCGTGGTCTTGCCGTGGTCGACGTGCGCGATGATGGCGATATTCCGCAAATGATTTTGGCTTGTTTCACTCATGAGATTCCACGATTTACGAGGAGGCTTGAAACGAAGCGGCGCGGGGTCCGAGCCCCGCGCCGCAGCAGGCCGGGCGTACCTGGCCAAGCTTATTCCTGAATCGTCACCTCTTCCATCTTGATATCGGTATTGGGCCGGTCGCCGCTGTTGCGAGGCGCCGCGGCAATTTTATCGACAACATCCTGGCCCTGGACTACATGGCCGAAGATCGCGTGCTTGCCGTCGAGCCAGGGCGTGGGCGCGAGCGTGATGAAGAACTGGCTTCCGTTGGTGTTCGGGCCGCTGTTCGCCATGGATAAAATGCCGGGAACGTCGTGCTTCAGACCCGGGCCGAACTCATCCGGGAACTTGTAGCCGGGGCCGCCGGTGCCATTGCCCGACGGATCGCCTGTCTGGATCATGAAACCCGGGATGACCCGGTGAAAAATAATGCCGTTATAAAAACCCTTTTTCGCCAGCGTGGTGAAATTTTCGACCGTCTTGGGCGCTTTGTCGCTGTAGAGCTCGACCGTAATCGTTCCGAGGGTCGTCTTGATGACCGCTTTGGGCCGTTTCACGTCCGCGCGCGCGCTGCCTGCCATGATCAGAATCCCCGCCAGTACGCCTATCAGTTTAAAGGAAAGACGCATTTTTCCTCCGTTTGCTGAGGTCCGCTAGTCTAGCACACCGAGCCAAGGCTGTCACTCGCTATCGCCCGGCCGCAGCCGCCGGCGGACCTGCTTCTTTTTTGAAAGCTTTCGCTTATCCTCTATCACGCGTTTCTGAAGCCTCTTGGGCCGGCGCCAGCGCTGCTTGCGCGCCTTGGCTAAAGCGGCCAATCGCGAGTGCTCTTCTTTGCGTTCGAGCGCTTCAAGGCGCTCGGCCAGCCGTTGCCGTGCCAACAAGCGGTTGCGCGATTGCGACCGCTCTTCTTCGCACCGAACCGTGATCCCGGTCGGAACATGGTAAAGGATCACGCAGCTAGCCACCTTATTCACGTTCTGGCCGCCGGGACCTTGGGAACGAACGAACGATTCGCGCAGGTCCTCCTCGCGGAGGCGAGGGCGGTCCATCACTTAAAACTTAACGGCGGGAACCTGTCGCTGGGACGGGTCTTCGATGGCGAAGAATTCCGCCGGCTTGAACCCGCCGAGCGAGGCCACGAAGTTCGAAGGGATGGTGGACACAGCCGTGTTGTAGCGCATAACGTTCTCGTTATAAACCTGCCGGGCCATAGCGATGCGGTTTTCAGTCGTTGCCAGTTCCTGCTGCAACGTGGCCATGGTGGTGTTCGCCTTCAGCTCGGGGTAGCGCTCAACCACGGCGAACAGACCGCGCAACGACTGGGTCAAGGCGGTTTCCGCCTGCGCTTTTTCCGCGATGCCGCCGGCTTGCATGGCTTGAGACCGGGCCTGCACCACGCTCTCAAGCGTCTGCTTCTCGTGCGCCATGTACCCTTTAACGGTTTCAACGAGGTTGGGTATCAAGTCGTACCGGCGCTTGAGCTGAACGTCGATCTGCGACCAAGCGCTCTCGACGCTTTGGCGAAGCGCGACAAGGTTATTGTAGATCGCGACCAAGGCGATCACGACCGCGATCACAACCCCGAGAAGGACCAGGAGAATCGTCATTTGCCTCGTTAGAACTTGAGCTGCACGCCGGCCATCGCAGACGTTTCCGACCCGTCTTTGCGGACCGTCAAGAAAACCAAAGCGGTGGAAGAAAGCTCCCGCGTCAGCGTCAACGCTATGCCAAAAGGCCGCCGCCGGCTGTCCGCCAGCTCAACGGTTACCGTATTCCGGCCGCCCCAGGCGTAACGCCCTTCGAACCGGATGCCCCGCACTTGGCCATCAGCGTAGGGAACTTCGAATTCGAGCGAGCCGTCCTTGGAAATTTTCCAAGCGCCGAAAAGAGCGACCCGCGTCCATACCGTGCGGTAGCGGGATAAGCCCACTCCCACTTGCCAGCTGATGCGGCCGTCAGACGCGCGCAGGCTGGGCGAGCCTACACCCGCCCGAAAATCAAATACCGAATCCGTCGATCCCTCGAGACGGTAGATCAGGTGCCCCACAACCGGAGCTTCCCAGGCGCCGGCAAAGCGCACCCATTGGGCTTCGGTCGGGCGCGGCCCGGAAACGGCGCGCCACCGGTAGATCAACTCGTGATTCGGACCGGTTTCCCAAGCCGCCTGAAAGGTTAGCCGGTCTTCCGCGCCGTTCGCGCGGGAAACCCAGAAAGTGAGCCGGTTGGAAGCATCCGCTTGCCAACGGCCCGCGAGCTTAAGCTCTTCGGTGACGCGGTTGCCGGAGGCGTCGGTGCGGTCGAGCGCGAAACTGACGGAGCTGGCATTGGCGCTGAGAAGCTGCACAGCCAGGCGAAGCGCCTGGCGCGCCCCGCTCGCCCCCCGCATGGAAAGCGTGAGCCACCGGTCGCTACGCAACGACCACTTGCCTTCCAGCGCAACTGTCTCAGGGGCAGGCTCTTGAGGGTCTACGGCGCGATCCGGTGCGGCGCGGTCCGGATGGAATACGAGGCGATTCGCCGCATCGGCTTCAAAGCGCCCGGTAAGGACGCGTACAGAGCCGTGGCCCTTGCCCGTTGTTTGGCGAGTGGCCACACGAAGCCGATGCAATGCGTCCAGCGTGTAACGCACTTGCGAAGAGCGGCTGACCGATCGTGTCAAAGCGCGGCTACTGGTCATACCTTTCTCTATTATAATGCCGTTATGTCGCTTCCGCTTCAAGTGAAAGAACTAGTTTATTCTTATCCGGCCAGCCAATCACCCGCGGTGGACAGAATCTCATTCGATGTCCGGCCCGGTGAAATCGTTGGGCTGCTCGGTCCCAACGGCGCGGGCAAGACCACAACGCTGCACATGGTGCTCGGGCTGCTTTTGCCCACCCGCGGCGAAGTGCGCATCTTCGGCCAGAAACCCACGGACCGAGGAGCTGTCTTGAGCCGGCTGAATTTCGCTTCCGTCGACGTTCAGTTGCCTTCCAACCTGACGGTGTTCGAAGCGCTGGATATCTTTGGCCGGCTCTACAGCACGCCCGACCGCCGTTCGGTCATCGACGGCTGGCTGAAAAAATTGGACCTGGAGCGCTTCCGGTCGCAGCGGATCGGATCGCTTTCCGCGGGCGAGCACATGCGATTGAAAATCGGCAAAGCGCTTCTCAACGATCCGGACCTGCTGGTCTTGGATGAACCCACGCTGAGCCTTGACCCTGCCATGGCCGAACAAGTGCGCTCCATCCTTAAGGAAATCCAGCGGGAGCGCGGCATGGCAATGCTGCACACCTCGCACAACATGCATGAGGTCGAAACATTCTGCGACCGCATCGTGTTTCTCCATCGCGGAAAAAAACTCGCAGAAGGAGCGCCCGAGGCCGTGGTCAAGCGCTTTGGATCTTCATCGCTGCAAGAGCTCTTCATCCGCGTGGCCAAGAGCGGCGAGCTTTTTGCCGAAGAAGGAAAACCCTCATGAATGCCTCGCTCCAACGCATTCAAGCGCTTTGGCTGCGCTATGCCCTGCTCCACCGCCGCAGCCTGGTGCGGGCGTTCGACATTGTGTTTTGGCCGGTGCTGGATCTGCTGGTCTGGAGCTTTGTCACGCGCTACCTCCAGCAAGTCATAACTCCGACCGGGCCAAAGGTTGTGCTGTTCTTTATCGGAGCGCTGATCGGCTGGGACATCCATTACCGCGGGCAGCAAGCCGTGACGATTTCGTTGATGGAAGAGATTTGGACGCGCAATCTCGTGAACCTTTTGATCGCGCCGGTGCGGCTGTGGGAATGGGTGTGCGCTTCCTTTCTGTACGGCGCGACCAAGATAGCGGTCGTGGCCGTGCTGCTTTCCTTGATCGCAAAAGCGCTTGTCTCGTTCAACATCCTGGCCATCAGCGGATCGTTCATTCCGCTGGCCGCGAGCTTGCTGTTCTTCGGCTGGAGCATCGGGCTGGTGACTGCCGGCATCTTGCTGCGTTACGGATACGCCGCCGAAGCGCTGATCTGGGGCATTCCTTTTCTGCTGCAGCCGTTTAGCTGCGTATTTTATCCGGTCCATTCGCTGCCGGCTTGGGCCCAGCCCATTGCCCTGGCGCTGCCGACCACCCATGCTTTTGAGGCGCTGCGCATGGCCATGCGCGGCGAAGCCGTGCAAGCGTCGAGCTGGCTGTGGATCGTGGGATTAAACGCGGTTTACTTTGCCTTGGCTCTGGCCTTGTTCGTCCGGATGTTCCGCCGGGCGCGCGTCGGCGGCCAATTGGGCAGGCTCGGTCAGGACTGATTACCGCGAGAGCGGGTTGGCCGAGGTGGCGATCTGCAGCGCTTGCTCCTCGGTGAAGCCTTTCTTGATCAAAGCGTCATAATAATTCCGAACGAACGCGGCCATCTGATCGGTGGTCTCCGGCCGCGCCATATAGGCGAGCAAATCGTCCAAAGTGGTCGTGATCATTTCCTTGATCGCCGGCCGGGCCTGCTGCATGGCTTGGTGGACATCCTGGGGAGCGGCGGGCGGCTGGGCAGGCACTTCCGATTCTTCAGCTCTTGCGACCGCGGGAGCCAGAATAAAAGCCAACAGCGCTAAACCGGCGAGCTTTCTTCCCATCCAGGCCTCCTTGTTGACACTCATGCCGCGATGATTCGGTTAAGGACGTCGGCGAGCTCGGGATAGGCGCGGGTCACGGGAAACTGCTTGAATTCCTTGGCGATCTGTTCCGGCGGACGAAAGAAAACGCCGTGGTTCGCCTCGCTCAGCATGCTCACGTCGTTGTACGAATCGCCCACGGCCGTGACCTGGAAGTTGAGGCCCTTGAGAGCGCGCACGCTCTCGCGCTTTTGATCGGGCAGGCGCAGCCGGTAATCCGCGATCCTGCCGTCCGAGGCAATCTCCAGCGTGTGGCAGAAAAGCACCGGCTGTCCGAGCTTGGCCATGAGCGGGCCGGCGAACGGGTAAAACGTATCCGAGAGAATCAGGACAGGCGCGCGGCTGCGCAGATCGTCGAGAAAAGCTTTGGCGCCGGGCAGCGGCTCCAGTCCCCCGATCACCGCCTGGATGTCTTTGAGTTTAAGGCCGTGCTGGTCGAGGATTTTAAGGCGGCCGCGCATGAGCTTGTCGTAGTCGGGCTCGTCGCGGGTCGTGCGGCGAAGATCGGCGATGCCTGTCTTCTCAGCCACATTGATCCAGATTTCAGGCGTAAGCACGCCTTCCATGTCCAAGCAAACCAATGGGCAATGCAAAGAAGCCATTAATAAAAGGAAAGCGCCTACTCGGTGAGGATGTCGATAGCGCTGTTGAGGTTGACCACGGCGATTTCCAACGCTTCGGCTTCCGAGGCGTTCATGGCCGCCGCTTCCTTAGCAAGCGACTTCAGCCGTTCAAGGTAGGTAGTGAGCTCGAATCCCAATTGGCGCGCCTGCTCGTTTCGCATGGTGCCATTATAAAGCAAAACGGCAGCCCATGAGGGCTGCCGTTTCCTTTAATCCGGCAAAAGCAATTTACGCGTGCGCGCGACGAGCTGTGCGCCGTGCCGGACGCTTCTGCGCGTAACCGTTCTGCACGCGGGTGACCATCCACTCGCGGGCGCTGGACAGAGACTCGGCGGCCTGCTCACGCACGCCATCAGCTTTGGTGATCAGCTGCTTGCGCGTGTGCGCGATCCGGCGAGCCGTGTTCTGCTTGATCTTCTTCACTTGCTTCCCAAGGCGGCGACGCGTAACCGCGCCCGAAGCCGGGGCCGTCAATAAAGCCGTAACCGAACCGATGGCGGCACCTGCTGCAAAAGCCGCAAAAGTCTTCAAACCCCCGCGCCGCGGTTGCTGCTGTTCTTTCATCGTGCTACCCCCTGTTTCTGCTTCCACTGCCGATCCCACGTCATCATGAATGACGCCGACGAGGTTCCGACCTCGTCCCATTACTTCCATTACTACGTACGTGCCCTGTCAAAAAAGCTTCGGCTCTGTTTTTGATGGAAACGATCTGGTCCAGCGTTTCCGCGACGGTGGAGCATGCTTGCTGCACCACGTCATCGACGCGGCGCGCGGTTCCGTTGGCGCGGGAAAGGATCTGCTTCGTGCGCTGCAGCGATTCGTGCGCGTCGCGCAGCACGCGCTCGGCCTTGGGCAGCGAGGCCTCGATGCGGCGAGCTATAGAGGAAAACTGCGCGAGCAAGCAGACCGAGCAGACCGCGATGACAACGAGGCAGACGGCCATCAACGCCAAAAGGAGCTCAAGCGACCGGTGAGCTTCAGGCATCGGAGGTGTTCCGGATATGATTGCGCAGGCCCATGGCTTGCGCTTGAACAGGCGAAAGGAGGATGACTCGAACGGTTATCTTGCGGGCAAAGACGGAATAAAGGAATGAGCGCAGGCGGGTTAAGACACGCTGCTTCCACCCTGCAGGTCGAAGCGCTTGGACGATCGGTTGTGCGTTCATCAGACACTCATTCGGTAACCTGGCAACCCTTTAAGGGCCCATGGTTTTGCGCCGCCGCGTTGCCGCGACTTTGCCGTTGTCGTGAATGTCAACGATCCAGTCGAGAAATTAAGCTCATGGCAAGTCTACCTAACCGGCGGAAGCAGCGTCAAGGAAGAGGAAGAAGAAAGTTACCCCATCGTAACAGCCCTGTAATTCACCCGTAATCACCGTCGAGTATTCTTGTGGCTAGGAGGGATGGAAAATGCCCCGAATACCCGCGGACAGCCATGACAGCAGGCGCCGGCTCGGCGTTTTGCAGCAAATCGTTGAAACCGTCAACAGCACGCTCAATCTTGAGGATGTCCTCCAGCACATCGTTGAGCTCGTCAGCGGCGTTACCGAGGCGGATGCCTGCCATCTGTACCTGCTGGATGGCGAGCGCAAGTCGCTGATCCTGCGCGCGGCCAAGCCTGTCCGAGCGAACACGATCGGCAAGCTTTCATTGGGCCCGGGTGAAGGCGTGTCCGGGTGGGTGGCCCGACGGCGATGCCCGGTCGCGTTAAGCAAAGGAGCCTCCCAGGACCCCCGATTCAAGGCGTTCCAGCAACTGCCGGAAGACCGTTACGAAGCGATCCTGTGCGTGCCTATTTTTTGCCGGGACAAGGTGACAGGCGTCATCAACGTGCAGCACCGGAAGGGCCGCGAGTACGGCAGCCAGCTCGTCGGGCTGGTCGAAAGCATCGGCAGGCTTGTGGGCTCGGCGATCGCCAACGCCGCCTTGTACGAAGAGGTTTCGCAGCGGCGAGCGGAACTGGCGACGCTCTCGCGCGTCAGCGCAGCCGTGACCTCCTCCAATTACCTGGATGAAATTCTCCGCCTCATCGTCACCGTCACGGCGGAGCTCATGCACTCGAAGATTTGCTCCTTGATGCTCCTCGACAAAACGGGCCAGCACTTAGTGATCCGCGCGACCCAAGCGCTATCAAAGGAATACCGAAGCAAGCCGCCGATCCCGGTCGGCAAGAGCATCAGCGGCCTGGTGGTCAAAGGGGGCAAACCGATTGCTGTGGCAAACGTGGCCCAGGATCCGCGCTACCTTTACCGGGATCTGGCGAAAAAGGCGGGATTGCGATCGCTTCTTTCGGTGCCGATGATGGTAAACGGAAAGGCCATCGGCGCGATCAACTGCTACACCTGCCAAGAGCACACCTTCACAGGGTCTCAAACCGCGCTGCTGCAAACCATCGCGGATCAAGCGGCGCTGGCCATCCAGCACACCCGCTTGCTCGATGAGGCTTCGTCAGCGCGCAAGGCGCTTGAAGAGCGGAAACTGATCGAGCGCGCCAAAGGAATCCTGATGGATGCGTTGAAGATTCCAGAAGAAGCCGCGTTCCGCGTGCTTCAGGAACGCAGCATGAAAACCCGCGCGCCCATGGCCGAAATCGCGCGGGCAGTCGTGCTCAGCCGCGACCTGGCCAGTTGGCACTAATTGGCGGTGGCAGACTTCCGGTAGTCCGCGTAAAGGGTTTGCATGTCTTCGTCTTCTGTCGCACGCGGGCTTGCAACGAGCGTGAACTTATCCGGGTGCCGATAATCGTTCGGGTCGTCAGGCCGGCGTGGCGGTGCGGCCGAGGGCTCGGCTAAGGCTTCCAGGAGCGCGTCCGCGGGCGAGCTGACCTCATCCGGTCCCGCGCGGCGCACGATCACGGTTTTCATGTCCGCCAGCGCGGGTTGGGCGCGCAAGGCATCGGCCTCGGCCATGCGCTGCCGCACATCGTCTTCCGTCGCGGCAAGAGTCATGTAAATAGGCAGGATCTTCCTTGGCTCCGGGAGCTCAGGCGTAGGAGCCGGCTCGGGAGCAGATTCGACCGGCTGATCAAAGTCATTCGTTGCTGGCCCGGCCGGGACCACCTCATCTTCAGCCGCTGCCTCGATCTTTACCTCCTCTGACGCTTCAGCCTCCACAAGAGCCGGCTGCTCGAGGCTGATCGTTTGCTCCACCGCAGGAAGCGTGTCTCCGAAAGAAGCGGGATCCAAACCAAGCGTTCCCGCGGTCCCGGGCACCGCCAGCCGCACACCCGCGATGCGGAAATCCTCCGGAACAATGCCGAGCGCGCGCAATTGCGCGTCGAGCGTGGCGCGGTCGATCCCGATCAAATCCCAGTCGCTGTCCGTTTCAGGAACCATGGATGAGCGGATAGCGACCAGCCGTCCATCAGCTCCCTCAAGGATGAACGACACGACCGGGGTGCGGCCTCCAGGGGATGGAGCAAGCCTGGGCCGAATGCGCAGCCAAAACTGCTCCGGCACCGCGGCCGGCTCCGCGAGCACCAGCCGAATGCCCGCTGGAGCATCGGCCCCGCCTGCCAAGTCTGCCTGCAGCGTCGGGAAACCGCTCGGCGCCGGACTCTCTCGCACATAGCCGATAGCGGACACTTGGCTTCCTCCCACGGCTTCGATCGTCGACACGCGGAGCACCGCCGGATCCGGCTGGCCCAGCGCAAGGGCTTCGTCGGCAGCGCGGTTCAATGCGGGCAAGTTCGATCCATGGATTTGAAGAGTGCCGGTCATGATCTCGCCCACATGGATGTCTTTGGCGGTCAGCTGGAAGTCGGCAATGCGGCTCTCGTCGAGCGTTGCCGCGAGCTCATCGGCGACGACCACGAGGTCGAACCACTCGCCCGCTCGCGTGCCCTGGACCGGAATCGTCACCACCGCCGTGTTTCCCAATTCATCGGCGATGCGGAGCGTGACGTCCGCTCCCTCCGCCTGCTCGCGCGCAAGGTCATGCCGCAGGCGAAGCCGGAGGCCGTTCTCAAGAGCCACGCCTCCGCCGTTCACCGGCAAGCCCACTCCGGCTGAATACCCGTTGGGGCTCATGATATGCGCGCCAAGCGCGACGTCCCCTCCCGGCGTGTCCGGGTCCGAAAATGTCTCGTAAGCCAGACGGCTGGTGCTCTTTCCCTGCTCCACAACAACAAAAGGATTCCCGAGCCCTGTCAGCCGCGTCGGCGATGCGCCATTGGGCGAGGTTTCAATGGATGCCTCGAGCGCATGCTCGAGCGGCAGGCCATCGCCGGTGAACGAACCGTCCAGATCAAAACCGCCCTTCAATCCGCGGATCTCCAGAGCGGTGACCGCCGAAAGGTCGATACGGCCGTTCCGCTGGCGCAGACGCCGGCGGTCAACGTGCACCCGCATCCAGCCGCCTTCGAGTGCGGTCCAAGACTCGACTGGCACGGCCAGCCGGTTAAGGCCGTCGTCTAGGACGACTTGAAGGCCCTCCGGCTGCGCCGTGGCGGATTCTGGTCTAATCAAAAACGTAATGCCCTCGTACGGCACCAGCGCGGCCGCTTCCCATTCCAGCCGAACGCCGCCGGTTTGCCGCGGCTGCATGCGCAGCGAACGGCCGACGCCCGACGGGGCGTCAGCGGATCCGGTCCATCGTAGCCGCGAGCCATCCAACGGCTTGATCGCGCGGACGGGCCAACGGGTGGATTGCGGCGGCGCGCTGAGCATGGCTTCGATTTCCTGCTGCAGCAGAATGGGAGGAGCGCTCGAGGGCGTGGTCTGCACGTTCATGCCGCCTTGGAGCTCGCCTTTATTAATCTCATGCCCCGGCTGTTCCGCGACCACGTCGGCCATAGCGTTAATCATCACGTAGCCGGCCATGAGGCGTTTGGGCTGCTCGAGACAGGTCTCCAGCAAATAACCAACGAGCGGATTATCGGATCCGGGCTTGACCGCGGGCCGAAGCGGAATATGCTCACTCGACGCAAAACGGTCGCGGTCCTGGATGCCGGAAACGCTCACGACCCGAGCGCTGAGCGGATGGAGCTGATAATACTCGATGAATCGCGCGCCGAAGTTCCAATCCCCGTCGAGCTTTTTGGCTAACCGAGCTAGATGCAGCCATCTCAGGAGCTTGACCAGCTTTGTGCCTGACCAAGTGAAATCCAGCCGTTTCACCAGCCCGGTGATCCACAGCACAAACCATCGGCCGGGCATGTGCCGCGTGGAAAGCCCTTGCTTGCCGGTCATGCGCGGGCCGCGGTCCTCGACGCGCTGTCCTGGAAGCTGCGCGTCAGGTATGCCGAGAAAAACGCGCGTGGAAGAATCCCACCGCCACGTCTGGGCATGCGTTCCGTTGATGGCGTTGTCGCTGTCCACGTTGATGGAAGCGATCGGATGCTGCAAGCCGATGATTTTTCCGGCGAAGTGCTCCAGCAGCTTGTAATTCGGCCCTTGATCCAGGAAAACAAGCGTCGGTTTTCCGGCCGCTTCGGTAAGCCTTCCGCCGTAGGCCAGCCGGCGCGTCATTCGGACAATGTACGAAACTCCGATGGCCAGCACGATCACGGCGGGCAGCGAGGCGTGAACCGGATCGCCCCCGAGCGCGCCCAGAATAGATGCGGAGCCGGTAATGATCAAAAAGAGCGGCGGCACAGAGCGGGCGATAAAACGCTTCCATCCGCGCGTCCGGAGGCCGTTCTTAAAAAGAATTATGACCCCAAAGAGGGTGATGCCGATCGATGCGGGGAGAGCATAATGTGAAATGACGCTCGTCGCGAGAG
>JAHFGY010000115.1 GCA_023247195.1 Candidatus Omnitrophota bacterium | reverse complement strand
GATCCTTTTTCCGTCGCTAACTCCGCTTGCCTGGGGAGCAGTCCTTTACACGACTTGCCACCCGCTGTACCGCGTTCTGGTCCGATTGCTGGGGCATCGCAGGCGGTTGGCGGCGTTGCTTACCTGCATTCTTATCAGCGCGCTGGTTATCATTCCGGCGATCCTGCTGGTCATCTCGCTCGCCAAACAGTCGGCCGAGGCTTATGCTTCGATTCATAACCTCGTCCAGTCGCCGGAGTTCGACGCCAAGCTGCAGGGTACGAACGTTCACTTCACGGACAAGCTCTCGGAGTTGATCGGTCAAGACGTGGAATTAGCCGCATTCGACCTGAAAGCGGTTCTGTTAAACCTCTTGAACCGCGTCAGCCAGCTTCTTTTTGCCACCAGTTCCGCGATCGTCGGCGGATTTGCGGGGTTCGTATATCAATTCTTCCTGACGATGGTGACGGTCTATTTCCTATTCATTGATGGTCGAAAGCTTTTGGCCGAAGCAAAGGCATTGATCCCTCTGCCATGGGATCATGTGGAAGCGGTAATGCTCCGGTTCCATGAAGTGAGCACAGTGACCCTGTACGGAACGCTGCTGACGGCGATTTCTCAGGGCTGCGTGGGAGCGCTCAGCTTTGCGGTTCTCGGCTTGCCGTCGCCTGTTTTCTGGGGAGCCACCATGGCCGCGGCTTCGTTTATCCCCTTGGTTGGCGCCGGCCTTGTCTGGGCGCCGGCGGCTGTCTACTTTCTATTGACGGGCTCGGTCGGCAGGGGGCTGGTCTTGCTTGTGTTCGGGGTGGCCGGCATCAGCACCATCGACAATGTTGTGCGGCTGTATGTGCTCAAGGGAACTATGCGCATGCATATCTTGGTTCTCTTCATCAGCATCATCGGCGGGCTGAAGGTCTTTGGCTTGCTCGGGCTGATCCTAGGCCCCCTTGTTGTCGCGCTCCTGCAGGGATTCTTGGATATTTACCGCCACGAGTTTCCGCAGCGCGCAACTGTGCACAAGCCGGTAGTAAAAGCGCAAAGCGCGTGACGCTACTGCGCGGACTGGCTGGGTGGAATCGGCCGAGCGGTGTAGACGTTTTCCACTTTGGTCAGAGGCACTCCAAGAACGGACAAGTCGACCATTTCGCCTTGGCGGCTGGTCACGTACTTCCCGCTCTGTAAGAGGCTGACCAGGCGCTCGCGCTCCTTTGCCAAGTACGCGGCATCCGGCTGCTGCTGCGGCACACCCAGCAACCCAGACAGCACCCCCCGTACGGCCCGGTCGTCGTCATCGTCCGCCCATACCGGCTGGGCAGCTATGGCCAGCGTGATCAAAATGCCCGCTAGGATTCGAAGGCGCATTCGTACCTCCCGATTGAAAAGCGGATCAGAACTTCTGCACACCAATCTCAAAAGCGTGCCTGATGAGCCGGTTGAGCGTCAAGCAAGAAAGCAAACGAGCGGCGGGAGAAGATCCCGCCGCTCGCCCTTTTAAAGTCTGCGCTCTAAATTTATCCCAGGTAAGTGGGCCCGTCGTCTTCCCACGGATACTCCGGTCGAATGAGCGGCCGGTAATCCTCCGGCAGAGGAATCGGGAAGGTCACGATTTCGTATACACCCGTTCCCATGCGCGCGACGGAGTAACCGACCCCTTTGAAAACCCCGACCGTCAAACCCGCAAGCCAGCTGTCTTCCTGGCTGGTATTGAAAATCTGCCGCGGGATCTCAAGGAAGCCGAAAAGGCCGTTGCCGAGACCACGGGTCAACTTATCCGCTGGAGTCCAGCGCTGCTTCACCGAAACCACGGAAAGCGGTGCAGCCGGCGCGATCGGTGTGACCGGTGTTTGAATAACCATGCCTGGATCGGTCTCGATCTGCATGGTTGTTGTCGGAGCGGTCGCGGGTGGGACGGTTATAGCCGCCGGCGCCGCGGGCGTCACCACCTGAGTTGTTGTGCTCTTTCCGGTCTGAATTTGCGTCGTTGCGGCCACGGTGGGCAGAACCTCGATCTCTTGCACGATGTAGCGGCCGCCGGATTCTTCGTGCCGGATCTGAACTGTCTGCCCCACCTGAACGTCTTGCAGGGAGATTTGCTGGCCATTGCGGCGAAGGAGAGTCTTGGGGCTGTCCCCGGGCAGCTGAATCACAAACGTGCGTCCCTGGCTTTCATCCTGTACCTGGATCGTGGCCTGCTGCTGATCCACCGCGACAACCGGGCCTTTGATCGTCAAGATCGTCCCTTGCGCGTACACTGAGGCTGCCAGCACCGCGCATGCTCCGATAGCCGCTAACCGGAGCGCAATCCATTGAGTGAAATGCCTCATGATTTCCTCCTTGTGGGGTGTGCATGAGTCGAGCACCAGCACCTTCCTCCACCATAGCCGCCGACGGTGTCAGCTAGATGAATTTACGATGACTAGTGCGTAATATTGGGGCCCTGCGGAAGGGGGGGATTTACCGCAGGTTGAGGGGTTTGAGCTTTACGGGAGTGACCGGCGTTGTAATCGCGCTTGTTGTTTCTGTAGTCTTTTTTCTCTCCTCGCAATCATCTTGTTGAGCTTTTGTTGCTGGCCGCCGGTCAGGAGAGCGGCAATTTGACGCTCGGTTTCTTCCTGCTTCTCACGGCTTACCTCTTTCTCCGCTTCCAGAAGGGAACGCACCTTCATTGCTTGCGCCGGCGTGAGCCGTAGATCCCTTTGGAGCCGCTTCGTTTGGGCTTCCACATTGATCTCACCAGCAGCAAACGCCGCTTGAGGGATAAGGGCGAGCGACAGCCCGAGAAACCCGACCAAGAGTGTTGATGTAGCCTTATCGCGCATTGAGTTAATCATAGCGCAAGCGGTTATTTGCCGTACATCTCTTTGAGTTGCGAGATATCCGGCTTAGTCGAATAAACTTCTCCTTTGGGGCCGATATAGGTGCCGTCTTTTGCCAGCTGCAATGTCACCGGCATGTAGCTGCCGTTCCGGTTGGGAACATTCACGATAGTTGTTTCCATCGCCGGCTCGGCATCCATTACCGCGGCCGGAACCGGCACCACGGTATAGCCCGCGGGTCCGCCCTTGTAGTAGGTGCCGTCGTAATAGTGGTAGGTCATGCCGTTGACCACAACGGTTTGGTGATCGGCCGGGATGGCAGCCACTTGCGCCCCGACCGGCGGAGGTACGATGACATAGCCTGTAGGTTCCTGCATATAGAATCGGCCGGCGCAGTAATTATAAGGCCGGCCTCCGAGCACGATCCGCACGGAACCGCGCGGCAGCACAACGACCCGCGTATGCCACCCGTGGTCTCCGTAGCCGCGATGAGAATAATAGCGATTTGCATGCGGCCGTCCGCGCGACCAATGCGCCTCCGCGTTCTGAGCCGGACCAACGAGCGGTAAGAGCAGTCCCGCGGCAACGGTGTGGAGCACGAGCATTCCCCCCTTCATTGCAACGCCTCCTTTTTGAACCGCTCGCCTGGGAATTTTTCCCAGCGCTTGGCGAATTCGTTTTCCATCGCATCAAACTTTTCGATTTGTTCGGGTTCCAGCAGCGCCCGGATCTGTTGGCTTGTTTCCGCGCGAAGCGCTTCGAACTGCGGCCGCACCTGCTCGTGCAGCGACCGCATGCGCAAATGGCCGTTTTGCAGAATTTTCTCTACTTCACTTGATTGTTCTGCCGTCAGGCTAAGCCGGTCGCTGAATAGCTTGACCATCTGCTCATGCCGCTTCTCAGGATTCCACCGTTGCCGCATGTGGTTTCGAGCGACGCTGGTGCCCACCGCCGTTCCCAGGAGGAACGCGATGATTACGGAGCCGATCAAGTGCACGGTGTGGCGGCTCATGGAGTGTCCCGAGGCTGGCCGAACAACAGCCCGACATCCGGGGATTCCGGGGAAAATTCCCAACTGTCCCCCTCAGGGGATCGCGCGAGCAGTAGCGATTCCGTGGCGATTACAACTTGCGGGCGAATGAGCATGAGAGAAATCAAGAGAGCGGTTAGTCCGAGGCTCAACCTCGGGAGAAGCCATGCGGCAAGCCGCCGAGGGTTGAGAATCGGTTCGGGACGCCGGCGAGGCTCTAAACGATCCAGGACAGTGAAGACAAAAACTTCGGAAGGCTCTGGCAGGGAAGCCGGTCCCAGGGTTTCCTGAACTTTGCGCCATTGCAGGATCAGGCCAGCGCATTCGCCGCAATCATCCAGATGCGACACGATGGCCTGCCGCTCGTTTTCAGGCAGCTCGCCGTCCGCCAGTAGGAATAGTTTGTCTTGGATCGTCTTGTGGTCCATGGTTGTCCTCTGCCTGTTTAGACGTCTTCTTGGAGCAAAAAGTGTCGGCTGCGGCTCAAGATCTCTTGCCTGGCGCGTTTCAGGCGGCTTTTAACGGCATCGAGCGAACAACCCAGAATAGATGCCAGCTCCTCATAATTGAGCCCTTGCGACTCCCGAAGGAGCAGGATTTCGCGATGGGATTCCGGCAGTTCCGCGAGAACGCGGCGAAGCGTCTCCGCATGCTCGAACCTCTCCGATGCGTCGGCCGATCCGGTCAAGCGCGCTTCGGCTGTTTCGCCTTCCCGTTCCAGCATCGCATCCCACGATTCGCTTTTGCGGCGGGACGCTTTTCGCAGCACGTCCCGGCAATGATTGACCGTGATCCGGTAAAGCCAGGATGAGAACGCAGAATCACCGTGGAAGGCCTTCAGCCCTTGATAAGCTTTGAGGAAAATTTCCTGAGCCGCGTCTTCGCCTAGCGCAGCGTCCCGGAGGGTTGTCATACAATAGCCGCGCACCCGCACCTCGTACTTTCGCACAAGTGTGGCAAAGGCGTCTTTTTCGCCCGCATGGACGCGCTGGATGGTGAGGGTATCGTCGGCCGAAGATTCTGTCATGCGGATGGTCTGCGATGCAGCGCGGTTGGCATGAAGCGCCGAGAGGCTAGGGAAGGCCTCTCGGCGCGCTCATTTACTCGCTAGGAGAGACGTCCTGCTCAATTGCCGGTGTTTTCGTGCTTCTCGTCTTTCTTTTCCTTCATCTTTTCGAGCATCTTGTTGTGCTTTTCTTGCTGCTCGGGAGTGAGGATCGCGACAATCTTCTGTTCCGATTCTGCTCTCTTTTGTTTAATCGCTTCCTTCTCGGCTTCCAGGATGGCGCGGACCTGCGTTATCTGATCCGGGGTAAGGGTAAGGTGCTCGGTCATCCGCTCGACCCTCTTATCCACGTTTTTCTCCCAATCCGCAAACGCCAATTGCGGGGCAAGGGTAAAGGACAGCCCGATGAGTCCCGCCAGCGCAGCTGTGGCCATCTTCCCGTGTGGATGCTTCATCGCTTACCTCCTGTTAGGGGTTATTTTCCTTGAGCCACACTAGCCTACTCTCACTATTAAGACGTGCAAACAGCGAAAAAGTGGCAGAAAAACATCATTTTTTGCGAGACCAGGCGGATGAACCGGTCCGAATCGCCAGCAAAGCTAAATACCTAATAGGTATTTCTATAGTTCAGATCAATCTTGAAATAAAGGAGATATGGTATACTTAGTGTAGAGAAAAGTTCCCGTAGCTATGACGTAGATAGCCAGCTTGGCGTGCCGAGCTTGAGGCGGCGCGCTTTGCCACGGGGAGCGCTCTCTATCTAAAGGAGGTGGTTAGTGTGTTGGCGTTTCACAGTAAGAGAGCGAGGATGCCAGCCTTAGCCGCACCTAAAGACAGGAGAGGACTCAAATGAAAACGATCTCACACTTCGCGCTGTTGCTAGGCATGGTCAGTTTGGTACTGGGGGTAGCGACGAAGCTATCGGTGCTATCCATAGGAGGAATGGACGCATACGCGCTGCTTCATTTTGCGCAGACTAGCTTCCTCCTAACGATCGCGATCGCGCTAGGCCCGAAAGTAAAGACGGTCTAAGCACCAGCGATCGGTTCGAAGAGTTAGATAGCGGGTGACAGGCGCTTGCGCAGGCCTGTCACCCGTTTTTTCGGGTAAGCGAGAAGAGCGCGGGAAGGGCGGCGGCCTGAGCCGCGACCGAGAAAATCACGAGACCGAGGAGAGATCGATCATACAGCCAGCCCATGCTGGCGCTGCCCGCAAACCACAACGCGCCGTACGCGCAATTGAGCATGCCGTAAGCCGAGCCGCGCCGGTCCGCGCTGACCACTTCCGCGACGAGCGCTTTCATGACCGTGCTTTGCGCGCCCAGCCCGATAGCCCACAGCGCAACGCCGGCAAATGCCCACGCCGCGCTGCCGAGAAACGCGAGCGGCGCAAAGGCGATCGCGGGCACCGCCGCCAGCAGCAGCGATTTCGCGCCCCAGCGGTCGAAGTATCGGCCGAACAGAAACGACGACAGGCCTTGCACGCCCATGGCGATGCCGTAGCAAGCGGGTATCCAGGCAGCGCTGAGGACGCCATGCCGATTAAAGTGGAAAGCCATGAGCGCAAAGTCCGCGTAGCCGAGAGCCAGGCAGCCGACGCCGGCGATCAACAACCAGAACGAGCGCGGCAGATTCTTGGTGGACAGTTCCGGCGCGTGGCCGGATAGTTTTTCCGGCGAGCGATAGGAGTTCCAGGTAACTACCAGCATTGCGAGTCCCAGCACGGCCGGAATGGCCAATACCGCAAAACTTGCCCGGTAACCCTTCCCGAAGAAGATCATGGCAGCGACGAGAAGCGGTCCGAGCATCGCGCCGGTTTGATCCAGCGCCTCATGGATGCCGAAAGCGTGGCCGCGGCCCATTTTGT